>JBEIUM010000065.1:0-12791 GCA_040374385.1 Sediminibacterium sp. | reverse complement strand
GTTGTTAATGAAGCCGGGTTAATATTTGCTTTTGGAAACACACTAACTGTAACCGTAAATCCAGCTGAAGTACAACCACCCGGTACATTCGGCGTAACAAAATACGTGGCAGTACCTACCGTTGTGCCTGAATTAGTTAACGTTCCACTAAAACTACTTGCATTGGTAGCAGATGCCCCTAAGGAAAGTGAACCATTATAAGATGGCGCACTCCAACTATAGGTAGTAAGTGATGGTATCGTACCCGTTAATGCTGCGGTAAAGCCAACTCCGGAACAAGTGGTAAGAGAGGTTGATGAAATATTGGCAACAGGGAAAACATTTATCGTTATCGTGAATCCCGCAGAGGTGCAGCCCCCGGGAACATTGGGAACTAAATAATATGTTGCGGTACCTATAGAATTAGTAGTATTATTTAGTACTCCAGTAAATCCATTCGCCGTAAGCGCACCCCCACCACTTGATAAACCGGATGAAAGATTGGAGTTTATAACAGTATAAGTTGTGCCAGCAGGTATTGTTCCAGAAAAGGTTTGATTATAAATGATACCAGAACATACAGTGAATGTCAAATTTGATATAGAAGCTATTGGGAAAACAGTTACCGTTACTGTAAATCCAGCAGAAGTACAACCACCCGGTACATTCGGGGTTACAAAATAAGTAGCCGTTGCAACAACACCACTTGTATTGGTCAATGTTCCGGTGAAACTGCTGCCACCGCCGCCTGCTGTGCCGCCGGATAAGGTTCCTGTGTAGGTAGGAATACCCCAACTATACGTTGTTCCCACAGGAATATTGGTTCCGGAAGGTGTAAAATTAAATACAACACCTGAACAAGTTGTAAGAGTTGCATTGCTTACACTGGCAGGAATGGGTAAAACACTGACTGTTACTGTGAAACCATTGGAGGAACATCCACTGGTTAAACTGGATTGTACAAAATAAGTAGCCGTTGCTACAGCACCACTGGTATTGTTCAATGTACCACTGAAACCACTTGCATTAGACCCACTTACACCACCTGTTAAAGTTCCATTGATGGTGGGGGGGCTCCAACTATAAGTAATACCTGAAGGTATCGTTCCAATTAATGTGGGGTTAAAATTAACGCCACTGCATACGGTGAGCGATACATTATTAATAGATGCTACCGGGAATACCGCAACTGTTACTGTGAACGGAGCAGAAATACATCCGTTCGTAAGATTGGGTGTAACTGTATAAGTAGCTGTTTGAACGGATGCCGAGGTATTGGTGAGGAGTCCGGTTATATTGGTGCCACTGCCTGTTGCACCACCTGTAAGCGATGCAGTAATGCCCGGTGTACTCCAGGTATAAGATACGCCGGTGGGAATAATTCCTGCAGAAGGTGTTACCGCAAAACTCACGCCACTACAAGTGGTCAGATTAATAGCTGTGACCGTTGCGGTCGGATTGACCGTGACCGTAATGGTAAAAGAGGCACCCGTCCCAGATAATGAAGCTGGCGTTACTGTATACGTAACAGTAATCGGGGCATTGGTAGTATTCGTTAATGTTGCAGAAAAGAAAGCAACACTTGAAGCCCCGGTCAATCCATCAATACCAGAAATCCCTGTTGGAGCCAACCATGAATACGTTGTATTCGCCGGAACAATATCACCGTTTACATTATCAGTGGGCGATACGGAGAAACTTACTCCACTGCAGGTAACAACTACTTTCGCGCCAATTGTAGGAATTGAATAATCCTGCGAACCCTCAAGCGTTGTATGTCCATCACCATTACCGCCGGTATACTGTGCCTGCGCACTTACCGCGAAGAAAAGTACGGATAATAAGAGTACCGCCACCTTTGCGGTCTTGGCCAACTTAGTGTTGAAAATTTTCGATATGGTAGTCAGCTTACTCAAGCAATGATTGTATTGAATGAATAATCTGCCGCATATCGAATGGGACAGGTTTCAAATGAAAATTCACCGCTGCTGAAAACGGCAAAAGCCTCTCCATATAAAGGAGTGGCAATAGGAGCCTGGAAAGAAAATCGAATCGTTCCCTCTCCATACCTATATATATAGTATGGTGGTTCAGCGGAGGGGGGACCGGTTGACAGGTGCATACCTATCCTGCCGGTTTGGTAGGAATTGACTGGCGGATCAGCCATTGATATCCTGTCTAAATGACCAAAATCAGCCGTTAAAGGCATAATAGCAGCATCCGGATTCAGCATAAGCTGATAAGAAGGAGTAGAAAGAGGACAAAAGCCGGCCGTTTCCGGTAAGGCGGCTGGCTCAAAAGAGGGCGTGTTGTGGACAACGGATGATTGTCTGCTGCTGCAGGGCTTATAATGTAACCAGGCGCATAGTAGTAGTACTATCGCATTGGATACACAAAGTGCTTTAACAGTCGATATGATCACATTCGATCTGATAGACAAAACCTATTATAAATAAAAAAAATCTAATTTCTGCCCCAGTTTCTCTCTCACAACTCCCCCTCAAATCACGCTACGCCTGCCATTTCCACTTCCCCATTTTCCGCTAACACCCCTCGCTTCAAGTGGATCTTTAACAATAATAACACTTAAAGTTTTAGCCCCACAAAGTGTGGATACAAATCGGAAGATATTGAAAGTTATCAACGTTTTGTTAATCGCTCTTATTGTATTTATCATATAGCTATTCTTTGAATTGAAATAGCCGGTTAACTAGAAAGCTTCTTTTTGATCTAGCTCACCGGCTATTTGTAGGACATTGGACTTTAACCTAAAATTGCTATAAAAAACCAACTGTGATGACAAAAGTAGGAGAAATTTTGAAACTTCATAGCTTTTATGCGATTAATTTTATAGTTTTTTGATGATTATAAAATAGCTGTATAGCTATTTGCTATAGCTATATAATTATTTTTTGGCAGCCTTTTAACTTGAAATCTATAAATAATGACTAACTTAGCCGTCACCTGTTGTAAAAAACATTCAAACATAGGCTAATGCATATAGATAACCTGCTATTTATGCTGAGGGCATTTAGCCCACTTGCCTATATGTTTATGGCCGGATTCGTGGTGTTTGCCATCATGGCCGCCATATTACTACTGCAACTCAGAAAACAAAAGAAGAACCTGGAGCGAGTAGTCACCCAAAAAACAGAAGAACTTCGGTTCTCACTCTTACAATTAGAAGCGACAGAGGTCGAACTCACCAATAACCTGGCCTTTCGGGAGAGAATGATCAGTATTGTAATGCATGACCTGAAATCCCCACTGAATTTTGTACATAAGATCGCCGCCTCCATGTACGAATCAAATACCAATATCAGCCAGGCCGATCTGCACCGCCTTAGCTTTGAGTTGTACCAGACAACTTTCGATATCAACAATTTTGTAAACAACCTCTTACAGTGGTTGAACAGCACTAAAAAGAATATAAAGCTTTCCTATACGACCGAAAAATTAAATGACTTTATCAGAAACAATTGTGCGGTATACTTTAAAATCGCTTCAGAGAAAAAATTACAATTCAATTTATTGGCTTCCGACAATTTATCCATCACAGCTGACTTTAGTCTCTTTTCGATTGTATTGAGAAACCTGCTTGACAACGCCATCAAAAATACCAGGGAGGGAAAAATTGAAATCACTGCACACATAGATGACCGCTTTCAATACATCATCATCTCTGACACAGGCTCAGGCATTGCCCCTGACAAAATCGTAGAACTAGAAAGCGGTGTGATTACAAAAAAGACTTCCGAAAGTACACAAATTGGATACAGAATCGTATACGACCTGATGCAAAAAATGAAAGGAAGTATCCATATTAAAAGTACGCCGGACAAAGGAACGCAGATCACTTTACAATTACCTGCCCACCGCTATATTTTCCTGAATGAAGAACAGGAATAGCAAAGAATCACTTGCGCTAATATTCGCGGAATAATTAATTTAGCTACTTAAACGATTCTGTGTTGACGTGCCAATGACATCAACTCGACCATGTTGTTGTGGGGTATCTTCAGCTTTTCGAAAACCTTTCCCTTATAAGTAGAAACGGTAGATGTATTAATACTCAATGAAGCTGCAATTTCTGTGATGCTCTTCCCGGTTAACATCTCTTTTGCCACCTGAAACTCACGATCACTTAACAAGTCGAAAGGGTTTTCAGATAAACCGGTAAAATAAGATTCTGCAATCGTCTGCTTTAGGCTATCACTCATATACACCCGATTCACCAACGCCTGCTCGATTGCCTTGATGATTTCAGAATTGTCGGATGATTTATGCAGAAAGCCTTTGATACCCAACTTGAAAAAACGCTTAGCATAAACATTCTCATCATTCATTGTCAATACGATGATGGCAGTCTTTGGATAATTGGAAGTAATGTAATGAATCAAACGAATCGGATCGCTATCCGGCATATTCAGATCCATGAGAATCAGGTCCATTTCCTTATTGCGCAATATATCAACTGCCCGCTTTTCATTTTCAGCTTCCTCCACCTCGGCATCCGGAAAGCGCTGCATGATGATAAGCTTGATTCCAGCTCTCACGACAGAATGATCATCAATCAATAAAAAATTCGACATACAGGAAATGCTTACTTATATGCTGTTGTTTTAAATCGCTATCCATACACCTCAAGAACGACTATCGCACCCCGCAAAATATAAAACATACTTTATTCTTCAGCAGGGAGTGGATTCCTTCTGGAAGGAATTACCATAGATTCATCATCACTTAAAAATACCCAGAAATCATGCAATGCATAGATATCACCAGGTGTCTTGGGTCCATTGTGTTCTCCATTTCGCTCATATGAACCCAACAAAGTGGCTTCATAACGTATCACATTTAATTTCTCCGGTAAACTCAATTCCTTGAATTGCTCAATAGTCATAACATTCAAATTTGTAATCGTCACTCGTTATTTGTAGTAGAATCAGAACCTGCAAAGAAAACCCGAAAATGCTCAGATTCCTTGAGCGATTCGAGCATTTGCAAATCCAATGGCTTACTGATAAAATCAACAACGACCGGAAACTTCTTGGCCTGTGCGAAATCCTCCGGATCGATGGTTGATGATAAAATAATAATTTTTGTATCGGGAAGTTTTTCAGCATAGGCAGGAACAAACTCCTGTAAGAATTCCCACCCATTCATCACCGGCATGTTGATGTCTAACAAAATCAATTGCGGTGCCTTACCCGTCATATCCTTCTCCTCCAAAATCTTATCCAAATAATCCAACGCGTCCTTCCCATCCATCGCCTTGTCTATCTGCTCGGTAAAGGAAACACTATTTAACATCAGCTCAGATATGGTCAACGACAAAGCATCATCGTCTACACACAAGACTTTTTTGATCATCGGCCTTTGCTCAGTTGAGTTCATACTTTAAAAGAAGATTGTTCGGTTGGTATTGTCCAACTTCAATAACTTTTTTCGTTCCTCCTACAATTCATCTATTCATTTCCCTAACCAGGAGAACGTAAAAGCGCTGTAAAATAGTCAAAAATGGCGAAATAGGTCAATTTTTCCCCTCCAGGGTCACCTTTGTGCGGGGTAATCGGTCCCACAAAACAGTGTGGCGTCCTCGCAGAAAAAGCCACCCCCCCTTGATCATCGCAATGTGAACCATTACAAAAAAGAAGACCCCATTTAACAATGCAATAACAGAACGCGGTGACGCTGAAAACCAAATCAAAGCGGCAACCAAGTACATGCTGGTCTGTAGTAAAAAAAAGAGTGCATAGATGCGTCCTTCTTCCAATAATAAAAAATTCAAGCAGTACAATAAAGGTAAACAGTAGGGCACAATCAGCGTTCGGAAAACCCGATGACTGATCACTTCCCACCAGAAAAATGCGTGCCAGCCGGTCTTTCCCTCCCTTATTAATCGCCATACCGATTGAACAGAGCCGGTAGCTACGCGTACACGCCTGTTAAAGGCCGACTGACCATCTGCCATCTCCTCTTCATAGCTAACGGCAGCCGCTGCATATGCGATGCGATACCCCTTTTGAACAATGGCCCAACCAATCTCCAGATCATCTGATATGGTATCCTCCGGAACTGCACTAAACAGCGCAGTTCGAACTGCATACAATTCCCCGGCTGTTCCGGTAACGGCATACAGTCTGCCCTCTAGTTCTTTTACAAAGGCTTCATAGCGCCAATACAATGATTCACCGCCTCCTGCTGCTCCACGCTTTCTAACTCGTTTCTCTCCCGCCACAACGCCCACCTCCGATACAGATCCAGCCAGCATCAAGGCCTTTATAGACATCGGTTCTAACATGGCATTGGCATCTGTAAAAATTACCCAGGCTGAGCGCACTTCTTCCATCACCCGCTGAATAGCATGGATCTTTCCCCTCCGCTCCGCCAGATGAAAGCATTTAACGCTTGGGAACTGAAGAACAAGTTCCCGGGTTTGGTCGGTAGAACCATCCGTAACGACCCATATCTCCAATAATGCAGGGGGATAGTCCAGCGCGAGGGCATTCTGCAACTTCTCCGTTATGCAGTCCGCTTCATTATAGGCCGCTATGATCAGGGTAACAGAGGGCCAACTTACCTGCTGCTTGATGCTTACTGGCCGCACCCGTTCCTTCACCCAAACAAACAATGCCAGCAACAAAGGATAGCCCAGATAGGCATAAAAAATCAGGGAGAGCGTTAACCAAAAAAAGAAGGTAATTAACTGCATCTTAGCATCAGATGATTTGAAGGCAAAATAGCACGAAACTCTCAGAGATTCATTGTATTTTCATTTATCCGCCGAGGGCGGACAAATGAATGCCCCCTAAATACATAATTACATGAAAGCCATTATTTGTAATGAATACGGACCGCCGGAAAAATTATCACTGCAAACAATGGCAGACCCTGCCCCCGGCGATAAGGAAGTATTGATTCGGGTAGAAGCCTGTGGCATAAATTTTCCAGATCTCTTGTTGATTCAACGACTCTACCAGTTTCAACCTCCACTGCCTTTTTCTCCCGGCGGGGAAGTCGCCGGAACCATCGTCGCTACCGGTCAGGCAGCAAACCGCTTTCAACCCGGTGATCGGGTGATGGCCGTAACAGGCTGGGGTGGCTTTGCCGAGTTGGTCAGCGTAGCAGAACACCAGGTGATTGCTTTGCCTGCCGACATCGACTTCATTACCGCGGCAGCTGCCACTTATCAATATGGTACGGCACTCTATGCGCTGAAAAACCTGGCCATACTGCAACCCGGTGAAACCTTATTGGTATTGGGTGCAGGCAGTGGGGTTGGATTAGCCGCTGTTGAATTGGGTAGACTGATGGGTGCGAATGTAATCGCTGCAGCTTCCAGCGAACGTAAATTAAACGCCTGTCTTGAAAAAGGAGCTCATCATGTTATCAACACCGCTGAGAAATCTAAAACAGCCGATTTAGCGGCTGCTATACCAGGTGGTAAAGTCGATGTAATTTTCGATCCCGTCGGCGGACAACTTGCCTTGCAATCCTTTCGACTGATGGCCTGGAAGGGCAGGTACCTGATCGTAGGCTTTGCTGCAGGTGATATTCCCAACCTGCCATTCAACTTACCACTTCTGAAGGGATGCTCCGTGCAGGGTGTATTCTGGGGCAGTTTTCTCCAACAAGAACCGAAAGCACATCAAGCCAATATGCAAATGATCTTTGATTGGCTGACACAGAAAAAGATTCAACCCCTGATTCATCAAACGTATGCACTGGAGGAAGCACCACTTGCCCTGCAAGATTTAAAGAACAGAAAGGTCATCGGAAAAGCAGTAATCAACTTACAACAGCAGCCCAGTGCTCAACCCCCCGTTGCGAATACACCTGCCGAAGTGCAACCTGCACAGGAAAAAAGCAACCATGCTGCTCGTATTACCCATCTGGGAGATATTACTGCATTGCTGGGAAAAGAATTGGGGCCCGGAGAATGGTTTACCGTGACTGCCCCCATGATACAGCAATTTGCAAAACTGTCGGGCGATGAACAATGGATTCATGTGGACATTGAACGGGCTGCGAAAGAAATGCCCGGGGGGAAAACCATTGCACATGGATTCTTTACGCTTTCCCTTGCCACCCGCATGCTCTATCAGTTGATCGACATCACTGCCATCGAAAAAATGTTCAACTATGGCACCAATAAAGTACGTTTCATAACCCCGGTGCAGGCAGGTAGCCGGATACGGATGCGGGCGACCCTTTCGCGCACAGAGCCGGGTAAACAAGGAGGCACACTCCTTTTTATTGCCTGCACCATTGAAGTAGAAAATGCTGAAAAACCTGCCTGCGTTGGAGAACTGGTAAGTCTTATTTTTGCCTAATACATACTCATAAAATATGCAAGCCTTCGCGAATCAACACCTGATAAAATTTTTACTGCTCGATGTTCATCGGCTGAACGACCTTTTTCAATATCCTCGCTATGCCCACCTCGACGAAGAACAGGCCTGGATGATGATTGAGTCAGCCGGATTATTTGCCGGGCAGGAAATGTTTCCTTTTTTCAAATCAATGGATGAAACGCCGGCCCAATATGATGGTAAAGGAAAAGTGTTGACACACCCCCAACTCAAGAAGATCGTTGCCATTGCTGCTGAACAAGGATGGATCGGTGGTAATGCTTCATTTGCATTAGGCGGACTTCAATTACCGGAAATGCTTTTCAGTACCGGTCATCTGCTGTTTCAAGCAGCGAATAATGCAGTTCAGGGCTATCTTGGTCTATCGGGTGGTGCAGCCGGACTCATCACGAGTTTTGGTAATCAAGCGCAAATTGACACGTTCGTAACGCACATTTTCAATGGCAAATGGCAGGGTACCATGGCTTTGACAGAACCCCAGGCAGGCAGTTCACTCAGCGATATTACTACGACTGCCTATCCAACCGATGAGGGACATTACCTGATCAAGGGACAAAAGATTTTTATTTCCGGAGGTCAACATGAGGCTGCTGAAAACTTCGTGCATTTAACCCTTGCCCGCATAAAAGATGCCCCGCCGGGCACAAAAGGTATTTCGCTTTTTATTATACCGGCCCTTCGACCAACGACCGATGGTTCACTTGAAAATAATGATGTTTATTGTGCCGGTGATTTTCAAAAAATGGGGCAAAGAGGCTATGCTACCACCCACCTTGTTTTTGGTGATCATGATAATTGCAGGGGCTACCTGGTAGGAGAACCCAACAAGGGCCTTGCCTATATGTTCCAGATGATGAATGGAGCCCGCATCAGCGTGGGCCTGTGCGCCGCAGGAGTGGCCATGGCTGCGATGCAATACAGTTTATCTTATGCGCAACAGCGTCCCCAGGGAAGACTTGTAACCGAAAAAGATCCACTACAGCCACCCACATTGATCATCAACCATGCGGATGTGCAAAGAATGCTACTCACCCAGCAGTCCATTGTTGGCGGTTCCATTTCACTGGGAATGGAGTGTACAAAACTCTATGACCTCTGCGAAGTAACCAGTGGTGAAGAAAAAGAAAACTATTTCCTGCTGCTTGAAATTCTGACCCCAATTATGAAGACGTATGCGTCGGAACAGGGAATTCGCTCTGTATCTAACGCCCTTCAGATATTAGGTGGATACGGCTTCACCATTGACTTCCCCATACAGCAACTATACAGAGATATTCGCATCATGTCGCTGTATGAAGGAACAACCGGCATACAATCCCTCGACTTATTGGGTAGGAAAGTAACGATGCAGCAAGGGAAAGCATTGCAAGTATTATTCCATGCCATGCAGGAAACCTTACAGGCAGCAGCAGCATTTCCCGCACTGGCAGGTTGCAGCCAACAATTGGTGGCTGAAATAGAAAGAATGAAAAAGGTAGTACTTTATCTGCAACCCCGACTGATGAGCGGCAAAGCCAATGAATTTCTGGCCGACGCCTCTGTATTTATGGAAATGGCAAGCTATATCGTCATTGGCTGGCAATGGCTGAAGATGGGTGTTGCAGCCAGTCGTCAACTGACAGATAAGGAACAATTAGCCGAAAGCACGCGGGAACGATTGAAATTCACACTGCATACCATGGAATTCTATTTCCGCTACGAACTCAGCCATGCAGCTGCTTTTGAAGCTACCATCTGTCGTCCCGAATTGTTGACACAACTATCTGAAAATGACTGGAAAAAGTCCACATCGGCATAATATCCACATCGATGCCTGAATACTCGTACGGGCAAGAGGAATAAGTATCTTTATCGCCTTAATAAATGAATGTCATGCTAAAAGTGGGTGTATTTGGTGTTGGTCACCTGGGTAAATTTCACCTGAACAACTGGAAAGAGATAGAGGGTACCAAGCTGGTTGGCTTTTTCGATCCGCACAATGAAACTGCCAAGGAAGTGAGCGAAAACTATGGATTAAAGCGATTCACCGACGCAGAAAAGTTAATCGATGCCTGTGACATCATTGATGTCATCACCCCTACCGACCGACACTTTGAAGTATGTATGCAAGCTGTGCGGAAAGGGAAGCATGTATTTGTAGAAAAACCCATGGCAGCCACCGTGAAAGAGGGCAGGGACCTGGTAAAGATGGTTCGGGAAGCCAATGTGAAGCTGCAGGTCGGCCATATCGAGCGATTTAATCCAGCCTACCTGTCGATCAAGAAAATGGACTTACAACCGATGTTTATCGAGGTACATCGGCTGGCTCAATTTAACCCAAGGGGAACCGAAGTCAGTGTAATCATGGACCTGATGATACATGATATTGACATCATTTTAAGCATTGTAAAAAGCGATGTGAAGAATATTTATGCCAGCGGCGTATCGGTTATTACTGACACGCCGGATATCGCGAATGTACGCATCGAGTTCAACAATGGATGTGTTGCCAATCTCACCAGCAGTCGTATCAGCATGAAGAAAATGAGAAAAATGCGGCTCTTCCAGAAAGATGCTTATATCGGTGTTGATTTTCTCGAAAAGAAAACTGAAATCATCAAGTTGAAACAACCGGAAGATACCCAGGTATTCTCATTTGATATTGAGACACGACAGGGCAAAAAAACCATCGCCATCGCTACCCCTTCCATTGAACCTTCCAATGCAATGAAAGACGAATTAATTTCTTTTGTCGACGCCATCCGAAATCAACAGCCTGTTCAAGTGAGCGAGATTGATGGGTTGATGGCCATGGAAGTGGGACACCGAATCATGGAAAAAATCAACCTTACGCCATCGCTGCTTTAACTGAATGAATGCCAAGAAAAACAGTTATGCCTATGTTGTCAGCGATTGCCTCTGCGTAATTGTATCGCTCTTTTCACTCTACTTAATAGGCAACTGGTCTGGCTTGCCCATTTACACCCCCGAGCTGGCAGTTCTGTATATTGGTAGCTGGCTACTTTGGTTCGCCTTTACAGGGGCTTATTATCAACCACTGGCAGAAAGATCACGCTTGAATGAATGGAGCATCACGTTGATCAACACCCTTTCAGCTTGCCTGTTACTACACTTGTTTTTTCCAAATTGGTTCCCATCCTGGAGTAACTGGTTTTTTTTCTGGTTACTGCACGTATCCTGGCTACTGGCCGGCAGAAGCTGGATTCTCTGGCTGGTGAAAAAAACGCTGACCAATGGATCCATTTCCTTCAAAACACTGTTGGTAGGACAAGGCCCCACGGCACAAAAAATGGTGGATGACCTGCAAAAAAACTATGCCTACCTCGGCTATCAATGCATTGGATACATTACCACAGATGACAATCATTCTTCAGCACAACAATTTCCTGTACCCTTATTGGGTAGACTGGATGACATAGAACAGGTGATGGACCAATTCAAAGTTGAAAAAGTAATATTGGCTCCTGAAAAAAGAGATGTTCAATTCATTGAAACCCTTGTGAAGAAAATCGCCGCTAAGGAAGCAGATATAAAACTAGCGCCCCGCCTGCTGGACATTATAACCGGTGCTGTAAAAACCAACAATGTGCTCGGTGCCCCATTGATTGATGTGCAAAGTAATCCACTCTCTGGCACTGAAAGGCACATTAAAAGAACAGTGGACCTGGTAGTGGCTGTCTTTGCCCTGCTTGTATTGAGTCCACTGCTGGTGTTCATTGCCATAAGAACTGCCTTTTCATCACCGGGTCCAATCATTTACCGTCAATCCAGAATAGGATACAAAGGGCAACCTTTTACCATCCTGAAGTTTCGTAGTATGGTGGAAGAGGCGGAAATGAATGGCCCTGCCCTCTCCTACGATAATGATCCACGCATCACGAACTGGGGGAAAACCATGCGAAAATGGCGATTGGATGAACTACCTCAATTATGGAACATTATAAAAGGAGAAATGAGTTTGGTGGGGCCAAGACCGGAGAGAAAAATATTCGCTGATCAACTACAACAAATGACACCATATTATAGCTACCTGCTGCGGGTGAAGCCTGGACTTACTTCCTGGGGCATGGTACAATTTGGTTATGCTTCCAACATAGACGACATGCTGGAGCGAATGAAATATGACCTGATTTATATTGAAAATGCCTCGCTCTTGCTCGATTTCAAAATCATGATGCATACCCTGCAGATCATTTTAGCCGGTAAAGGAAAATAACCTTTATGCAAACAGCTATAGAACTCATCCCCGCACATGCTATAGACAGAGAAAAATGGAATAGCTGTATTCAGTCAGCTTCGAACGGACTCATCTATTCGAACACCATCTATCTGGATAATATGGCCGATCATTGGTCTGGGCTGGTGATGAATGATTATGCTGCTGTTATGCCAATACCCTGGAGAAAAAAATGGGGCATTCGCTATATGTATGTGCCT
>JBEIUM010000295.1:0-2555 GCA_040374385.1 Sediminibacterium sp. | reverse complement strand
CAGCCACCCAGGTATATACCCACAACAGCATCGAAAAGCTGAAATCTATCTTTCAGAAAGCCCATCCCAAGGCCTGATACAACGAAATCATAAAAAAATTAAAACACGATAAAAGTCATTTTTTCGGGTAAAAGTTTCCGTAACTTACTACTGTAATTCCGGTATAGATCTGTTAGGGGGTTGATAGCCGGAAATTTTTTCACTGAAAATGATATGCCATGAATTTACACATCCACACGGTGCATTTTGAAGCAGATGCCAAACTGGTCGAGTATGTGACCCGGAAAGTAGAAAAGCTAACCACTTTTCACGACTCACTTATTAAAGTAGAGGTATTTTTAAAACTAGACAATGTGGTGCACGTTATCAAAGACAAAGTGGTAGAAATTAAGGTACATGTGCCCAGGCACGATTTATTTACCAAATGTTCTACCAAGCAATTTGAAGAATCATTCGACAAGGCGCTGGAGTCTATGATAAATCAGTTAAAAAGGAAGAAAGAAAAACTAGCCGCCTAGGGTTGGTTATACGAAAAGGTAATCAGGGGCAGGTGATGATGAGTCACCTGCCTTTTTTTATTGCTGGGTTGGTAGAAAGTCGGGAAGTTGGGTTAGAAATGGGCAGAAAAAGGAAACAAAAAGGTGCCTTTTTAGCCGGTTGGAAATTTTAGGTGAAAAATATTCAATTCAAAATTTTGCCGAATAAAGATTTCCATTACCTTTGCCATCCCAAAAAATGGGGATAGTTCTTTGTATTTTGCCGCTGAATTTGCTTGTTTTTTATCCTTTTTGGGGACGAAAAAGGGTAAGTTTCGGCAAGTAGTAGACCAATAATGCCGAAGTAGCTCAGCTGGTAGAGCAGCTGATTTGTAATCAGCAGGTCGCGGGTTCGAGTCCCATCTTCGGCTCTCCAACATACATGGAGATACAGAGAAGTTACGGATCGGAACAGGTTCGTGTTTTTTTTACTTCGTGTGATGCATACAGGGGCAGATGGCCGAGCGGTTAAAGGCGACAGACTGTAAATCTGTTCTCTCACGAGTACGCAGGTTCGAACCCTGCTCTGCCCACTTCCATTGTTCTCCGGAGCAATGTATGGTTCTTTTAGTCTGTGTCGGGAGGGCTTCGGTCTTCCTTCAGCACAAGCGGAAGTAGCTCAATTGGTAGAGCGATAGCCTTCCAAGCTATAGGTCGCGAGTTCGACCCTCGTCTTCCGCTCCAGATGGTTTACTGAGTGATTGCCGTTGTAGCTCAGTGGTAGAGCACTTCCTTGGTAAGGAAGAGGTCGTGAGTTCAATTCTCATCAACGGCTCTGCTTTACCGTTCAACGGTAAAAAAATGAATTAAGGCCCGGAGTTGGCCGGTATCGCGGGGAAATGATTACCTTGCGCGCTGAAAACTCAAAAAATTGTAAAACCGGTTGCCAGCAACCACCATTGAAAACACAAAAAAAACGATAAAAATGGCAAAAGAGACCTTTAAGCGGGAAAAACCCCACGTAAACGTAGGTACCATCGGTCACGTTGACCATGGTAAGACTACCCTGACTGCAGCTATCACTATGATCTTGTCCAAGAAGGGCATGGGTAATGTGGCAAAGAAGTATGATGAGATCGACGGTGCACCTGAAGAGAAAGAAAGAGGTATCACGATTAATACGGCTCACGTAGAATATCAAACGTCTGCCCGCCACTATGCGCACGTTGACTGTCCTGGTCACGCTGACTATGTGAAGAACATGATCACCGGTGCTGCACAGATGGATGGTGCTATCCTCGTTGTTGCTGCTACAGATGGTCCGATGCCACAAACGAAGGAGCACATCCTGCTGGCCCGCCAGGTAGGTGTACCCCGTATCGTTGTGTTCATGAACAAAGTTGACCTGGTAGATGATGCTGAACTGTTGGAACTGGTAGAAATGGAGATCCGCGAACTGTTGAGTTCTTATGGTTTCGATGGTGATAATACACCCATCATTCAAGGTTCTGCTACCGGTGCATTGGCTGAAGATCCAAAATGGGTTGCTAAGATCGATGAACTGATGGAAGCTGTAGATACTTACATTCCGCTGCCTCCCCGTCCGGTTGATATGCCATTCCTGATGAGTGTGGAAGACGTGTTCTCTATCACTGGTCGTGGTACGGTTGCTACTGGTCGTATCGAGCGTGGTCGCATCAAAGTGGGTGAAGCCATCGAAATCGTTGGTTTGATGGAGTCTCCACTGGCATCTACTGTTACCGGTGTTGAAATGTTCAAGAAATTGCTCGATGAAGGTGAAGCTGGAGATAATGCTGGTCTGCTGTTACGTGGTATTGAGAAAAACCAAATCCGTCGTGGTATGGTTCTTTGTAAGCCAGGTTCTATCACTCCGCACACTGAATTCAAAGGTGAGGTATACGTACTGAGCAAAGAAGAAGGTGGACGTCACACGCCATTCTTCAACAAATATCGTCCCCAGTTCTATTTCCGTACGACAGACGTTACCTGTGAGGTTACTCTGCCTGCATGAACTGAGATGGTAATGCCGGTTGATAACATCAACCTGTAAGTTAAATT
>JBEIUM010000187.1:0-5486 GCA_040374385.1 Sediminibacterium sp. | reverse complement strand
GCGGTTTTGATAGTATTATAAGCGATAAAAGTAATAATTTCGGACTCCACGATTGCAAAAATGCTGAAAAAAGAACGACAGGCATATATTTTAAGGCAAGTCAGTCTGCACAACAGCGTGTTGTCGGCCGACTTGAGTGCCGAAATCCAGGTATCGGAAGATACCATTCGTCGTGATCTCAATGAGTTAGCTGAAGAAGGCAAGGTGATCAAAGTACATGGGGGTGCCTTATCCAAATCTTTCAATAGTTTTTACCTTAGGTCGGATGTATTCTATGGTGAGCAAAAGAAGATCATTGCCAACAAAGCCATCACCTTATTAAAGGATGGCATGTTTGTTTTATCGGGTGGTGGTACTACGGTGGTAGAGATGGCACGGATGTTACCCGAGCAATTACAGGCCACTTTCTTAACGGGTAGTATTCCGGCTGCCTATGAATATGCGCAACACCCAAATTCAGAGGTTATTTTCATTGGCGATAAGATTTCAAAAAAATCACAGATTGCAGTAGGTGGGGAAGCCATTTCCAAGATTAAGTCTATTCAGGCAGATATCTGTATCATGGGTGTCAATGCGATGGATGTGGAAAAGGGTATTACAGATAATGACTGGGATGTGGTCATCTTAAAAAAAGCCATGCTGGAAGCATCGCATTTGAAGGTAATCATGTCTATATCAGAGAAGTTGAATTCTGTGCAGCGCATTAAGATATGCGGACTCAACCAAATTGACATCCTGATAACGGAGCTGGACAAAAATGATCCGGTGCTGGCGCCTTATCGGGATCTAGGCATAACCATTTTATAATTCCTCACAACCTAAACCACCCTTATGAACACACGAGCAACCCAAAGGCAGGATAAATGGAAGAAATTCTGTTTATCCTTTGTCCTGAGTCTATTCGCCGTCATTTCTTTCGGCCAGGTTCGCATTGCAGGTAAAGTCAGCGGCTCTACTGGAGCGGCTGTAGAATCTGTTAACGTATCTGTCAAGGGCACCAAGTATGGTACCATCTCCGACCTGAACGGAAACTATGCATTAACGGCCGCCCTGAATCCGGGCAACTACACCCTGGTTTTTTCTGCCCTCGGCTGGAAAGATCAGACGAAAAACATCACCATAGGCAGCGATAAGTCCTACACGGTAGATGTAAATTTATCAGAGAGTGTTTCCAAACTTGATGAAGTAGTAGTAACCGGTACATCTGCCGGCACCACTCGCCGTCAGTTGGGTAGCTATGTAGCAACGCTCAAGGCTTCTGACCTGAACAAAGGTGCCTCAGCCAATGCCTTGCAGGCATTACAGGGTAAAACACCTGGTGCGGTGATCACGCAGAACAGCGGTGATCCTGCCGGTGGCTTGAGTGTTCGTCTGAGAGGTGTGAGCTCTGTGAACTCTTCTTCAGAACCACTTTATATCGTAGATGGGGTTATCGTTAATAATAATACACCGCGTGTTACAAATACGCAAGGTGGTTATGATGGTGGCAACTTCGTGGGTGTGGTTGGTCAGAACAGAATGGTGGATATCAATCCAGCAGACATTGAGCGCGTTGAAATTCTGAATGGTGCCGCAGCTGCAGCCATTTATGGTTCACGTGCGAACAGTGGTGTTATACAGATCTTCACCAAGCGTGGTGTATCCGGTGCTCCTCAGGTAAGCTTTAGCAGCAATGTGCTGTTCAGCGGTTTGAGAAGTAAATTGGATGTGAACCAGGCACCTACCAAATTTGGTGGTGGTGTTGATGCTCAAACACAAGATATTTTAAGTCCGGCACTTACCAATACAACTGCCGTTACCCGTTATGACTACCAGGATATCATCTTCAGGGATGGTATGGGTACAGATAACAATGTTTCTGTAAGTGGTGGTACCGATAACACTAAATATTTCTTCTCTGGTTCTTATTTCTACAACCAGGGTATCATTCGTAACACTGACTTCCAGCGTTATAGCTTCAGAAGTAACATCGATCAAAAGATCAACAAATGGATGAGCATGAACCTCGGACTGAACTATGTGAATAGCTCTGCCAACGAGAAACCCGACGGTAACTCCTTCTTCAGTCCGATGAACTCAGTAACCATCCTGGGTAACTTCCACGACCTGAAGTTCAGAGATGCATTGGGTAATTTAAAAGCGCATGGTAACCTGGGGCGTGTGAATCCGATCTCTGTTATCGAAGACTTCAAGCAGCGCAACAATACCAGCCGTATCCTGACGAATTTCGGTTTGAAGCTGAAGCCAATGAAGAATTTGACCATTGACTATACCATGGGTATTGATAACTATGCGCAGAATGGTACCACTTTCATGCCGCCGTTTGCTTATAACGTAAACGCTGCCTTCTTTGGTGGTGGTACGACCAGCAGTGACCCTACCCTGAACGGTTATGCCAGTGCTGCTACCTCTAATTTCTTTGGCATCAACCATGATATCAACGCAACCTACTCTACCAGTGTTACCAAAGACATCAGCTCAGTTACACAAGTTGGTTTCTCACAGCAATATGAGCGCAATTCCTATGTAATGTTGCAGGGACGTGGTTTAGCTCCTTTTGTTGAAACAGTTACCGGTGCCAGTACAATCATCCCTGGTGCTGACTCAAGATCTGAACTGTCGATCAGCGGTTTCTTTTTACAACAGAATTTCAAATTCAGAAATCAATTCTTCGTTACAGCTGCTATCAGAAGGGATGCCTCTTCGGTATTCGGTCCGGATAAGCGCAACCAGATCTATACCAAAGCCAATGCCGGTTTCATCCTTTCAGAAACCAGTTTCTGGAAGAACCTAGGTGTCAGCAAATGGTGGGATCTTGCTAAGGTAAGAGTTGCTTACGGTGAAAGCGGTAACCTGACAGGTATTGGCGCTTATGACCGTTTCAATGTGTACACAGCTTCTTCTTTCAACAGCAGAACTGCGCTGAATACCAGCAGCACACTGGCTAATACCAATGTGGGTCCTGAAAGACAAAAAGAGATTGAATTCGGTCTTGACCTCGCATTCCTTGATAACCGCATCAACCTGAACCTGAACGTATATGATAAGCGCGTAAATGACATGTTGCTGAACCGCTTCATCTCTCCTTCGGCAGGTTTCTCTTCCTTACTCGATAACATCGGTAACCTGAAAAATACCGGCTATGAGATCATGCTTTCTGCTACACCGGTGAAGAAGAAAGATTTCAGCTGGAATATTACCGGTATCTACAACCGTAATAGAAATGAAGTATTGAACATCGGTGCTGCATTGATTACGTTCCCCACCAACCAGGGTGCACCTGTAGCATTGATACAAGGACAGCCGGTGGGTGTTTTCTATGGTACTTTCTTTGCTACTACTGCAGGTGGATCCTTTTCCAAGAACAGCATTGGTGTTCCTAACCATGCCGGTTTGGATTTGAGTCCTGCAGGTATTCCAAGAGGTGCCTTCGGAACGCAGAACAGCATTCTCACTTATACCCAATCTAATTACAACCCGGGCGGACCTGCCGGACAGGGTGTTCCTGTTGGTGTTCCGCTGCGTAAGATCATTGGTAACCCGAATCCATTGTACACAGCTACATTGATCAATGAGTTCAATTATAAAAAATTCAGCCTGCGTATACAAATTGATGCCACCAAAGGAAATTCAGTTTTCAATGCTGATTTCAGAACAAGACAAGGGGTGGGTAACGGTAAAGTGGCTGAACTGGAACACAGAGGTCAGTTGCCCAGAGGTTACATCAGCGGCTACAGTGCTTCCGCTGCCTTTCCTACCGGTATTTACAACATCGAGGAATGGCGCGTGGATGACGGAAGTAACGTACGCATACGTGAGTTTGCCCTTAGCTACAGTGTAGGTAAAGTAGGTAAAATCGTAAAAGACCTGAATATAAACTTCACCGGAAGAAACCTGGTGGTATGGACGAAATACATTGGCTATGATCCGGAAGTAAATGCCGGTGGTCAGAGTACCATCCTCAGAGGCATTGACTTTGGCTCTGTGCCCATTCCAAGAACCATTAGTGTAGGTTTACAGGCTAAATTTTAATTGACACTTAAAACTTACTTTATGAAACGAATACAATCATTAACACTTTTCTTTGGACTCGCAGCAACGCTGATGACAGCTTCCTGCAGCAAGGAATATGTGAACCCCAATGCTGCATCTGATGTATCAGTGTTGGGAAGTCCGAAAGGACTGATGGGTGTGGCAGTAGGTGTACAACGTACCTATGCACTCACCATCCACCCCAGCATGATGAGTGCTGTAGGATTAACTGCCGGAGAAACTTTTGTATTGAATATTGGTAACGTATCTGAAGCCAATCTAGGATTTGGAGGTGCTTCGGTAGATGGAAACAATGGTTTGCTGGGTAGTATCTGGATCAGCAATTGTAAAGCCATCTATGACGCGAACACTGTAATCGCCAATGCGCAAAATCTCGCAGATGCCGGTTATAGAAGCGGATTAATTGGTTATGCTTCTATCTTCAAAGCACTGGCCATTGGCAACTTGAGTATGTTGTGGGAAAATGTACCCGACACCATTGGTGGTCCGGTTACTTCACCCACCAAATTCGTACCCCGTGCCACTGGTTATGCCAGAGCGGTTGCAGCTATCGATAGAGCCTTAGCCGGTATCAGTGCAGCTCCGATTACTGCACAGTTTAACTCTGATCTTCCTGCCGGTGTTGACATTATCAATACCCTGCAAGCACTGCGTGCACGCTATAACCTCTATGCAGGCAATATAACAGCTGCTCAGGCTGCTGCGAATGCAGTTGATCTCACCAAGACTTCTGTTATGAATTATGAGGCATTGAACCCTAATCCGGTGTTCTTAAATGTTACCTCCTCCAACAACGTATATGCCCCGATCGACTCTACGCTGGGTCTGCCACTGGGTATTCGTCCGGATGTTACAGATGCTCGTATTCCATTCTATACCACGATTGCGGCTACAGGTACACCTCGCTTCCGCATGAATGGTTTCTGGAATGCATCAACACGTTCGATACCCATTTATCTTCCCGATGAAGTACGTTTGATGCGTGCCGAATGTCTGCTGCGCCAAACAACTCCTGATGTTGCAGGTGCAGAAGCGCTCATTGATGCAGTTTTGCAACAAGCCCCTGCCAGTGATCCACTGGGCGTGGGTGCCAACCTTGCAGCCGGCTATACCGGTGCTACCGATGCAGCTAGCCTGTTGACGGAAGTATATCGCAACAGATGTATTGAACTCTTTATGAGCTCTAATAAACTGGAAGATATGCGTCGTTTCGGCCGAGCCAATGCTGAGATGAAGCGTCGTAACATGCCTTATCCTTTCCGCGAAAGAGATAACAACCCCAACACGCCCGCTGACCCTGCTTTCTAATCAGGTCGTCGGATGTAAAAGAGGCCGTCTCAACTATTAGAGACGGCCTTTTTTTATTTGTATCCCTGAATGAAAATATTTTCAGTTACACGCTTTATCAACTTCATTTTGCATCGAAGAATGGC
>JBEIUM010000357.1:0-1150 GCA_040374385.1 Sediminibacterium sp. | reverse complement strand
GGTATCGGCTGAAAACCAACGCAGAGCTTATTGAAACTTATAACAAACAACAGTCACTCGGACTGGTAGGTTCCTGGCCGCAGGCTTTATTGTGCTTTTCCCTCTCCATTGTTTTCAAAGAACGCTTCGAAAAATCGCCCGTTCTTGTGGAGAAATTTGTTCTGTCATTAACAGAACCTATCGTAGAGAAAGGGGATAGCTGGGAATATGTTGAAACTTCGGAGACCGAGCAGACGTAATAAGTTATTATACAATTTAAATAAACTCTTTCAACAAAAATTTATACATATGCAACATCTTAATTACCCATTTGATCAAACTGTAACACTGAACATCACCATAGGTGGCAAAAAGATTCTACTCGAGGCCGAGTTGGCCTCCTCAGAGATAGAGATTTACCAATCACTCAACTATCGAAAGCCGGATGAATTCACCCGACCAATGGTGCTTCGTTTTCAAAACCCGAACATTCAGTATTTCTCCAAGCAATCCTTTGCCTTTCCTGTTGTTCAGGTATGTTGCGAGAAGAAAACCGGATTGGTCAAAAGGGTTGCCCCCATTACACAGTCCACCAATTCTGAAGGAAATTTTATCCAATGTTATTCGGAATTTTTGTTGGTGCTGTTTTTGCCGCCCAATGCGCCTGTTTTGAAACAGATTAAGACGGGCAGTACAATCATCCGATTCAAAAAATAGTCTGCTATCATTTTACCTTAAAAACTGACCACATATGTCTATAAACAACAATCAACTTCCGAATTCCTCCGAGGAAGAAGATATAAAAGAGGGGGATCCCAAGCAGGATGCCAGTGCAAAATTTCTTCTTCACCAGCGCATGCTCAGTGCTATGGTGAAAAAGGGCTATGCCGGGCTCACTCCGGAGGAGAGGGTTTACTGGAATAGCATATATTGAAAGAGGTACTATTTAAATATTACTTCATCGTGACACAAATACAAAGCAAATGGACCAGCAACTAATAGAGCAATTCTCAAGTAGTTGACTACTTAGAATACTCACCACTCGTCTGCCACTAAAATATAAAATCAAAGCGATAATGGATTATCAGGAGCGATTCGCAAAAGAAAGCATAAAGAATACCACAAGGTATACAAGACAGACGGATCAATGAAACATGTTACTGACATGGAT
>JBEIUM010000110.1:0-8059 GCA_040374385.1 Sediminibacterium sp. | reverse complement strand
TCCATTGAGAGCGACTGTGACCATCTGGACACCGCCTAGGCAAACGTAAAAGCCGGCAGTCGGGCTCGAACCGACGACCTGCTGATTACAAATCAGCTGCTCTACCAGCTGAGCTACTTCGGCGTGATTGGTCTACTTTTTGCCGGCTTATAACCCTATATATCAACCCCTAAGGGCTGGGTGTACAGCGGCAAAATGCAAAGAACTATCCCCTATTTTGGGACGGCAAAGGTAATGGAAATTGTTATACTTTAAAATTTTACAACTAATTTTTTCCGACCCTCCCAACCCAGTGCCGGAGGAAGCCCCCTGCGGGTGGAAAATAAAAAAATCGGGCAGCCTGGTCACTCCCAAACTACCCGATCAAACTATCCTAAAAAAACACGGTTCCGCCATTAAGCCGCCTGCTTTTCCTTCTGGCGTTTTAATTGGCTGATCATTGAATCCATTGCTTTATCAAAAGATTCTTCAAATTGCTTGGTGCTGCATTTGGCAAAGAAATCATGGCGAGGCACATGCACCTTGATCTCCACTACTTTGTCCTTGATGTGATGAACTACATTATCCAGCTTCAAAAAGACTTCTACCTTGATCAGGGAGTCATGAAAAGTGTTCAATTTGGCCGCTTTACGTGATACGTAATCAACCAGTCTGGCATCAGCATCAAAATGCACGGTGTGGATCTGTAAATTCATGGCAAAACATTTATGGTGAAAAATATCCGGCCTTCAGCCCCATCTGCTGAAGCAAACCGGAATGGAACAAGGAAGTTACACCATTACCGAGCCAAAAAAATGACATCCGTCATCTTTTTGCTTTTTTTAAGAAAACCAATTATGCCCGGGGATGGGTCTTGCGAAAAACCTCTTTTAATTGTTCGATGCTGTTATGGGTATAAACCTGGGTGGCTGCCAGACTACTATGTCCCAATAACTCTTTGACAGCCATCAATTCAGCACCATTGTTCATCAGGTGGGTGGCAAAACTATGGCGCAGAATGTGCGGACTTTTACGCTGTAGGGTGGTCACGCGACTGAGGTGCTTTTTGACCAGGTCATAAATCTGACGCGCCGACCATTTCTTCCCGCGGGGATGGATAAAGACTTCAGGTATAGCCTGCCAGGCTATTGGCCTTTCTTTTACATATTCCTGCAACATACCAATCAAAGCGGGCGATAAAGGAATAATCCTTTCTTTGTTTCCCTTTCCGGTGACCCGCATCTGCCGGTTCGCCGGATCAAACTGGTCTTTCCGCCAGTTCACCAACTCGCTGACCCGCAGTCCCGCCGCATACAAGACACACAGAATCAAATACTCAGTTCTGCCATTCCACGACGCGTCACTTGCCAACTGAGCCAGCATCCTTTGAATATCCTGCTCAGCCACGAAGGAAGGCAATCGCTTCTGCACTTTAGGAGGGAGAATGGTTGACATGGGCGTCTGCGTCAATTCCCCGATTTTCATGAGGTACCGAAAATAGGACTGTAAAGCAGAAACTTTTCGGTTGATGCTGCGGGAACTGATACCCTCCTCTTTGAGTTCCGCCAGCCAGCTTCGAACCATCGGGGTGGTTATAGCCGCCGGCGCAGGGGCATCATAGGCAGAAGCCAGATAGGCCGACCATTGACCAAGATCCAGCTCATACGCCGTAACCGTATGCGGAGAATAACGCCGTTCATACCGGAGATAATGGATAAAGGCGGTTATGGAAGGTATGGACATAAAAAAAGTAGCCTAAAGTTAACGAACTCAGGCTACTTTCAATCAAGTATCAGATCACGGAATTACTTGGTAATTTTTCCGCTGGCTAGGTTTTGCTTGTAGATGGCTTTCAGCACTTCACCGCGACGTACCACTGAAGGCTTTACAAAAGCCTGACGGCTTCTGAGTTGCAGTAATGTCTTGCTCTTCTCAAATTTCTTCTTGTACTTTTTGAGCGCCTTGTCAATGTTTTCGCAGTCTTTTGAATCGATGATCAGCATAATTATATACCTCCTCGGTAGTTTTTAGGAGTGCAAAGATATTAATTCCCCGGAAAATTCCAATATTTAAAGAGATTTTAGTCCAAATTACCCCTGTAAAACCTTCCCGGGCTGTACCTTGCCACCATGTTTACAGGAATAATTGAAGCAATGGGGAAGGTTGTGTCGGCCACCCCGGCAGGCTCAGGTATGGTTTTCGAGATTGAATCACCCCTGACCGCAGAACTGAAAGTGGACCAAAGTTTATCTCATAATGGGGTATGCCTGACCATAGAATCGATCAACAATGACCTACATCGCGTGACCGCCATTCGTGAAACCCTCGATAAAACTACTTGCGGCAACTGGCAACCCGGCACCCTCCTGAACCTGGAACGGTGTGTTCAAGCCGGCGGACGATTTGATGGTCATATTGTTCAGGGACACGTAGATACCAAGGGAACTTGCATACATCGGGAAAATCTAAATGGCAGCTGGCTCTACCGTTTTTCCTTTCCGGCTGCTTTTGCCCACCTCATCATTGAAAAAGGCTCCATCGCTGTAAATGGAATCAGCCTGACCTGTTTTGATGTAGACAGAGCCGCTTTTTCTGTCGCTATTATCCCATATACGTATATGCATACGAACCTGAGTGAGGTAGATACGGGCACTTCTGTGAACCTGGAATTTGACTTACTGGGTAAATACCTGCAGCGCAAATGGAGTCTGGAACAGACAACCGATCATTAAACCTTCTTTCCCTGCAAGGCCGCTTTTACAGAAGCATCCATCATACGCTCCGCAAATGGACGGGTAATTTCATTGAGTTCTTCTGACTTGGCCTGAATTAAATTTTTATCCGTCATCGTAAGCGATAACTGCAAAGCTTGCAAGGCGGCAGCAGTAGCATGAATTTCTTCCTGTGTCAAATCTGCTGCGTGTTTGGCAATGAATTTTTCGGTTACGTCGAGCAGTTGCTCTCCCTCCGTACGTGCCTCTACCAATGCCCGTTCCTGCATATCCTGCTGTGCATGGGTAATACTATCGCGCAGCATCTGTTCAATCTCATCCGAGCTTAACCCATATTGTGGCTTCACCTCGATCTCTTGCGCCACACCACTGCGCAGTTCTTTCGCTTTCACCGACAAGATACCATCTGCATTGATGGTAAAACTTACTTCCACTTTGGGAAGTCCTGCCGGCATGCCGGGAATACCTTTGAGATTGAAAGAAGCGAGGCGACGATTGTCTTTCACAAGATCGCGTTCACCCTGGAATACAGTGATGCGCATATCACCCTGGCCATCACGCTGGGTCGTATACTGACGCGCAGCAGCACAGGGTATTTTTGAGTTACGCGGTATCAACACATCCATGAGTCCGCCCATGGTTTCGATGCCCAGACTGAGAGGCGTTACATCCAGTAAAAGCAATTGGCGACTATTGCCTGCCAAAATATCTGCTTGTATGGCTGCACCTAAGGCAACTACTTCATCTGGATTCAGGGAATCGTTGACCGGTTGTTCAAAGAAGCGACTGACCGCCTCTTTCACGGCGGGAATACGTGTAGATCCGCCCACCATCACAACGGCATTAATATCGGTCACTTTCTTTCCCGCATCCTGCATCGCTTTCTTGCAACAATCAATCGTTTCCTGAATCAAGGGCGCTGCCAATTGTTCGAAAGTCGTTTTTGTCAAAGTGATGGAATGGTTTTGCCATTGCGCCGAAAATATTTCATGGTCACTCAGGTGTCGCTTGGCTTGCTCTGCCAGCAACCTTAATTGCTGAAAGAACTGCTTGTCTTTTGATGCTGTTGCACTATCCATGCCCAACTGTTGCAGCCAATGCTGAACGATCAGCCGATCAAAATCATCGCCACCGAGGTAGGTATTCCCATTGGTGCTGAGTACTTCAAAAATGCCTTGTGTTAAATGTAATAGTGAGATGTCAAATGTTCCACCACCCAGATCATATACTGCAATGGTTTTTTCTTCAGTCGGGTCGAGTCCGATCCCATAGGCAAGACTTGCAGCTGTTGGCTCATTAACGATCCGCAACACATCCAGTCCTGCCAATTTTCCTGCATCGCGTGTGGCCTGGCGCTGGGCATCATTGAAATAGGCAGGTACGGTGACAACTGCTTTCGTCACCGGCGTTTTCAGTATGTGCTCTGCCCTTTGCTTCAATTCTTTCAGGAGAAAAGAAGAAAGTTCAATGGGAGAATAAAATCGATCGCCGATCTGCACTTTCACCAGCTGATCTTCGTCGTTATCGATGATGCGGTAAGTAAAGAAATCAGCATGTGCCCGAATGTCATTGTAATTTTTTCCCATCAATCGCTTGGCACTGAAAATGGTGTTTTGCGGATCGGTCTCCAGGTGTTCACGGGCTGCTTCACCTACTGCTGCATTGCCGGCTGCATCAAAATGCACAATGCTGGGTACCAGACTGCTGGAATTAAATTCTTTCAGTGCCACGGGCTGTCTGCTCTCCGGATGTAAGATGGCAACGAGACTATTCGTGGTGCCCAGATCGATGCCGACAATCATCTCAGGTTGTTGTAAACTGCCGGTAGCTATGTTGATTGGTATTCTTGCCATAATAAATTTCCGTTGCCGGGGCGTCAAAGTTATAACACCCAATGGGTGGAATGGTTGCGAGATGAGGAAAAGCTATTCAAATCGAACGACCCTTGTTTTACTGAGATAATCGTGGAGGGTCATGCCGAGAAAAGGCAGAAAGAATAAGTCGGGAATGAAAAGGCGCACCAGCGAACGAATGAAAATGCGACCTATCCCGGGGCGGCGACCCTGTTCATTGACAACCCTGGTCATACTGATCATTTTCCCCGGGGTTCTTCCGGTAAATGATTCCCAGAGAAAATAGTAGAGAAAGAGAAAGCCAAAGAAAAACCAGCCAAAATTCAGGGGCATCCATCCCCAAAAAAAGACATACCAGTTCCAGATGCGCATCAATACCATGGCCACCAATAAAATCAAGGTGGTGTCAACGATAAAATTCAAGATGCGGGTACCCTCGCCGGTCGTTTTCATGGCTGCAAAGGTAGGCAAGTTGTAGTTCCGCTGTGCCTCATTGGGATCATTCCTTACTTTTGTTCTATGAACAGAGAAATCAATCTCATCGAAGAACTGCGCTGGAGAGGCCTGTTACAAGATTGTATGCCGGGTACGGAAGAATGGTTGAATAAGGAATCCGTAACGGGTTATGTTGGATTTGACCCTACTTCTGACAGTTTACATATTGGTAGTCTGGTACCCATTCTGTTGCTGGTGCATTTACAAAGGGCGGGGCATCGGCCGGTGGCCTTGGTAGGTGGAGCCACCGGAATGGTGGGCGATCCGAGTGGCAAGAGTGAAGAAAGAAATTTATTAGATGAAGCCACCCTACAGCAGAACCTGGCCGGCATTCGCCAACAGTTAAGCAAATTCCTTGATTTCTCTTCGCATCATCCGAAAGGTGCGCTACTCGTCAACAACTATGATTGGTTCAAAGGAATGGAATTTCTAACATTCATTCGGGATGTTGGGAAGCACATTACCGTCAACTATATGATGGCCAAAGACAGCGTGAAGAAGCGGCTGGAATCTGAGCAGGGCATGAGTTTTACGGAATTCACTTATCAATTGGTGCAGGGCTATGATTTCTATTGGCTGTGCACCCAGATGAATTGCAGGTTGCAAATGGGCGGCAGCGATCAATGGGGAAATATGGTGACCGGTACGGAATTGATTCGAAAAAAAGGTGCCGGCGAAGCATATGCACTTACCTGTCCGTTGATTACCAAAACAGAGGGCGGCAAATTTGGCAAGACCGAAAAAGGGAATGTATTGCTCGATGCAAGCAAAACCAGTCCCTACCAGTTTTATCAGTTCTGGCTCAATGCGGCTGATGAAGATGCGGAAAAATGGATCAAAATTTTTACACTGCTGCCTGAATCTGACATTACGGCCCTCATCGAATCACACCGTCAACAGCCTGAAGCGAGGTCACTTCAGCAGCGACTGGCGCTGGAAGTAACCGCCTTTGTACATGGCAAAGAAGTGTTGGAGAGCATCCTGGAAACTACCCGTGGTATGTTTGGTGGCGACGCAGTGGCTTTCATCCAAACAACGCGTCCGGAAGTCTTACTACTAAGTGGACTTCCTACCCTACCCTATGCAGGTGAATGGCCGGTCAATGTAGTGACTTTTTTAGCGGCGACCGGTTCCCTTGCCAGCAAGGGAGAAGCCAAGAAATTGATACAGGGCGGTGGGGTGAGCATCAATGAAAAAAAGGTGACCGATATTCAAGCCATGATCGGTGATGCCGATCTGCTGAATCAACAGTACATTTTGGTACGTAAAGGGAAGAAGCACCTTGATTTGATTGTTCGGCAGTCCTGACTTCATCATAATGCCGACTTATTTATTTGTTTGCGTCTTTGTGAAGACGGAGTTTTATAGCAGTTCCATTTATTCGAAGAACACTTTTCGATTGACACGAAAAAACTGCCAACCGAATCACTGAATACGCCTGCTTTTGCAAAAACACTTTTACGAGTGGGTTGAATTCTTATTATCAAGCAATTTTTACTGTTTGATTAAGCAACTCCACATTGAAATTTATCTTTGCGTTGAGTGCTTTAAATACTTTTATTATCGTTTCAAATCTTGCATCTGTCAAACTGTTTTCAAGTTTAGAAATCTGAGCTTTTTGAACACCAACAAGTAGTCCAAGTTCTTCTTGTGTTAAGTTGCGTTCTAAGCGTGCTTGTCTTATTGCTTCTCCCAGCAGGTCAAGTCGCAACTCGTTTTCAAAAGCATCTCGCTTTGGTGTCCCTCGTTTACCGATATGTTTATCTGTAATCTCGTCTAAGCTGTAAGTTTTTAATGCTTGCTTTTTCATTTTTAATTGTCTTTAAGTTCAAAATATTTTTTTCTTACCCGTTCTGCTTTTTCTAAGTCACCTGGTGGAGTTTTATCTGTTTTCTTTATTATTCCGTGTGTTGATATTACAATGGTGTCGGTCTTTTTTGATTTGTCCCAAAAAACAAACAGTCTGTAATGGGTTTTATTGAACAGTGTTCTAAACTCCCAAATGTCTTCAGTCAACTTTTTGAAAAGCTCTTTATCATTTGAAAACCTTGCTTTTGTGATGTTGTAGATGATTTTTTCTCTCACCTTCCCGTCAAGGTTGTCAAGGAACTCCGAAGCTTCTTTTAAAAACTTAACCTCAAATTTTGGTCCTTGCACTTGTTTAACGTTTTTGCAAAGATAATTGTTTCCTTATCAGGAAACAATTTTTCTGTTGTACTATCCTGGCTTACCGCTAAGATGGATGTTTCCGGGAGGGATGTGTATTAAGGAATACTTTGAATGACTTTCCACATTTCCGTTGCTACCAGTAGGTTACCTGCGGCATTGAGGTGAACGCGGTCGGTGGTGAGTATGCCCGATTCCTTATTCTGCGGGTTTTTGGCCAGGTTATGTTGGATGAAGTTACTGCGCAGGTCGACCAAGGGTAGTTGCCGGCTAGCGCAAAAATCACGCAGCCATTGACTGTATAGATTCAGGTCACCATCTTGCTGATTCGAATGATCGGTTCGCTCTCCAATTACAGCGGGTGTGCAGACAATGACTTTGGCGCCCGCTGCCTGCAGCTTATTCACTACAGCCTCATAAAATCGACCAAACTTACCGTAGTCGGTGCCGGTGCCGCTGCTTGCCTTATGCCAGACATCATTTACGCCAACATAGATAACTACGATATCGGGTTGCTTTTTGATTACGTCATCTTCGATGCGTAGGTAGAGGTCATAGATCTTATTACCACTGATACCGGCTCCAACAAGTTCATACTGGGAAGACTTTTGGGCGGCTGCAATGAGCGAGTCCATCAGACGGATGTATCCGCCCGGTTTCACTGCGGCTTCGGTGATAGAATCTCCAAAAAAAATCACTTTCTTTCGGGCGGGCTGGAAAAAGGAGCTGGCTGACAAAAGGACAACTATGAGACTGGCAAAGTAGATCGTTTTCATGGAAAAATCGTTTGAGGTATTAATATTAAGTTTTTTCAGCCGAATTCTGGCTGGAGGG
>JBEIUM010000231.1:0-4369 GCA_040374385.1 Sediminibacterium sp. | reverse complement strand
GCCGGTAGCTTTATCCAGCGCGCAAGAGTAGGACTCTCCGGTAACAATGTATTTTTATCGACTAAATACGTTGGTTATGATCCGGAAACTTCCACCTTTGGTGCCCAGGCTTTGGCCAACAACGTTGATGTGGCACCCTACCCTTCTGCCAGAAGGTTATTCTTCCACTTACAAATTGACTTCTAAATCATAACAACATGAAAAAGCTACCTATACTATTTTTAATGGGTGTTACAATTTCGCTTTTCTCCTGTAACCCCTTCGAGGTAAAAAAGTTGGAAGACCCCAACAACCCCAGTGAAGCAAGTGTATTAAACAACGCTTCCCGCAGTCAAATTCAATTCCTGGTAACGGGTCTCGAATCAAGACACAGAGGATATGTTACCAATATCTCTCAGGCATGGAATACTTTCGGAAGAGAAATCTGGTACCTGAATGCATCTGACCCGCGCTTTCAAACGGATTGGCTGGGACAAGCCGGCCGTTTGCCCGATGCTGCTTTCTTCGGCTTCGGTGCCACCGGTGGTGGTTCTTATGCAACCCCTTATCAAACAATTAAGCAGGGCTATGTTCTGATAGAATCGGCCCAAAACAGCTCCTTTCTGAGTGCAGCTGAAAAAAGTGCTATAGCTGGCTTCGCAAAAACGATACAAGCTTATCAGTTCATCATACCAGCCAATTGGCAATATGAAAACGGTATCCGCACAGATGTGAAAGATCCACTGAAACCCGGTGGATTCAGATCATATACCGCTGCACTCGGCTTCATCGACTCATTGCTGAATGCAGGACTGGCAGATCTGAACAATGCAGGTACTACCTTCCCCTTCACGCTGACTGCCGGATTCACCGGTTATAATTCCATTGATGGATTGAAAAGAGTGAATCGCGCCATCGCTGCACGGGTGGCTGTTTACCGGAAAGACTGGCAAGGTGCACTGAATGCATTGTCTCAATCATTCATGAACCTTACCGGACCCCTGAATGCCGGTCCGGCGCATACTTTTGGTGCCCCCCCGGATTCATTCAACCCATTGTTCTATGTGTTGGATGCGAACATCAATACCATCATTGTAGTTCATCCTTCCGTATTGGCAGATGCCACACCGGGTGATAGCCGGGTGTCTTCCAAATTCCACCAACGTTCCGTTCCTGTTACAGTTACTACCGACGCAACTCCACTGGTAGGAACCCACCAGGATAAAAGATGGGCAAGCAATACTGCAGCAATTCCTTTTATCAAAAATGAAGAGTTGATTTTGATTAAAGCAGAAGCTCATGCCCAGCTGAATCAAACTACTGATGCTGTAGCTGCTATCAACATCATTCGCACTGCAGCGAATATCGGTAACTATACGGGAGCTACTACTCAAACAGCATTGATAGATGAGATCCTCTATCAGCGCAGGTACTCTCTCTGGGCTGAACCATGGGGACATCGCTGGATCGATGCCCGCAGATATGATAAACTGAATACCATCCCAACTTCCTTCGATAAAGGAACCATCTTCAAGCAGTTCCCTCGTCCGCAGGCAGAATTGAATTGGGATCTATATACAGGCGGATAGTATCTGTGTATAACAAACATGCAAAAAGAGGTCACCTGTTGGTGGCCTCTTTTTTTTGAGCAGAACTGCCCATATCAAATAATAGTTGTCCAAGAAAAATCACCCTATGCTCCACCCATAAATCCCGACAACTCCTCCATCATGGCACGACTACCGCCATAGAAAGGACACCGTTGGTGTAAGGTAGTGGGAACAATATCTAAAATGCGTTGACTGCCATCAGTAGCTACACCGCCGGCACGCTCAATAATAAATGCCATGGGATTGCACTCATATAACAAGCGAAGCTTCCCCGTCGCCTGATCGGCCATGCTCGGATACATGAAAATACCCCCTTTAATCAAGTTCCGATGCACATCGGCAACCAAACTACCAATGTATCGCTGCGAATAAGGGCCGCCATCCATTACCGCCCTTTTCTGACAGGCAGTAATGTATTGTTGCACACCCTTCGGAAACCGAAAGAAATTACCATGATTAACAGAATAGATCGTTCCTTCAGAAGGACATTGAATATCCGGATGACTCAGACAAAACTCACCAATAGAAGGATCGAGGGTAAAACCATTGACGCCCCGACGGGTCGCATATACAAACATGGTACTGCTACCATAAATTACATAGCCCGCTGCTACCAGTTTATTGCCGGGTTGTAAAAAATCATCTTCGACACAAGGTTGGCCTACCGCACTCAACCGCCGATACACACTGAAAGTAGTTCCAATGGAAACATTCACATCAATGTTACTAGACCCATCTAACGGATCGAACAGACATACATACTTGCTGTTATTACTCACCTCATCATTGAAAATTTCAACACCCTCAATCTCTTCACTGCCAATACCCGCACAACTAATGCCATGCTTTAAAACTCCGACCAACTGCTGATTAGCGAATACATCCAGTTTCTTTACATCCTCCCCCTGTACATTGGTATGCCCGGCCTCTCCTAAAATATCTACCAGTCCGGCCTTATTCACTTCTACATTGATCCGCTTTGCAGCCAACCCAATATCACGCAACAAACTACTCAGCTCACCGGTTGCAGAAGAAAAATTCCTTAACTGCTGAATGGTAAATTCATCGAGGGTTAAAACCTTTCTGTTAATAAGCATTACATAGGGGGATTGATTGATACGTTGATCAGAATTTCCTTATCAGCCGCACATGTACAGGTGTCTCCCGGTATTCTGTATAGGTATATCCATTGTAAAAATTAATCACATACGCGCCATTGGCATCTTCTTTCGAGGGAAGGGAAGTCCAGTAATTCCCCACCTGAAAACCGCCGACTAACTGACGATTGACATACAACAATTCTAATTCTTCCTTATTAGGTACCCGCCATTGATCGGAACCACCTGCACGAAAATCTTTGGCGATCTGTATGGCTTCCGACCACTTGACCATTTTTTCCCAATCTGCCTTGGCTACCAGTAAACCATGGGGCACCTTTTTCTCATAGCCGGGCTCACCTTTCTGAATCAGCGTTACAATAATTCCATCCTGATAACTATCACCCGGTTTTAATCGTTGGGCAGCAGCCAGATTGGCTGAAAACAAACTGATGATCATCCATACAAAAGCTATGGTTATTTTTTTCATGGGTAAACTTTATACCTGCAAATTACAAACAAATTCCCAGCAGCTTTTTTATTACTGCGCGGGCTACCCCCTAAACAAAATATCAATGGCTTTGCAGCTTCTATCGTAATTTCCGCTACGTAAATGAACTTCCATGTGTTATTACCTGGGCATTGAAGTAAAAAAAGAAACATTCATTCACCTGAAAGACCTGCAAGTGCAGGTGAAGGAACACGACCTGATTCGCCCGGTTATGAGCGGATTTGAATACGATAGCTGGCCCATTTTGATACCTGCCGCGAACGGCCAGTCACTTGAACTGATACTTGCCCACTGGGAACTGATTCCCAACTGGATTAACTCCCGGGAAGAACTGGCTGCGAGCAGAAAAAAATTCACTACCCTGAATGCTACCGCGGAAAGATTACTGGAGAGCCGCGTGTACCAGGGAGCAGCACTGAAACGACGCTGTCTCATATTGGCCTCCGGCTTTTATGAATGGCGACACCTGTCCTTGCCGGGAAAGAAAAAACCTGTCGCCTACCCATACCATATCGCCGTAAAAGACCATCCCTACTTCTTTATTGCAGGCATCTGGCAAAGCTGGACCGACCGGGAGACCGGCGAAACAATGCCCACATTTACACTGGTTACGACTGCTGCAAACCCCCTCATGTCAGCCATCCACAATACCAAAAAACGCATGCCGACCATTTTGCCGGAAGCGAAAGCTTATGAGTGGATCCAACCCGATCTTAGTCCGGAAAAAATCAGCGAGCTGGCAAGGTTTAGTATCGACAGCAGCGAGCTAAAAGCCACCCCCATCCACAAAGACTTCAGAACAGCCGACAACCCTGCCGAACCGTTCATTTATGAGGAGCTGCCCGCCCTACCTACCGAATAAATCAGGATGTCAAAATACTAAATATTTTAGTATTTTGCGGGGTGGAATGGCTTTTTAAGATACTATTTGACAGGAAATTCATTACCCTGAAGGCAAGACTGGTTTACTTATCCGATCAGGTAGAACGCATTGTAGTAATGGGCCGCAACCGCTCTATCACCTTGCAAAGCAACCGCCCCATGCTGGAAAATAAGGGACTGAAAAACAAGCGCATCCAATGGAAAATCACCGAAGGAAGTCTGCATAATTCGAAAGTGCTCCAACACATTCTTCAGTCATTGGAAAAACACCTGAAAAACAATGGTCCCGT
>JBEIUM010000285.1:0-2806 GCA_040374385.1 Sediminibacterium sp. | reverse complement strand
CAACGGTACCTGTTTGACAACTATGCCAACCGTTTCTTACTGTTGTGCCAGCGTTACCTGAAACAACGGGAGGAAGCTGAGGAGGCCATGATGAATGGTTTTTTGCAAATTTATCAGGCTCTATCCCGGTTCAATTTCAGCAATGATGCCTCGACCATTGCCTGGATGAAGAAGATCATGGTCAATAAGTGCCTCGAAATCATTCGGACACGTCACCGAATGTTGATAGTTACGGGGGAGGAAAATGCAGAGCAAGAACCCGCAGATGATTGGATCTATGAGCAATTGGAAGTGAATTCCATACTGGCCTGTTTGGCAAAGTTGCCTGTGGGCTATAGAACGGTCTTTAACCTGTTTGTAATTGAAGGGTATAGCCATGAAGAAATAGCAGCACTTCTTCGAATCAGCGCAGGTGCAAGCAAAAGCCAGCTTAGTAAGGCAAAGCGTCACTTGCAGCGGCTCATTAGCGAACAAAATAACTATGGACAACATGCAGCACAATAATCATAAGCTGGGCAGTCGTATCGATGAGTGGGAATCATCACAGACTGGTCTTCCGGAGGGAAGCGAAGCCATATGGGCTGAATTGGAGCATGTACTGGAGTTAAGAGCCGGAAAAAAAAGACGGTTTCTGCCAATACACTGGATGGCTGCTGGTTCATTGATCATGTTATTCGCAACAGGTATTTATTGGTACAGGTTGAGTCTTAAGGATCAACTATCTCCTACAGCAGTTGTACCTGCCCAAACTCAACCTTTAATGACCAAGCCACAGGTTTTGAACCGGAAGCCATTATCTGTCGCTGCCCAGCCCATCAGCCGGCAAAAAACGTTGGCAAAATCGGGTAGCATTGAATTAGTATCCAGTATAACTCCGCCATCAAATATCCAGGCACCTGCTACAGTAAATCCTGAGGTAGTAGCGGTGGCGGTAATACCAAAGGCCGATGAAAAGATTGAGATTGGAACAAGCAATTCCCCGTTGCCTGATATACGAATTCCCTCGAACAATCGTATCGAACAGTCCGTAGAGGTGAATTATTGGAGAAAAAACCGAGTGATCAGAAAAACTGCCAATGGAATGCCGGTAGTTCATGCTTTTGATGAAAATCGTTCATCGGTCATGTCCGTTCAACTGTTACTCGAAGAGAGGCCACTACCGAATTTTGAGGCGCCGCCTCCGAATGATAACAAACCGAGGTGGAAGATTACGTTACAATCCACCAATCATCCGAATACTACCGGAATAAAAGAATAAAAAATATGAAAAAGTCCCTTTTTTTGATCCTGTTGTTAACAGGCATTGGCAGTACTGTGTTCGCACAAGGAAGTTTTCCTGTGTATGACTACACGAATTATTCAATGACTGATTTTAGATTCAATTCTGTGCGACCCGGATATGCACGGGTGCTCTTTAGCTTTCGAATGCCGCCCTCCAAGACCTGGATACAGTTAGAGTTGACCAATTTGCAACAGCTCAATCAGTTACCGAATCTTGATTCATTGTTGGGTCAAAGTTTACTGGCCATTAAGGGAGTTGTTGATTCAACTCCTATGGACAATATTGCCCGAAGAATCGATGCGGTACCCCGTGATCAAAAAGTAGAGATAAGAACCACCTCCCACGAATCTAATCAGAATACATTGGTTTACCAGCAGGGTAGTTTGAGTAATCTCAAGATAGAGCGGGATACGTTGCGCATTACTTTCTATACTGGGGATGTGAATGATATAAAGAGGCAGATGCCGGGATTTTTAACTGTGCAAGTGAATTTTTTGCAAGACCTGTATGCTTTGCCTTTGCATGTTATGGATTCCTGTATTGTATTGGCAAGAAAACATTTTACGGAAGAACTTATCAAGGGAATAGGTTGGCGGGAAAGGGTGACAGCGACGTTTGATCTTTCCCAAGGACTGATGATTAGTCCCTCGGTACAGAGGTTGAAAACTTTTGGAAAGCGGGCTTTTAACGTTTCACTGAATAATGAGGGAACGTTTCTGCCTGCTATCTATGGCAGTTTGCAATATGTGCGCGGTATGGTAGCGCCGTCTTTTTCGGCGGGATTGAGTTATGTGATTTCAGATAACAAGCGGAATGACCATCGGGTATATCTGATGTGGGAACCCTATTTTTTGTTTTCGAGAGAGGGTAATCAGTTACGAACCGATAGAAATGATTTTATTACTTTTCGAAAGGTGGATTATGAAAAACCACAGAATGGTGGTTGGTCATTTGTGCAGAATTTTGCCGTAGGTTATCTGGTGGGCAGGCGCGGAAACTGGTTTGAGCCCAATACTTTCAAGTTTAGTTTACCGGGTGTGCGAAATTATACTTTACAGGTTGAGCCAGAATTTTATTTCAATGGCTTCTTTAAAAATTTCTCGCCCTCTTTGCGGTTTAGTTTGTTTTTTGAATAGTGTTGACGAGGGAGTACATTTATTAAAAGACCATATCGGAATAGTATTCTTGAAAGCATGTAAGTAATATGATTGTCATAGCGGGTAATTGATTGTATAGACTACAATACTAATTATTAATCACGAGAAATAATGTGATGGAAAATGATGCTTGATAAGCAAAATTATTTTGAGTTCATATTTGTCAAGATCGGTCTAATTCAAATTTTATGAATAAGTAGCATCTTCATTGTTTTAATCAGATTCAAGTTGATTTTCCTACCAAAATCACCTCGACTATTTTCTTCTCATTTTGATGCGTTGGCTAGTAATACAGCAGCACATACTTTTCGATCTAAAAAAAGTAAAAATTGTGGTTTCGTCTAAAAAAGAGGGAAATAACCGTTTT
>JBEIUM010000127.1:0-7250 GCA_040374385.1 Sediminibacterium sp. | reverse complement strand
TGCCGTACCGGTGTAGTGATTATCTCCCAGACTTTTTACCCAACGAATACCCGACATCACATTCGTTAAAATGATTTCCTGTGCCTGACCCAGGTCTTCCGGAGTAATGGGCAACTCCTCTACTGGAATACCGTCTTTCTTCCATTGACCGATCAGGTAGCGCCGCATAACGCCGCTGATGGGTCCTTCCGATAAAGGGGGTGTACGCCAACTTCCATCTATCAAAATAAAAATATTCGATAACGTAGTATCGGCTACGCGTTGATTTACATTTAGCACCACCGCATCATTACAATGCATTTTCTTAGCCCAACGGGCTGCCATGGCATAAGGTAAAAAATTGGCGGTCTTGCATGCTGCAAACCGATCGCAACTTTTACGCGCATCGGGATAGATGCCAAGATCTATTCCATTGGTATGGATCTTCGGCGTGACAGCGGGGCCTTTCCAGGATTGGATCATAAAATGTGGAACTGCAGTATCGGTGTCATACAATCCTCCCTCGCCCCTGAACACGGTTAATCGAATGCGGGCATTCGCGGCATGCCCATTGGCCGTAGCCAAATCAATGATCTGCTGCTCAAGCTTTTCAGCTGACAGGTGGGTAGGTATCGTCAGATCCAGTTGTTCTAGGGTAAAAAACAAACGTTCCACATGAAAGGCAAAAAGTGGAATGCGACCCTTCAGCAACTTCATGGTTTCAAAGCAGCCATCCCCATAGCGGAAGGTTCGGTTATCGACACCGATCAACGGTGAACCGGTCTTTACTTTCTTTCCATCCAGCAGCAAATAGCGTGATTCCATGGTGTAAAGATAACCGCAGTTTTTCGTTTACCTGTTTTGGTCTAATTTTAACGGGTCATCTACTCCATTCCATTCCCATGCTGATAAAAAATGTAATCGCCGAATTAGCCTCCTTTGCACCCCTCTCCCTTCAGGAGTCATACGACAATGCCGGCTTGATCACCGGCCAGCCCGACTGGAGCTGTCAGGGGGTTTTGTGCACACTCGATGCCACGGAAGAAGTCATACTGGAGGCAATCAGTAAAGGCTGTAACCTGGTGGTGGCGCATCATCCGATCCTGTTCCGAGGCCTTAAAAAACTGAATGGAAAAAACTATGTAGAAAAAGCCCTTATCACTGCCATTAAAAATGATATTGCGATCTATGCCTGCCACACCAACCTCGATAATGTCGCGAACGGTGTCAATAAAAAAATAGCCGACAAACTGGGATTGGAAAAAACGGTCATTCTCTCGCCCAAAGAACAACAATTATTACAACTGATCACCTTTGTGCCAACCACCCACCTTGAACAGGTGCGATCTGCCCTCTTTCATGCAGGAGCAGGCACCATCGGACTTTATCATGAAGCCAGCTTTGGAGTGGAAGGCACCGGCACCTTCAAAGGTATGGATGGCGCCAACCCCACCATCGGTCAGGTAGGTGAACGAACAGCAGTGGCGGAAACCCGTTTGGAAGTAGTTGTGCCCACGCACCTCAGAACACAGGTTCATCAAGCTTTGATCGAAAGTCACCCTTATGAAGAAGTAGCTCACAGCTGGGTAGCGCTACTCAATGAAAGATCCGATATCGGCAGTGGATTGATAGGCAGCTTACCCTCGCCCATGGAGGAAATGGCTTTTTTACAGCAACTGTCGACCACCTTCTCCCTGCAGGTTATTCGCCATACCCCACTCCTGCAAAAACAGGTGAGCCGCGTAGCTGTTTGCGGCGGTGCCGGCAGCTTTCTGCTGGAAACAGCGTTGGCAGCCGGAGCAGATTTTTTTGTCACCGCCGACCTCAAATACCACGAATTTTTCGATGCCAATGGCCAGATGGTGGTAGCTGACATCGGACATTGGGAAAGTGAACAATTCACCCCTGAACTATTGGTGGACGTTTTACAAAGCAAATTCCCTACCTTTGCCGTCCTAAAATCAGGTGTTGACACCAACCCGGTGCAGTATTTTTCGGGGAAATAAGTGCCCAATGTCCTGATTAGCAGACAAAAAAGACAGGAACATCGATAAAAATTAATCCTTAGTCTATTCTTAACTGATTCTAAATCAATCGTTTATATGGCAGCCGTTAAAGATTTCTCTGTTGAAGAAAAGCTGGTCAACCTGCTCAAATTGCAGAAAATTGATTCCAAACTGGATGAAATTAAAGTACTCCGGGGTGAATTACCCATGGAAGTAAGCGACCTGGAAGATGAAATTCAGGGCTTAAGAAGTCGTCAAGTGCGTATCGAAGAGGAGATCAATGGCATCACTGAATATATGGAGGGCAGAAAGGCAGCCATCAAGGAAAGTGAAGCGCTGATTGCCAAATATGAGAAGCAGAGCGACCAGGTGAAGAACAACCGCGAATACGAGGCAATCAACAAAGAGATTGAGATGCAACAGCTGGAAATAAAGCTTTGCGAAAAGAATATCCGCGATGCCAATGATGAGCTGGGAGAAAAAGTGAAAGTATTAGACGCTGCCCGCAAACAGGTGGCTGTAAAAGAAGGCGTACTGGCACACAAAAAAGGAGAATTAGATAAGATCATCGTTGATACGGAGAAGGAAGAAACAGAATTTTTGGAGCTGAGTAAAGATGCTCGTGCACACATTGACAGCCGCTTACTTTATAGCTATGACCGCATCCGTACCAACTATCACAATGGCCTGGCAGTTGTACCGGTAGAGAGAGATGCCTGCGGGGGTTGCTTTAATTCCATCCCACCTCAGCGTCAAAGTGAGATTCGCCTGCACAAAAAAATTATCGTTTGCGAAAACTGCGGAAGAATTTTGGTGGATGCAGAGCTGAACGCTAATGTAGGCGTTAAGTAGTCATTCCTCCGGATAGCCATCCGTTTCACATTCATCAAAGGGTTACCGAAGGGCAGCCCTTTTTTATGTAGCAGATATGCCAAAACGTGCGCTGATTTTACTTTTGCCGGTTTTGATGCTTACCCGGTTGTATGGTCAGCCCGTATTCGAATTCAACAGCCATTGCCAGCAGGCTTTTCAGGAAATCACCCGTCTGAAGGTGAACAGTGGCAGACTACTCATCCAAAAGGCAAGACAACAGAATCCTCAAAACCTGATTCCCGAACTACTCGACAACTACATCGACTTCTATACGCTCTTCCTGAATGAAGACCCCGATGAAATGAAACGCAGTCTGGTCAAGATGGAAGCACGGCTGGCAAAAATAAAATCCGGTCCCAAATCATCTCCTTTCCTTCTTTACAGTCAGGGTATGATTTATTTGCAAAGAGCGACGGCACTTATCAAGGCAGGCGAATTTTGGGAAGCTGCCTGGGATTGCAGAAGAAGTTATCAGGTATTGAAGGAAAATAAAAAACGTTTCCCCACTTTCACGCCTAATGATCTTCCGTATGGAACACTTCAGGCAGTAACGGGTACCATCCCAAAAGGATACCGCTGGATCGCGGGTATTTTAGGTATGCGCGGTTCCTTAACAGAGGGTATGAAAACGGTGCGTGGTTTTTTAAATGGCAGCGATCCTTGGAGTAAACTCTTTTTTAATGAGGCAGCTTTTGTATACCCTTATTTACTGTTCTACCTGGAAAACAAGAAAGAAGAAGCCCTGCAATTCACGCGTCAGCAACAGCTGGATTTAGCTGGGAATCACTTGCACCTTTATATGACAGCCAACCTGGCGATCAACCTACAACAGGCAGCCCTTGCCGCATCCCTCATCACCAATCGGCAGCAGTCACCCGACTATCTGGTGACCGGTGTTTGGGACTTTCAAATGGGATTTGCCCAACTGTATCGATTGAATACAGCTGCTGCCAGGCAACATTTTGAAACATTCCTTCGCCAGTTTACCGGACAGTTTTATGTAAAAGATGTTTACCAAAAACTCAGTTGGTGTTATTGGCTCGAGGAGAACCAGACCAAAGCGGAAGAAATGCGCAAAATGGTCATCAGTAAAGGAAGCACCTTCTCCGATGCTGATAAAAAGGCACTGGCTGATGCCAAATCGGGTAAATGGCCCGATCGATGGCTGCTGAAAGCAAGACTATTAAGCGATGGTGGTTACCACAACGATGCACTCAAAACATTGATGAATCAGCCTATCAATGGTTTATCTACGACCGCCCAACAGCTGGAGTATAACTATCGGCTGGGAAGAATTCATGATGCCCTCGGTAAAACCAATGAAGCCCTGCAGTATTATGCACAATCGATTCGCCTCGGAAAAGACAGACCGGAATATTTTGCCGCCCGTGCTGCCCTTCAATCTGGCCAGATCTACGAATCACGGGGCAATAAGCAGCAGGCGCTGGAATTTTATCAACAATGTCTGAACATGACCCAGCAAGAGTACAAAAATTCACTGGACCAGCGGGCAAAAGCCGGCATCGCCCGTTGCAGTGGCGAATAAACAACAGGTATTTTCCGTTCCGATTTGCTGAACCCAAAACAGGAGATTAAATTGCACATCCCGGCAAGCCTTTGCCACCCGCCTATGCTGCAATTTCTTCACATACAGAATTATGCGATCATCGATGATCTGTCCATCACATTTTCACCCAAACTGAACATCATTACGGGTGAAACAGGTGCGGGAAAAAGTATTTTAATGGGGGCACTGGGACTCATTCTTGGTGACAGGGCAGATACCGCCGTTTTACTCAATCGGGAAAAGAAATGTTGTATAGAAGGTACTTTTCATCGCCCATCAGATGATGGGATCAGTGAATGGCTGCACTCGAATGAGCTAGAAGATGGGACTGAGTTATTGCTCAGAAGAGAAATTGCTGCCAACGGAAAATCACGCGCTTTCATCAACGACACGCCTGTTACGCTGCAGCAATTAAGGGAGCTGGGAGGTCGACTGGTTGATCTGCATCGTCAATTCGATACCCTTGAATTGGGGGAGACAGATTTTCAGCGGAGGGTGATTGATGCACTCACACAACAACCTGCGTTGCTGAAACACTATCAAAGTTCCTACCAACTTTGGCAAACCGATCAGCATCGACTCAATGATTGGAAGTCCAAGCAAATACAGGCTAATAAGGAGCGGGATTACAAGCAATACCTGCTCAATGAATTGACATCATTCGCACCAAAGGAAGAGGAGTTGGAAAAGTTAGACCAGGAATTATCCCTCTTAAATAATGCCGGCGAGATTCTTCAGGTATTGAACCGAATGACCGACATGTTACGGGAATCAGACAACCCGATACTACCCCAACTAAAACAAGCCGGTCAATCCCTACAAGGGTTTGCCGGTATGATACCTGCTTTGCAGGAATCCGCTCATCGCCTGCAATCGGTTCAGATAGAACTGGCAGATGTAGCAGATGAATTAGAAAAAATAAAGGAGCAGTGCCAGGTAGACGAAAACAGAGCCGGCTGGATCAATGAAAGGTTGGCAGAGGGATATAAACTGCTCAAAAAACATGCGCTAAAAGATACGGCCGGCTTAATTGCTTTGTTAGAGCAATTGCAGGAAGAGCAGAACCACGCAGAAAAAAGTGAAGAAGCCATCCAGGAACTGGAACAAAAAGTAGCGGAACTGCGGAATAAAGTAATTGAGCAGGCAGTCCTGCTGACCACAGCCCGTAAAAAAGTTATTGGTCCGTTGCAAAAAGAAGTCAAGCAATTACTGGAGAGGGTGGGTATGCCCAATGCCAGCTTGCAAATTGAGCTAACACCCTGTTCACCTGATGTGCATGGGGCTGACCAGATAGAGTTTCTTTTTGATGCCAACCGCTCAGGTCGATTTGAGCCACTCAAAAAAGTAGCGAGCGGAGGTGAACTTAGCCGGTTAATGCTTTGTATCAAGTCATTAGTGGCAGCTTCCATACAATTACCTACCTTAATTTTTGATGAAATTGATACGGGTATCAGTGGTGAGGCAGCCCGACAGGTAGGCATGATCATGAAAGAGCTGGCGTCGAGTCATCAATTGATCTGTATTACCCATCAACCCCAGATTGCGGGTAAGGCTGATGTCCATTTCTGGGTGTACAAAGAAGCCAAGGGTGAAACCATTCATACCGGTATCAGACAATTGAATGAGGAAGAACGGGTGTCTGCGATAGCCAGTATGTTATCCGGCGAGGCCCCATCTGCGGCTGCACTAGCCAATGCAAGAGAATTGATTCGGTCCTAGTGATCGACTCCAGAGGGCAATTAAAAGTAAATCTTTATGTTTGGGGTATAATTTATCGCACGCTTAATACTCAGATCGTATGGCTTATCAATTATTAAAGGGAAAAACCGGCATCATCACCGGTGCACTGGATGAAAACTCTATCGCCTGGAAAGTGGCAGAAAAAGCACATGAAGAAGGAGCCCGCTTCGTTTTAACCAATGCCCCCATTGCCATGCGCATGGGCGAGATTAAAAAGTTAGCAGAAAAAACCGGGTCGGAAATTATTCCTGCTGACGCCACGAATAGTGAAGAACTTACACATTTATTCACCCGCTCACAGGAAATACTAGGAGGAAAAATCGATTTCGTTCTGCACTCGATTGGCATGAGTGTAAACATCCGAAAGAAGATTCCCTATACTGAACTCAATTATGAATACTACCAGAAAGGTCTGGATGTTTCTGCCCTGTCACTCCACAAGATGCTGGCTGTTGCGATGAAACTCGATGCCATTAATGAATGGGGTAGTGTGGTGGCCCTCACCTATATGGCTGCCCAACGCACTTTCCCATTTTATACCGATATGGCAGATATTAAAGCCATGCTGGAATCCATTGCCCGCAGTTTTGGATATCACTATGGTATCACGAAAAAAGTTCGAATCAATACGGTTTCTCAATCGCCCACAAAAACAACGGCGGGAACAGGCATTAAAGGATTTGGCGATTTCTTTGACTATGCACAATCGATCGCCCCACTTGGTAATGCCAGTGCGGAAGATTGCGCCAACTATTGTATTACCCTCTTCTCCGATCTTACGCGTATGGTTACGATGCAGAATCTATTTCATGATGGTGGTTACTCCAATACAGGTGTAAGCGATCTGGTCATGAATAAAATGGGTATCACCGAATAAAAATCACACCATGAACTTACTGCTCAATTTACCTGCTTCCTCTGTTGAAATGATCGGTTACTTTGGATCTTTCCTCACTTCCATCACTTTCATTCCGCAAGTATATAAATCCTGGAAGTCCAAAAGTGTTGGCGACCTCAGTATCTGGATGGTACTGATCGTTATCACCAGTACAATTGTTTGGTTGGTGTATGGTTTTGCCATTGCC
>JBEIUM010000241.1:0-3969 GCA_040374385.1 Sediminibacterium sp. | reverse complement strand
GGCGACAACCATGATATCTGGTTCGATCCTACCGATGCCAAACGCATCATGGTTGCACATGATGGATGCCTGAACATGAGTATGAATGGTGGAAAGACCTGGAAGAACATCAATCTACCCATTGCGCAGATGTACCACGTATCTACCGACAATGCCATTCCCTATAATATTATGGGTAACCGACAAGATGGGTATTCTTATCACACTGCATCTATTAGCCGCGAAGGGAGTATTCCCTTAGGCAACTGGAAAAAAGTGGGGGGATGTGAAAGCGGATTTGCACAAGCCGATCCCTTCGATCATAACATCATCTGGTCGGGATGCTATGATGGCGGTTTGGATGTAACTGATTTGAGAACAGGATTGTCGCATGATGTGCGGGTTTGGCCACTGACCGGATATGGTTGGGCGCCAGCCAATGTTCCCTATCGCTGGCACTGGAATTTTCCGATGACCCTCTCCCGCCATCAACGGGGGGTGGTATACGTAGGAAGTCAATTTTTACATAAAACTACCAATGCCGGAAAATCGTGGACGGTAATCAGTCCGGATCTTACCACCAACGATAAAAGCCGCCAGCAACATTCCGGCGGTATTGCCAACGATAACCTGATGACTTTTGATGGTTGTACTTTGTATGCGATTGCCGAATCACCTGTAAAACAGGGCGTATTATGGACAGGTAGCAATGATGGTCAGATTCATGTTACCCGTGATGAAGGAAAAAGCTGGACCTTGGTCAGTAAAAATATCCCGGGTCTTCAACCCGGGGGAACCATCAGCAATATCTGTGCTTCCTCCTTTGATGCCTCCACAGCTTATGTCAGTATTAAATTCCAATTCGAGGGAGATTATGCACCCTATGTTTTCAAAACGACTGATTTTGGTAAAACTTGGCAATCCGTGGTAGGCAATCTGCCGCGCGGTAACAATGGCTTCGTTCATTTTATCAAAGAAGATCCGGCACAAAAGGGTTTACTGTTCGCGGGCACGGATAATGGTCTATTTGTAAGTGGTAATGATGGAAAGGAATGGATTCAATTAAAACGGAATCTGCCACCCGCACCAGTATATCACATCGATATTCAACCCCAATTCAGCGATTTGGTGGTAGCCACCTATGGTAGGGGCATTTATGTGTTGGATGATATCACTGCTATCCGCGCCTGGAGTAAATCTGCTCAGCAACCTGTTACCAGTCTTTTCCCTTTACGTGCTGCCTATCGTTTTCACCGTCAAAATGGAATACATGTAGCAGACAATGGAATGAAAATGGGTGAAAATCCGACGGATGAAGCAGTCGCGCAGTATTTTCTCTCCGATACCTGCAGCAAAGCCCCTGAATTGTGTTTATTGAATGAAAAAGGAGATACCATTCAAAGCTGGAAGGGTAGCAATGTAAAGGGCATGAATCGGGTGTGGTTTAGTATGGCACATAAAGACCTGTCGCCACCGGTTTTAAAAACGCAACCACGCGGAAAACCTTTTGTACAACTAAATGCCGAGGGAAATCGCTATCCTTATATCAACGACCTTGATATGGCACCCGGGTTGGCGGGACTCAGATTGCCCCCCGGGAAGTATCGGCTGGTATTAAAAACCGATCAAGCTGTTTTCTCACAACCCATTACTTTTTTACAAGACCCCCATTCAAAAGCAAGTCGGGAGGATATACTCGAACAATATCGTTGGGGTAATCGTCTCATAGGGTCTATCAAGCGAACCATTCAATTGATAGAAGCAATTGAGGTACAGCGAGCACGATTATTGAAGGAAAATAGTGCTGCCGCCAGAACCAGGGAAGAACTACTTTATCAGCTGGAAGCTAAACTCATCGATGTGCAACAAACCGGAGCCCGCTGGGATAGTTTTCGAAATCCAAGTCAGCTGCTGGAGCATTTACTTGGCTTATCGAAGGAAGCACTTGCCATGGGAGCAGATTTTGCTCCTACAGATCAACAGAGAAAAGTTTTGCAGCAGCTAGAACAGGAATTGAACCAATATGAAAAAACTTATCAACCATTGAAATAATAGTAAGTATCGCATTTACTTCGGTTTTACCTTCACACTATGAAACCTATCATTTCGCTACGACAAGTGAGTAAGTCTTACGGTACCAAACAGGTATTGGCAGGCATTGATTTATCTATTTTACCCGGACAAGTCATCGGATATATTGGTCCGAACGGGGCCGGCAAGAGTACGACAGTAAAAATTTTATGTGGTCTCATCAGTGATTTTGAGGGTGAAGTGGAAGTAGCCGGAATCAATGTAAGAGAGGATGTACTGGGGGTGAAAAGGAAAATTGGATATGTTCCGGAATTGGCCGAATTGTATGATGTGCTTACGCCCCGTGAGTTTCTCACCCTGATGGCTGAATTGTATGAATTGCCGGAAACGTTGGCCCAGGAAAGAATCGCCATTATGATGCAGGCGATTGGATTGGAGGCGCAGATAGACCAGCGCATGGATACCTTTAGCAAGGGCATGCGACAAAAGGTGCTGATTATTTCAGGGATCCTGCACAATCCCGAGATCATCATTTTGGATGAACCATTGAGTGGATTGGATGCCAATTCAGTTTTGATCATCAAGGAACTGATCGCACAATTGGCAAGAGAAGGGAAAACCATTTTTTACTGCAGTCATATGATGGATGTAGTGGAAAAAGTCTCCGACCGCATCATTCTCATCAATCAGGGCAAGGTAATCGCCCAAGGAACCATTGCAGAGCTCAGGGAACAATCGGGTAACAATACAAGTCTGGAACTGATCTTTTCCCAACTCACGTCAGATGAGACAATGACGCATGCTGCTGCCAACATTCTAAAAGCTTTCCAAACTTCCAATCCAACCGAGTGAAAAAGATATTGCTGCGTCTTTTGTTATTGCCAAAGGCATTCTATCTGGGCTTAGGTATTCAACCAGATAAGTTAAAGGCCATTCTTACTGCAAAACTTTTAATGGATGAAAGAGTACCACAGGAAATTGGAATGTCAGCTAAAAAGAAAAAGCCAATTTCCGGAAAATGGGCATCTATTATAGGATTCACCCTAACCGTATTATTTGGTGCGATCCTCATCTTCCCATTGGTGAATGATGTGCAATGGATACTGGGATTGGTATTATTCTATACCATGTTCATCACTATCATGGCTGCCTTACTGATTGCTACTTATACCAACATCTTATTGGATACAAAAGACAACCAGATCATTTTGCCTAAACCTGTGAATGACCGGACTTTCCTTGCGGCGCGGCTATTGCACATGGTCATATTTATTTTGAATTATTCCATTCCCATCAGCATACCCGCCATTATTACAATGGTGGTCATCAAAGGCTGGCATGCTTTATGGATCATGTTGCTATTATTACCTTTCACCATTTTATTCACTGTTTTCATTTTGAATCTGCTGTATTTACTTTTACTAAGGTTCACATCTGTAAATCTCTTTAAGAACATCATCACCTATTTCCAGGTTGTCATAGCAATCGTTATTTATGGGGGCTATCAGATCATACCAAGGGTGTTACGGAATGCTGAAATGGAAAAATGGAAATTACCGGAGGATATTACTACCCTATTCATTCCCACCTATTGGTGGGCAGCGGCCTGGGAAAGTTTATATCCCGGGGGAGAGCATACTGTAATCAGGTGGGTGGGAACAGTATTTGCTTTTCTGATTCCCCTGGTCATGATGGGGGCGATGGTTATCTTTCTGGGGCCTGTTTTTCTGCGAAAGATAAATGCCCTGGCAACATCCTCCTCCGACCCTGTTGAGAAAACAAACACAGATAAAATAAAGGTAAACACAACTCAACAAGGTCGTTCATGGCACCAGCGGCTTTCCCGATTTTTTACCCGCCGTGGTGCGGAGAGAATGTCTTTTGAATTTGAGCGCATTGTGCGTTTCTTGCAAGAGCAGCATCATGAAACCATTTTCGAAGTAGACTTAAGTGCATTGG
>JBEIUM010000303.1:0-2315 GCA_040374385.1 Sediminibacterium sp. | reverse complement strand
CCTTGAGGTATTCAAGCAACTCATCAATCACAATGAGAAAATGATGCTTCGGAAATTTTGCTTCAAACTCAGCCATCATTTGCTGAATGAGTTCCTTCCAGCTGAAATGTGAGTCATCATCAAACTTGAAGTCTATTCCTTCCTTTTTTAAGTAGCGTTCAATCTGGGCAAAGACAATATCCTTGAGGGGTTTGTCGGTGCCTATTTCAAAGCGAAGCACTTTGTATTTTCCAGCTATTGCCTTGAAATCTTTCTTTACGTCCTCATTCTGCAGCTGCTTCAACAAATCTGCATTTTCAGCAATGGCTGAAACCAGCGACATTAAGTGAGATTTACCTGTACCATAACTACCCACTACCTGAATGCCTTTGGTTTCAAAAGTGGGCTCGGTTACGAGGTTTTTAATGATGATTTCCCGCAGGTCTTCCTGCATCTTCTTAGAGAAGACAAATGTTTTCACCAGGTTTTCAGCTACCGACAGTTCACCGGCATTTACCAACTTCACCACGGTGGTGATCGGTTCAAATTGTATCAGCTCTTTATATTGCATACTGCAGTTTTTTTATTGGTGTTTCAGTAAAGTCAAGAAAAATGTTGTTTTGTTGAGTTGACCAGTGTAAGCGGTCAGGTATGTCGGATTGATTTTCCCATATGATAATGAGTACTGCTGTTTTTGAAAACTCTTTTAGTAATTGCGCTGCGTTTAATTCCAGTGCTGGCTCTAACAGAATACCCAGGTTGTAAACAGCTACCACATCAATCCCGGTGTTATTGATCTTCGCCTTATGCTTATCCAGCAATTTTTTAGCGTAATCGAATACGTCAATATTGAGGTAGCTGAAATCATCAAGACCGTCAATAAATGCAGCCAACTCTTTACCAACATTAATGGAGTGAATCTTCTTTGCATGTAACCATGAAATACAATCTACCAGCTCATCCTGACTGCACATAAGGGTGTACAGCTTATAGCGGTCAGTAGATTGTATTATGTCCTGTATAGAATAGGTGCTCATCCAATGATATCATTTTCCTTTCTAAACCTGATTTTTTCTTCCGCCATCTGCATAGCTTGATACCCCAGTTTCTCATCCTTCACCACAGCATAAATTTGGTCGGACAGCCAAAGGGTCAACAATTCATTGACATTCGCTTTGAGAATATGGGCAATGGTGGGTATCTGTTCTCGCTTCAGTTGCCGCAATCCTTTTTCGATTTTACTTAACTGAGCCGTGTCCATTTCCAGCAATGGGGCTACCTGCCGCAAATACAAATGTTGCTCCTCTCTGAGTGCTCGTATTTTCTCACCAAACTGGCTTTCCATCGTCTTTACATTGACTTGTCAAATATTGGCAAAAAACAGGTAACACCTGCCAAAGTGGATTTTCTTTTTGGGTCGGAAATACATCTAATCAAATCTTTGGTAGGCTTCTTGGATGGTTTCACGATTTAATTCAAAGCAGGCGAATAGCAACACTTGAGGGAATCAGGATTTGGGATGTTTCACCATAAATTTCGGACCTGTTCCTCAGAATAGGGTGTTGATGGGTATGCCTGGTGTGCAGAATGTCGCATCCTGCAGCCAGAGTACGATGCACCAGATTGCTTGAGAATTTGGTTGTTTTTTAACTTCTTCTTGGTATGCAGCCAGCTTGGTTTAATAATGAGCTCAAGTCCACGATACATTTGTCAAAAACAACCAAGATTTGTTTATTTGTAAGAACGTTTGGTGAATGAATTGCCGAACTCAACGTTATGCAAAACCATGCAACATTTTAAGCCGGTAACTATACCAGGACATGCATTGGAAGTGGGCGACCTAATGAAGTATAAGTCTACCAAAGGCTGGATTTACCTTGTATCTTTAAAAACATCCAGCTTACCAACGCAAGAGCCTGACTCTATCCAACTGTTTCGGATTTATGGTGATCCTTATCTAACCCCAGTGTTTAAACGAAAAGAAAGCACGGATATCATCAACAAATTCTCCAAGAAGGGGCGGGATTGGTATAGGGTGGTGGACCTTTTGGGAAAAAACTATCCCATTCCTGAAAAATCCATGGTAGAGGAAATTCCGCGTAAGGAAAAAAAAGTTAAGGCCCAATCTTTGTAGTCCAGTCAATGAACATTGGGTAAAACACCACGTGCTTAAATGAGGGTACGGAAGGATCAACTCAACCAGCTAATTGCGTCTCTGATCGTCGAATGCGTAATGGCGGTTACAGTTCAAGACATTGATGTGGCGTAAAAGTGCCCCTCAGGAGTCTGGCTTCACTTCCCAATACAAAACCTACTAAAAATCGTACCCAGCAGCT
>JBEIUM010000264.1:0-3340 GCA_040374385.1 Sediminibacterium sp. | reverse complement strand
GGGCGTTATTTCATTGTATCTCTTTCTTGCTCCTTCTTCCGTCAGGTGTTTGAGATATTCGTATTGATTCAGGTTGGCATCAGCATGAATCTGGAATTCCTTGGGGAGGGGGAAGGCAGGCAACAGAATATCTTTTTTCAGATTCAAGACTTCAATCTTATCTGCAATAGCATTGGTATTGTCAATGGCTTCCGGAATATCACTGAAGAGGGTGCTCATCTCTTCCGTTGATTTAAAATAAAATTGATTATTGGGGAACTTGAACCTTCTGTTGCGAACCTGCACGTCATCATTCACGAAGTCATCAATACCCGGTGTGGATTGTTTTTCTCCGGTATTCAGGCAGAGTAGAATATCATGTGCATTCGCATCATCCTGGTCAACATAATGACTGTCGTTGGTGGCAATAACCGGAACGTTGTATTTTTTTGAGAAGCGGAGCAAGGTCTGGTTGATGGGTTCCTGCTCCGGCATCTGGTGTCGTTGAAGTTCTATGTAATAATCATCGCCGAAAACATCCAGCCACCATTTGAATTCTTTCTCTGCTGCTTCCTCGCTCTGGTGTAAGATTGCCTGTGGCACATGTGCCCCGATACAACAGGTAGTGGCAATCAGTCCTTCGTGGTGTTGGAGAATAAGTTCTTTATCAATGCGGGGATACTTACTGTACATACCCTCGATATAGCCGAGTGAGGTCAGTTGTATGAGGTTTTGGTAGCCCACTGCATTTTTGGCCAGTAAAACCTGGTGAAAACGCTCATCCTTGAGTTCTTTCGTAAACGATTTAATGTGGCGGTCTTTTACTACATAGAATTCACAACCCACCACTGGTTTTACCCGGGGTGTCAGGATGGGTTTACCGTTATCGTCTGTACCGGTCTGGATGGTATCATTCCAGGCTTCTTTTACAAACTCAAATGCACCGAACATGTTACCATGGTCGGTAATGGCCAGTGCCGGCATTTGATCGTTGGCTGCTTTCTTGAATAATTTTTTTACAGATGCCGCTCCATCCAGCAAGGAATATTGGGTGTGAACATGTAAATGTGAAAATCGCGTCATAATAATGCCTCCCTTCTAACTTGAACAGCGCGCTCAAAGTCGGGTTTTGCTACCCGCTTCCTACCTGTCAGTAAAGCTGTCAAATATCGTATCTTTCTGCTGCGTTTCGGTGGTGGTTTTTTCCACAAATTTGACCAGGCTTCCCAATGACTGGTTAAAAAGAGGGCCGGCATTCGACGGTATTACAACAGTTTTTATATTTGAAGTGTTGTTTATATTATGTTAGCAAGGAATTTACTGATCATAGGCGGCTTTTTATTCACGTGTACCGGTTGTCATCTGGTGCAGCCGATCTTCACGAAGCCGGCACCTCAACCGGTGCTTACCTCGACCAATTCCCCCGCCTCCACCAATGTTCCATCACGTCCGGCGACCGGAAAAGGAACCCCTGTTCCAGTAAAAACCATCCAGGTGAAACAGGCTTCCGCCTCTCAGGCACCAGTCATTAAAAATGAAGGTATGGCGCCTGCAGGTTTACGCCCTGCAGATCATTTATATGTACTGCAGGAATCGCCTGCACTTCTTCAGGTAAAATATGCCATCTTACTCGATGTAGTTGCTGAGAAGTTAACGAATGCTTCATTACTCGGTGTAATGGATACGTGGTGGGGAACCCGCTATTGCCTGGGGGGCAGTACCGATAATTGCATAGACTGTTCTGCCTTCGTTCAGGTATTGTACCGCGATGTTTATGGTATTGCATTGCCCCGAACTTCGAGGGAGCAATATGAAGTAAGTGAGCTCATTGACCGGGAGGAATTGAAGGAAGGAGATTTGGTTTTCTTCCATACCCGTGGTCGCAGGAATGCCATCACCCACGTAGGTGTTTATCTTCAAAACAATAAGTTTGTGCATGCCTCCACCAGCAATGGAGTAAGCATCAGTGATTTAGATGAAACTTATTGGAAGCCCCGTTTTCGGGGAGGCGGTCGACTGAAAAGTCAGATCTGATTTAATTTTTTCTCAGCCACTTCGTCTTTACAACATCCAGCAACTGATGTGCATCGGGAGTGATTTTTCCGTAAAAAATACCCAGAACCATTAATCCGGAAAACAGACAGGATTGTATAAGGATGGCTGCCCAACCAGACAGAGGCAGGCATATAAAGTGTACCACCGTATAAGCAGCAACCGCCAGTAAAAGTGCATAAAGCGTTTTTATATCAAACGGTTGCATATGGAATTTTCGTCGCAAAAACTCGAAGCGGATAAAATTATATACACCGTAGGCAATCAGTTCAGCAATGGCTGAGCCGAGTATACCATATTGGCGAATCAGGAAGTAGGTGAGGGGAAGCCGAAAGGCCAGTAATACCACACCACTATAAAAGTCAAATTTCCAGAAAGTTGAAGTATTGATGACCAGTGCATTTAATCCGGTACCGGCATCAATGATTCTTACCATACCTAAAACAAAAATAACAGTCAGTCCCTCCGCATAGGCATTTTGGATATGGAATACTTCGATGGCTTCTTTCACATTCAGCCATAGATTGCCAAAAACAAATAGGGCGAGGAGTAATAAATTGATACAAGACCTTCTGTAAATGCGGTCAATTTCCTTCAGGTTTTTATCTTTCCAGGCCTGTGAGAGGATACCGGCGGAAACTGCTTGAATACTACGTAACGGGACTTGTATCAGGTTGGCAGCGTATTGAGCGAATACAAAAATGCCCACAGCTTTCAGGTCTTGAAAGCCCGCAATGATGAACACGTCGATGGTGGCAGCAATGGATGCGATGCAGGTGCCTCCATACGTAAGTAATTGCATGCCCAGCATTTTTTTCCAAAACTTTTTAGTGACCCGACTGATCGTAAAAGAAAAATGTAGCTTGTTTTCCCTGATGAGTTGAACCAGTAATACCAGAAAGATGATCAGGTAAAGCAATGAAAACAGTTGTATGAAAGTTGTATAACTGATCCATCTAAGATAAACGGCTACAATCAGGAAAAAAGTAATGATGCGCAACAGGGTCTCTTTCAGAAAATTCGAGAGCACGCTTTTTCCTACTGCCCAGCTAAATCCTTCCAGCACAGAAAAAAAGAGCATACCAATGGAGAATGGAATCATCCAACTGTAATAGTCTAAGACAAGTGCCGATTTGGCTGCGTATAAACGGACAAAATACGATTGAAAGAGCCACGATAATATGAAAATGAAAATAATATCAATATAAAAAATGTAGGAACTGTGCTTCAAGTTGGCGATGGTATTGCTAGAGTTTACGGTCTAGACCAAGTCATGTCAGGTGAACTTCTAGAGTTTGAAGATAAAACG
>JBEIUM010000130.1:0-7144 GCA_040374385.1 Sediminibacterium sp. | reverse complement strand
GGCTATAGCTGGTATACCGTTGAATAGGTAATAAACAGAAATCTGTCAGCAGTCTTATTCGATGCTCTCAAATGTATTGCCCAGCCGCAGATCGCCCGACTCAAATCCCCTTTTGAACCAGTACATGCGCTGTTCAGAAGTGCCATGGGTAAAAGCATCTGGCACTACATAGCCCTTACTTTGTTTTTGCAAGCGGTCGTCACCAATTGCGTTGGCCGCAGCGAGGGCCGACTCCAGGTCGCCCGGTTCCAGAATGTTCCGTAGTTTATTGGCATGATATGCCCAAACGCCGGCGAGGAAGTCGGCTTGCAGTTCGAGCTTCACAGAAAGCTTATTGTATTCTTTTTCACTCAGGCGTCTGCGGGCGTTGTGTACTTTTTGAGAAGTGCCGTTCAGCGTCTGCAGGTGGTGACCTACTTCATGCGCGATTACATATGCCATCGCAAACTCACCGGGTGCCTGAAACTGATGAGTCAGGTCATTGAAAAAGGATAAATCTATATATACTTTTCTTTCAGCAGGGCAATAGAAGGGTCCCATGGCAGCGCTTGCAGCTCCACAACCTTCCGATTGTGTTTGTCCGGAAAACATCACCAATTTCGGTTGTTCGTAAATACTGTTATCAGCGCGGTAAATCGAATCCCACACTTCTTCAGTCAGACCCAAGACCACGGTTGTAAATTTTGCCAATCGCTCCTCTTCCGGACTGGCCTGGCGCTGCGATTGCGTCTGGTTACCCTGTTGCAGCTGGTTAACTACCTGATTGGGATCACCTCCCATGAACAGATAAATCAGCATAATGATGATGCCGCCGATACCTCCGCCAACGGCCATTCCCCGGCCGCCGCCACCTCTTCTGTCTTCTACATTGCTACTTTCCCTATTACCTTGCCAACGCATATCGATATATTTTTCGTAAATGTAAAAAATGTCGGCTAAAAATCGGCAGCTTTCCATCCGACTGTTTTTTGACCGGGTAGATGTTGCAAGGCAGCGGAATGGCTGCACAACGTATCTTATATGAACGCTTACAGACATTGATTCATAAAGTGTTAGAAAGTCTCATCCCCGTGCATTGGCAGTTTTTTGTTAACGAATTGTTTATTCGGTAACGTTCGGGGTTGAGTGTCCGCCGCTTCTTGAATTGTTGAGTATTTTTATTTATTCTGTTGGCTATCCTATCCGAAGAACTGAAAAACCCTCATGATGAATTGGAAACGGGCGTTTATCGCTTTGCTGTTGTTCTGCGTACAACAGTTACCGGCACAGGTTAACAAGCCAACCTCCCCTATTTCCTCCTGCGGAACCGATGACTGGTATGAGCAAGCACGAAAAGATCCTGCATTCATGCGGCAGGAAATGCATACCAATAACCTGATCCGTCAGGCCATCCTTCGGCACCAGATGATGAAAACGGCGCCTACAGGTGTTCAGCCCCAGGGCATCATTAACCAGCCCACCCCCGACTTCCCCAACACCTATGTGCTACCGGTCGTTTTCCATATTGTGAGCGAAAATCCGGATGCGATCACCGATGCGATGGTGGTTGCGGCACTCAACGACCTCAACGATGCTTTTGCGCATAAAGGTGCTTTTAGCAGCGACCCCTTGGGCGTACCTACCGGCATTCAGTTTTGTCTGGCAAGCATTGCCCCTGACGGGGGAAATACTACCGGCATCAACCGCATCAAAAGTTATCTGGAAGGTTTTGACAAAGATCTGGAGACCGGCAGGCTGGCGGAAGTATCTGACTGGAACCGACAGCAATACATCAATATATGGGTAGTAGGAAATATTCGTGCCGAGAATCCCGTCACTTTTTTTGAATGCGGCAAGTGGAACCGTGTTGGCGTAGGCGGGTTTGCCGGCCCGGGATTCGGATTGGTGGTTGCCGGACTCAGTACCCCACTGGTAGCACATGAGATGGGGCATTACCTCAGTCTCTACCACACTTTTGAGGGGCAGAGCTGTTTGAACAATGATTGTACGACAGATGGTGACCGCGTTTGCGATACACCACCCGATCGCAGTGTAAACTCTTCCCCCTGTAATAGTCCGGAAAACTCGTGCAAAACTGATACCGTTTCTGGGTTTACTGTAGACGTACCTGATATCATATCCAACTTCATGGATTATGGTAGTCCCTGTCCCTCTGTTTTCACTTTAGGTCAAGCGCAACGCATGCGGGCATTTGTTGAGATCTATGGCGGGGGCAGTTTGCTTGCCTCCAATAAGTGCGATCCGCCGTGTGCAGGTGTTCCTGCTGCAGTATTTGAGTATCGCAGCCAGGCTTATCCGAAGGCAGGGGAACTGATTAACTTCAATAATCTTACTCCGGGCAACGATCCCTTTGAATGGTTGATAAATGGCGCACTCGCCGGTACGACCAAAGATTTCAACTATATATTCGCTGCGCCGGGCATTTATGAACTTACACTTCGGGCCTATAATCCTGCTAAAACCTGTTATGCTTCTTACATTGCTAAAGTGAATGTGAATTGCGGAGTAGAAACAAGGTTCTCGCCTGATAAAAGAAAAGTGACCCATTCGGGCGCCATCTATACAGAGCCGGTCACATTTACCAATTACTCTTACGGTGCCACTTCCTTTCAGTGGTTTATTACCGATAGTACCGGCAACAATTATCAGCTGGTATCCACCAGCCGCGATTTGGTTTATTCTTTTCCTAAACCCGGCTTTTACAGAATCCGTTTGGAGGGTACCGATGGCACCTGTACGGATGATGCACCTATTTACAGCGTGAATGTGATTGATGCAAGACCAGATGCAGCCATCTTTCTCTTGTCGGTCAACTGTTACAAAGAAGACAGCATTCGTGTGGTATTTGCGTTAACGAATAATGGATATGATTCTATACCTGCCGGAACGAAAGTCAGGTTTTACAATAAGATACCCGGGCAGTCCGGAGGCAGTCTGATGGTGCCTGAATTTAGTTTGCCGGTAGATGTTTTAGGAAAATGCGGCAATAGCTTTACACATATCATGAAAGCCAATACAGTACGCCAGGATACGGTAATGGCGGTAGTAGATGAAGATGACCTGATCCATGAATTCAATGAGGCCAACAATGTTGCCTTTCGAATCTTTTACCAGCCCAAGCTAACCATCCAGCCTTCCGACACGATTGTCAATATCAATACCAATTTACCCATAAAAGCCAAGAACCAGTCGAATGATCCGCTGGCACAAGTCACCTGGACCCCCGCTGCACAAATGAATTGTACCAATTGTCTCACGCCAAATGTTACAGTGAACGATACTCTGTTGGTAAAGCTTCGTATCAAAACCATTTATGATTGTGTAGACAGCATATCTGCAAGCATCAAAGTTTTTCCTATTGATATGGTAATGAAACCAAGCATTGCCAATTGCTACGCCAAAGATTCAATGATTGTAACGACAGACATCTGTCTTTTAAAGGGCTATACGCAAATTAAAAAGCCGGTGCAGATACAGTATTTTGATGATGACTCTACGGGGGGCGTGGGTAAGCTGATTGGTACCGGCTGGATACCTACCAATACTGTTTTTACGGCAGGCTGTGCTTCCATACAACACATCCTTCCGCAGTCTCCTACCGGCAAGGTGTTCGGCTACCTCAATGCTTTACAAACTGTTTTCGAGCCGAATGTCAGCAACAACGCACAGGTCACTTCCTTTACGCCTTTTGCCATCGATCTTATCACCAATCAGGTGAATCTATTGCGCAATGATAAAGTGCAACTCAACATAATTAATCAGGGTGATACATTTAAGCGCATTCTTTGGGCACCCTCCGCCGGCTTGTCTTGTTCCGATTGTCCCAATCCGGTATTGTACACCTTAACCAATCGCAACTACCTTATTACAGGAGTCAACCAGTATTTCTGCTCTGATACAGCTACATTGGCAGTGAATGTTTACTTCCAGTCAAAGCTGGCCATGCCCAACACCTTTACGCCCAATGGGGATGGCAAGAATGATTTCTTTTATGTGATTTCCGGGGAGACCGTATCAAAAGTCAACCAGTTTCAGATTTTCAGTCGTTGGGGGGAAAAAGTATTTGAGATAAGCAATGTATTGCCGAACGATCTGGTCGGTGGCTGGGATGGAACATTCAGGGGTAAGCCGGCACCTGCAGGAACATATGTGTATGTTTTGATTTTAGGACTAACCGATGGCAGCACTGAAACCTACCGCGGAAATATAACTTTATTACGATGAGGGGCCGGCGACTATTGTACATATTGATCATGTATGGTTGCGTCAATCAGCTGTCTGCACAGGATCCTCATTTCTCGCAGTTCTTTGCTTCGCCCCTAACGTTGAACCCCGCTTTCACGGGTTTCTTTACCGGTGATCTGCGTGTTGCCGCCAACGCGCGCAACCAATGGCCTTCCTTTAACAATGCTTATTCAACCATCACTTTTTCAGTAGATGGTCCGGTTATGGCCAAAAAAATTCCGCAACGTGATCGCATGAGTATTGGGTTCATGGGGATGAGTGATCAATCAGGTGGGGGTATTTTGAAAGAGAATTATATGGGGCTCTCGATGGCCTACAGAAAAGGATTTGATTACAATGGCGACTTCTCGCTGACAGCAGGTTTTCAGGTAATGTATGGCAGCTTCGCATTTAATCGGGGCCAGGCCACGCTGGAAGATCAGCTGGATGTGGGTGGGTTTGTATTGCCAACAACCGACCTTGCCACTTTGGGCAGTGAAAACAGACAGCTGGCGGATGTGCAGGCCGGTATCTTGTATGCGGGGTTATTTCCTAATGACATTTATTTTTATGCAGGCGCTTCTGTGTATCACCTGATGGAGCCCTCGGTAGAATTTGGTAATAATAGTTATCCACTACATCGCCGCTATAATTTTCATTCCGGGGGCTATCTTCCCCTGGGGCCCAATGCCACCCTTCACTTCAGTACGCAATACCAGCAGCAATTCCAATACAAAGAATGGATCTATGGTGGCGCCGCCAGTTATTTCATCGCCTCAGACGATAATAATTATGAAGTGTACGCCGGCTGCTGGATTCGTAACGGCGAATCTTATGTGCCTTATCTGGGACTGGAGTGGAATGGGTGGCGGGCTGGATTTACTTATGATCTTGCTTATGGAAAAAGTAAAATCAACACACCATATAGTCGTTCCACCGAATTCTCACTGATCTATCAATACAAGAAAAATCCCTCCCGCAGAGGTATTCGTTGTCCATCATTTTAGCAGGTTTTGTGATTTACTCCAAGACGATTATTTTAGAGGACTAAAAAATTCTATTTATGCTACGTATTATCATAGCATCAGTGCTTGCCGGCTGCTGTCTTTTCTCCTGCACCGAGCAGCCAAAGACTTCCACGGAAACCACGGTAACAGCCAGCGTTGATAGTACCGATCTGGATGGTTGTTTCCTCCATGCCCTCAATAAAGACAGCACTTTCTTGCAGCTGACTTTAAAGCAAGGAAAAGCTACCGGCAAATTTTTCTGGTTGCCTGATCAGAAAGACCGGGCAAACGGCATACTGGAAGGAACTTACCAGGGTGATACCATTCGCGTAAAGTATACCTATATGATCGAAGGCATGATACAAGAGGAAGATAAGATCATGGTGCTGCAGCGAGATAGCATCAGTGTGCTTTATGGTCCGCTGGAAGCGCAGGGCAATAAGTTTACGCTGAAGGATGAAAAAAATCTGCAAGTGGCCATACGTATGGGACGGGCAGACTGTGCTTCCATGCAGTTTCCGGAATTTAAAAAAGACTAATCAGGTCATTTATTACCGGATCGCATGCTGTTGGTTTGCAGCTATGCGTCAATTCTTTTTGAAATCGGATATGATGTAGCCTACTTCTTCATCGGCAATACGTTCGTCGAAATCGTAATAAAGGGAGGTCGGGTAACCCAGCACGGAGTCATATTTGACAGAACGCCGAAAAGGATTTCTGGCATCACTCTCTCGAATGAACCGAAATAAATCTGGAATCTTTAGCAAACGTACGTAGCTGTTGGCGGCTATATAGGGGGTGCCATTTACACTTACTATCGTATCTGCTTGTATGCGGATCAGATGCGGGCCGGTTGTTTCGGGGCCGCAAAAACAATTAATACGCAATGTATATTCATAATTATGAATGCCTGCTTTCTTCCATTGTTGCTCGCGTAATGATTTTTCATCCGAGGCTACAGGCTGCTTACAGGCAGTGATGGCGGTCATAGCCAGCAGCAAAAGCAGGCAGCCGGCTTTTGCAGGGTTCCAATAAAAGATATGCTGATTAATCGATTTCATAATCCAGCTTCATGGTGATGGTAGCAGTCTTCTTTTTTGAGCTTGTATTGAAAGAGCCGCCCCAGGAATAGTCTTCATTTGAATTCTGAGCGATAATTTGGAAGATACCCTGGTTCGCATTTTTTAGTGATCCTACCTTTCCGCCTGCATGTTGTGCAATTTTTTGTGCACGGGTATAAGCATCTTTGGTCGCCTCAGCGATCATCTCTATTTTAAGTTGTCCGAGCTGGGTATAATAATATTCCGGCTTCTCTGAATAAAATTCTACTCCCGAGTTGATCAATTCACTCACCTGGCGCGATAGGTTTTCTATTTTATCCACCTCATTCGATTCAATCTGCACATTCTGCTTGAGACTGTATCCTTCAAATACAGACTTTATTTTTCTGCCATTGTTATCATACATTTCATCAAAGAGCTTATTGATTTCAACTGCAGAAAAAATAATGTTCTCAGATTTAAGTCCCTTGGAAAGAAGATACCGGCGGATGCTCTCACGATCTTTGTCCAGACTGGCATAGGCTTCTTTCAGGCTCATGTTTTTTTGGGTGAAAGATCCGTTCCATACAATCAGGTCTGATACAAAGTCTTTTCTTCCGAGACCGGTAACGCTGATGGTTTTAGATGCCTTATTCCGGTTTACAAAGGCATTTGAAAAAATGAGGGCGGTCAGCAAAATCGCCCCAGCGAGAATAATTGTGTTCAGGTGTGCTTTCATTTCAGGGTCTTTGGTATAAAGTTATATGAATTGTAACAGGATGCAAACTGCCGGCCAAATTCATATGGCTCGCGGGTGTTTAACAATCTATTCATATTTGGCGCAGCCGGCAAATTCATTATAGCCACAGTAAT
>JBEIUM010000088.1:0-9839 GCA_040374385.1 Sediminibacterium sp. | reverse complement strand
TGCTGGCTGTCATAAACAAATAACTCTTCAATCTGAAATGACCAGTATTTATTCAATGGTGACTTTTTCAGTAATTCAGCCACTTCCTTTTTACTCTTGGCATGGAAAGTGATCCAGCAGGTCAAGGTTTCCATACTCACGCCATAGCTAACGATAACACCTTTATTAATGAGGTAATTGATGTAGGTACGATGCGAGGGCACCAGTGTCATGAACTCGTCGTCCATGGAAAATTGTATGATTGCCTGATACTTCTTCATACTACATCGTCTTGAATAAAGTTACTGAAAAACATAACAAGCCGTAATTATTTAACAAGTACTTGCAAAACAGGATAAATCTATCCGTTTATCTGATTCGGATCCGAGCGATGCGACCACCACCGCCTGCGAGATAAGCATATTTTCCCTTGGGTGGAATGGAGAGGGTATGAAAACTTTCTTTTGAGATGAGTTGCCAGGTGACGCCTCCGTCAATAGAAATATCAATGCCGGAAGTACCACAGGTGATCCACTGATTTGCTTTGATATGCGCAACGCAGGAACGGTATCCGGCGGGAGGAGTAACAGGACGCGAAAATACTTGTTCATAGCGTATTCCAACCTGGTGCAGAACTACAATCAGGCAGTTGTTGGACTTTGCCGTATCATTCGAAAAATCGCCGCCCACAATGATCCCGCGAAATGCATCTCGCATGGCAACAGAATTGGCACCACGGGAGGATCCCCCCGGCAGGAAGGGTAAATCAAAAAATGCTTGACCATCGGTATGAATCAGCCGTGAACGATTACCCCCCGTCACCATCCATCCGTTATTGGCTTTACCACCTAGCATCAATTGCAGATTACTGCCACTGGCAGCAAAAAAAGCCTCCCCCGAATCAAGTTGAAAGGGAACTCCATCGGACGACTGCGGTTGAAAGGTTTGCCAGGTTTTTCCACCATCTAAGGTTTGCGCCATGAATGCTACTTGACCAATCGGGTCGCCTACCACCATACCAATATTGGCATCGCGAAAGTGCATCGCATCGAGAAACATGCCGGGTCGGCTATCGGAAAAAACCGTTTCCCAATGCTGACCGCCATCACTGGTGCGAAGAATGATGGCAGGCTCGCCCACTGCCATAATCAGGGCTGTATTGCTATCCATTCCTTGCACATCCCTGAAATCGCGCTTTTCATGTCCCAACACAGGCATCCACTGCCAATTTTTTCCCCCATCGGTTGTCTTTCCCACCGTTCCCTTGCTACCGGAAACCCATATCACCTGATCACTCACTGCCGACAAACCCCTGAAACTGGCTTTACCGCTTTGAGTGACCAATAAATCTAAGGTCGCAGCCGGAAGCTGTGATTGCACGCTGTTACCCAGCATACTGCAAAAAATCAGGGTTAGGGAACTGATCAAAAGTAAGCGCATACTTAAAATAAATATTGAATTAGATGTGGTAATATATTTATTATCAATATAATTGATACTTTTTAATTTCTGCTACCCAATCTGGAACACGCGTCAGGCGGGTGATTTCGGATAAAAAAGAGGGCATCGGTAATTCGAATAGTTGCTCACTATTGGTTCGTCCAAAGAGTCGATTCAAATGTTGTTGGCCGGTATGGTTGGCAAGGGTGGGATAGGGTTCCCAGGCAAATGCGTTCGGATACATATCATGAATGATCTTTAACACCATACACCCCCAAAACACAGGCTGGAAATGCGTAGGGTCATTCGCAGCTAATTGTAGCCCCTGACAAACCTGACCGGCATACCTGCCTGTCTGCGGGGTGAACTCAAATGGATCCAGTGATACTTCATCAATCGACAATTCATAAAGTCTGCGAGCAACAGCCCGGGCATCCATCCAGGGTGCGCCGAGACAGGTAAAGGAATAGGGGGTGCCCCTGCCTTCACTCACATTGGTCGCTTCCAGCAAACAAAGACCAGGATACAGGATGGCACTTTCGAATTGTCGGATAGCAGGTGAAGGAGGAAAGAAAGTGGTATTCCAATCCGGCTGAAACATTTCTCTTTTCCAGCCTCTGCAGGTGATGATTTCCAATTCTACATTTATGTTGAACTGCGCTTTGAAATAAAGTGCTAATTCCCCGTAAGTGCAGGAATGACGTATGGGAATAGGCCATCTGCCAATAAACGAGCTATTAGCCATCTCCAATAGCGGACCTTCCACCAGATCGTAGTTGCCGGAAATTGGATTCGGCCGATCTAAAATAACCAGTGGTTTACCCGCAGCCGCACATGCCTCCATTAGGTAAGTAAGCGACCAGAGGTAGGTATAGAAACGGGCACCCACATCGGGCACATCAAATATCATTCTATCCAGTCTCGCTAAATCATTTTTATCAGGCGCAAAAGAATGCAGGTAAAGACTTTTCACCGGTAAGCCAGTCAACACATCGCGTCCATCCGGCATCGGCGCACCATCTGGTCCACGGGTATCTAAGCCGTGCTCTGGTGAAAACAATAGTTCCACCGAAAAACCATGGCGCAGTAATACCTCCCTGCCGGGTAAGCCGGAAGAAGTGGTCGCTGCTTCATTTGTGAGCAAGCCCAATACCTCCTGTTTCCATTGAGGTGGCTGGTCTAATAGCACATCAATTCCGAATTCAACCTGCATATTTAAAATTAAAAAGTTAGGCGTTATCAGCGGAAAAAAAATGAAGCTCCTTTTTCAACTGTTCCACAACGTTGAAAATAATGGGACAACGGTCATAATGCATTTGAATTGTAAAATACCGATGGGCGAAACCCGGTAAGTGCAGGGCAGGGAATTCACGGCAACCGGCAAAGCGATGTTCATAAATGCTACAACTGCTATCTTCCAAAAATCGACAAGGCATGGAATTGAGCAACATCTTCCCTGCCAGACCTTCCGTGATGTGTTTCGACTTAAAATCTGCAGTGGTTTCATTCGAGAGTAGCGCCACCCTATCTAATTCTTCTTCGCTCACGACGATCATCAGACTCCGGCAACAATTCCCACACTGACGACAATCGATGCCTGCCGACACGACTTCCTGCAACCGGAAAACCGATTTGTCGGTTTCGCTGGGGTCGCGTGCCTCGATAAAAGAGCGAAAATGGTCATTTTCTTCCTCCCGGATGGCTGCCAGCCGGGCGATTTCAGATAAATCGGTGACGATATCGGTGGGAATGATAGAGATAGTTAAAATTAGGTATTTCAGGGCTATCGGAGCAGCCCGACAGGCTCCAATTCTGTTTATCCACATAAAAACCCCATTTGTAGAAAAGAAAAATTGGGCTGCCCGTACAGGTGTTTAGATTTGTACCCCCTCCGTTGGAGGGAAAATTGAACGGAAGATTATGGCTGTACAGCAGATTGGAAATGAATATGATGAATCCTCGATCCGGTCGCTTGACTGGCGCGAACACATCCGGCTACGCCCGGGGATGTACATTGGAAAGACCGGTGACGGTTCTGCCCCTGATGATGGCATCTATGTGCTGTTGAAAGAGGTACTCGACAACTGTATCGATGAAGATACGATGGGCTATGGCCGACAGATTGAAATTGGTATCACCGGCAAGATGGTGACCGTACGCGACTACGGTAGAGGTATTCCCCTGGGTAAAGTAGTGGATGTCGTTAGTAAAATCAATACAGGTGCCAAATATGACAGCAAGGCATTTCAAAAAAGCGTGGGACTAAACGGCGTTGGTACCAAGGCTGTCAATGCCCTCAGCCAGCATTTTCGTGTTACCGCTTATCGTGAGAGCCGACAAAAAACAGCCGAATTTGAAAGAGGTGTATTGCTCAAAGACCATAGAGAGACTGCCTCCACTGAATCGAACGGAACATTGGTGGAATTTTTACCCGATGATCAGGTATTCCGGCACTTTGACTATAAACATGAGTACATTGAAAATCTCTTATGGAACTACTGTTTCCTGAATGCCGGATTACAGATTCTTTTCAACGGGAAAAAATTCGTTAGTAAAAACGGTCTCCTCGATCTGCTGCAGAAAAAAACTTCTGCAGATGAACTACGCTATCCCATCATTCATCTGAAAGGCGATGACATCGAAGTTGCCATCTCACACAACAATGACTATGGGGAGGACATTTTCTCTTTCGTTAATGGCCAATATACTACCCAAGGAGGAACACACCAACAGGCCTTCCGCGAAGCGTATGTAAAAGTGATCCGCGATTTCTTCAAGAAAGATTACGAAGCATCCGATATCCGCACCAGCATTGTCGCGGCAGTCTCCGTCCGGGTGCAGGAACCGGTATTTGAAAGCCAGACCAAAACCAAGCTGGGCTCTGTTGCCGTTTATGAGGGTGGTCCGTCTATGAAAAATTTTGTGCTGGACTTCCTCGCGAAGGAATTAGATAATTTTCTTCACCGCAATCCGACAGTGGCGGATGCCCTGAAAAAAAGAATTGAACAAAACGAGCGGGAAAGAAAAGAGCTGGCAGGCATAAAAAAACTCGCCAATGAGCGGGCTAAAAAAGCCAATCTCCACAATAAAAAACTCCGTGACTGCCGGGTACACTTCAACGATGATTTACCCGCCAAGAATAAAGAAGAATATATTGCCTTGCAAAACCAATCAACCCTCTTCATCACCGAGGGCGATAGTGCAAGTGGCAGCATTACTAAATCACGAAGTGTAGATACACAGGCCGTTTTCAGCTTACGCGGTAAACCATTGAATTCATTCGGACTTTCCAAAAAAGTAGTGTATGAAAACGAGGAATTCAATCTCTTACAGCATGCCTTGAACATTGAAGATGGACTGGAGGGATTACGTTACAACCAGGTAATCATCGCAACCGATGCCGACGTGGATGGATCACACATACGGCTGTTGCTGATGACCTTTTTTCTACAGTTCTTCCCCGACCTGGTTAAGCATGAGCATGTATATATTTTGGAAACACCTCTTTTCCGGGTTAGAAATAAGCAGGAGACCATTTATTGTTATGATGAATATGAAAAGAAGGAAGCAGTAAAAAAACTGGGTGGCAAGCCTGAGATCACCCGCTTCAAAGGCCTGGGAGAAATCAGTCCGGATGAATTTGGCAGGTTCATCGGTCCCGATATGCGGAAGCAACTTGTCACCATCAACAATGAAGTGGGCATACACGATATCCTCGATTTCTACATGGGTAAGAATACGCCGGAACGTCAGGAAAAAATCATTGAAAACCTTCGCATTGAATTGGATATTGTGAATAATTGATAGCACATGAAACACCTTGTATTTGAAGAACAAAATGCCCGACTGCTGGAAGAAGCCATCGCTCTGGATGATTCTTTGAGCGGCACCATATATGTGATCCGGGATGATTTTGCCACCGGACCGCTGGGAGCAGAAGATACGGACGAAACGATGCAAACCAGAAAAGCCTGGTGGTCAGAAGTATTAGCAGGATCACCTTATGAAGATCAGCTCCATCAGGTAGATGATCTTGCCACCCTGCGCCTCATAGCAGAAGAACTCGAAGCCAATCCGGCAGAAGAACTCTGGATCTGGATGGGACAAAATAGCCATGATGTATCGGGTTACTATTGGATATTGAAATACCTCAAACCATTTGCAGGCAGAATCATGGTATTGTATATGAATAACCTACCCTTCCTCAATGAGAAGGGAGGCATCTTCTACCCATCGCATCTGCACGAAATACTGCCGCGTGAATTTCTTAAAGCAAAAAAGCTGGCGCGACCCATCACAGGCAGTGAGTGGGAAGTAGATCCGGAAGAATGGACCCGTGTGCTGGCAGGCGAGGGATTGATTCGCTGGTTAGAAGGCGGAAAAAAAATAGTCAACCGACCCATCGATTGTCATGATGATGAAATATATCGTTCCCTAACCGGGGAATGGCAGAAACTGCCCAAGCTGATTGCTCACCTTTTATCGAAAAGTAAGTCCGGACTTACCGACAGTTTCATTGCATGGCGCCTAAGATGGATGGCGGGCGAAGGTCGTGTCGAATGGCAGGATGATAAAAATAAAGGTTGGAAGGAAATACAAGTAAGGAAACCGACAGCACAGGCACCTGTCAACGAAGAAGCATGAGCAACACCATCGACATACGGCCCATTCCCATGAAAAGCAGTGACCAACGTGGTCAGGTGCATCATTTTACCACCCATCGCTCGGGTGAATACATGGTATTCTACCGTAACAAGGGTGCAGTGACTGCCCAACATTACCATAAAGGACTTTCACAACAAAAGAATCCAGAACAGTTTCTATTACTACAGGGAACAGCTACCCTACATTGGCGCGACCTTCGTTCCGACGCTTCAGGAAAGATCGTTTTACAATCGCCGGTGGAAGTAGATATCTATCCATGGATATGGCATGAGGTGGTGGCAGAAACCGATTTTGTGATGCTCGAATTGAATGCAACTGCTGAAGGTCCGGCTGATACATTTTATCTGGAAAAAGAGTAAAAGACAGAACAAGAAAAGATGGCAAAGGGAAAGAGTGATATTCAGGTTTTCGACATTGAAACAGGTGTACAGGGACAATATAAAAATTGGTTCCTGGATTATGCATCCTATGTAATTTTAGAGAGAGCGGTACCTGCCATTGAAGATGGCCTCAAACCGGTGCAGCGCAGGATACTACATGCCATGAAAGAAATGGATGATGGCAGGTTCAATAAAGTAGCCAACATTATCGGACAAAGCATGCAATACCATCCCCATGGTGATGCCAGTATCGGGGATGCATTGGTCAACCTCGGACAAAAAGATCTGTTGATTGAAACACAAGGAAACTGGGGTGATGTAAGAACAGGTGACCAGGCTGCTGCCCCTCGTTACATCGAAGCGCGTCTGTCGAAATTTGCGCTGGAAGTGGCTTTCAATCCTGCCACCACCCGCTGGCAACTGAGTTATGATGGCAGAAAACAGGAGCCCATAACCTTGCCCATGAAATTTCCCTTGCTACTGGCACAAGGAGCCGATGGCATCGCTGTGGGTCTCTCCACAAAAATTTTACCGCACAATTTCTGTGAACTGATAGAGGCATCCATTAAATGTTTGCGTGGCAGAAAATTTGAGTTATTTCCCGATTTTCAGACAGCAGGCATGATCGATGTAACCGGCTACCAGGATGGAAAGCGGGGTGGAAAAGTGCGGGTACGGGCGCGTATTGAAGAGCTGGATAAGAAAACCCTGGTGATCAGAGATGTGCCCTATGCTGTTACAACCCATCAGTTGATGGAAAGCATCACCAAGGCAAACGATCAGGGAAAAATTAAAATCAAGAAAGTTACCGACCTGAATGCTGCCGATATTGAAATTCAGATTGAACTCGCACCGGGTATTTCTACAGACATCACCATTGATGCACTGTATGCTTTTACCGATTGTGAAGTAAGTATTTCACCCAATGCCTGTGTTATTATCAACAACAAACCTTGCTTTGTTACGGTAACAGACTTATTGAAGGCATCTGTCAATGAAACCCGTGAACTGCTCAAGCAGGAACTAGAAATCAAGCTTGGTGAGTTACAAGATAAATGGCATTTTACTTCACTGGAGAAGATATTCTTCGAGGAGAAAATTTATAAGGAACTGGAAGAAAAGCATGCCAGCTGGGAAACAGTATTGGAGGCAATCGAAAAAGCATTTGCACCCTATAAGAAGAAATTACGCAGACCAATTGAGCGGGCAGACATATTAAAGTTGACGGAAAAACCTGTTCGCAGAATATACCGGCTCGACATCAAAGAACTAAATGATCAGATTCTTCAGATTGAGGAAAACATCCGTGAAGTAGAACACAACCTTGACAACCTCACGGACTATGCAGTTGCCTATTTTGAAAATTTATTGAAAAAATACGGAAAAGACAGAACCAGAAAAACACTCATCAAGGAATTCGATACCATTCAGGTGAAGCAGGTGGCAATTGCCAATACCAAACTCTACATGAACCGGGCCGAAGGATTTATTGGTACGGGACTCAAAAAAGATGAATTACTATGCGAATGTTCTGATTATGACGATATCATCGCCTTTACGAAAGGTGGTACCATGAAAGTGGTGAAAGTCGCCGACAAGGTATTCATTGGTAAAGACATCATACATGCTGCTGTATTCCGCAAAAATGATGACCGTACCACGTACAACATGATTTATGTGGATGGCAAAACCGGTATCAGCTATGCCAAGCGCTTCAATGTGACCGGTGTTACACGCGATAAGGAATACGATCTTACGAAAGGGGAAGAACGATCCAAAGTGCATTATTTCTCATCGAATCCCAATGGTGAAGCGGAGTCGGTTCGCATTGTTTTAAGTCCGGCCAGTACGGCTCGAATCAAAGAGTTTGATTTCTTTTTCGAGGAACTGGAGATCAAGGGACGTTCCAGCATCGGCAACCAGGTGACCAAATACAGTGTAAAATCTATCCGGATGAAAGAGGCCGGAAAGAGTACCCTTGCAGGCATAAAACTATGGTTCGATGATAAATTCGGACGACTCAACACGGAAGCAAAAGGGAAATTCTTAGGCACATTTGAAGATGAGAAAATCATTGTTTTCAGTCGCAATGGCACCTACGAAATCACCGATACCGAGCTTAATCAGCGCTTTGAACCCGAAAATATTCTTCTGATTCAAAAGTATCTGCCTGAGCAAGTGATCTCAGCAGTTTATCTCGATCAGGATAAGAAGCAATTCAATGTGAAAAGGTTTGTGATAGAAACCAGCACATTAAAAACTCCTTTCACCTTTATCAAAGAGGGAGCCGGTAATTATTTGGTAGCGGTAACTACACAGGAAGAACCTATGTTAATCGTTACTACGGGAAAAGGTCAGCAGGTTCGCAAAGCCACATTCAAAGTTGCTAAGATGGTGGAAGTAACCGGCTGGAAAACCGTGGGCACCAAGCTGACTGATTTTCACAAGAGCATAGAAATGCACTGGCAGCAGAACCCCAAAGAGGACAATGCACAACCCGAACTATTCGAATAAAGAGATATTATTTTCTTTCCGGCTTGCGCTTTCGGATCCTGATGGTAGCCGTTGAATTCAAGGTACTGTTTAGAAAAATCTCGTATCGTTTTTTCCCATCGTATAAAACCAGCAGGGCTGAGTTTGGTGGGAAGTTACCCAGGTTATGCGCATACATAGCCAGCTCATTATAGGGTAGGGTGGTATCAATTCGGATGTTAACCCGCAGGGCAGAAATATCCAACATATTTTTATCGAGTATCAGTCGATTATTCAGCAATACTGAGACCGAGTCACCATCAATTTGTCCATTGTCAAATAGTTCCAGTCGCAGGGTATCGTTATCTACTTCCAGCACACGGGTAAGATCTTTATCACGCTGCTGAAAGCTTTGCAGGGTGACATTGGCTGCAGGTGTAACCGGCAAGAATGCAGTCGGTGTAAAAGTATTTACTTTCACCACAACAGGCGGAACCACCGGTGGTGGAGTAGGTTTTACAGTGGGTTTGGCCGGTGTAACCTCCTTATATACATATACTTTTTTAACCGGTTGTTCCACCGGATCCGGTTCTTTGACCAGTGGCAGCGTATCGTTGGACTTCACCAACTTAAAACTGATGTCCGGCACCATGTATCGATAGGCAGGAACGCTGAACAACATGCCCTGTAAGGAAGATTCAGTTTTCGAAGCCACCAGTTTAAAATATCCCTCCATGCGAATAAAAAAGCCGCGGGAAGCACTCATCGATTGAAAATATACCACAGGAAAAGGCTGCAGTTGAACGGAGCGTACTTTCGGGTCATATATTCCCCGAATAGGCACTTGCAGGATGCTGTCTTTAAAGTAATAAATAAATTCCCCCCATACACGCGTACCTTTTT
>JBEIUM010000283.1:0-2869 GCA_040374385.1 Sediminibacterium sp. | reverse complement strand
TTTTATTCAATGCCATTATAAAATCCCGAAAATCTGAGTTGAATATATTTCCCATCAGGAGAAAATAGATTTAACGGAAAACTTGGTTTTATCCATTTTGGGTGGATTATTCAAGTCATAATTGTATGCCACACTGTTAAGATAATCTGCTATCTGCAAGCGTTCCTGCCAGGTTAATTTTTTATAGTAATCCGAATGTTGAGCTGCCTCTTCCAAGGTTTGTGCTTTAAAAGCAGTTCGGTCAAGTCGAAATTTTTCCATGTACGAATTTAGTTGATAAATCAATGTGGCGGGAGAATATCAACTACCTGAAATTGCTGACCTCCGCGTCAGCACCGAACCCTTGCTGACCGAAGCGTCAGTAAGCGTCAGCGAGCGTCAGCACCCTTGTAATACCTTCCTCCTCGTCAGCACCCTTCTAATACTTTCCACCTCGTCAGCACCCTTCTAATACTTTCCTCCACGTCAGTAAAAATCAGCAACGACAGCGTAAAATGGTGGGTTATCATTTTTACTGAATAAGCAGGCTCCTTCAGAACCTACTAAGACTATAAGAAAGTAAGTCGCTGCCACCCTGTTTTTGCTTCATGCATTAGTTTTTTACTAATTATTTTGATTTATACAGACCCCTCTTCGCCATTTTTCACAAATACGTTAAAATAGTCATCTGTTAATTTCAGGATAAAGTAAGGTGGATGCTAAACGTCGGTTAGCTTTTGCGTATCTAATTGTTGTAGGTTTGAACTACGAACATTTTCTTACATTTAAAACTATGTGTATGTCCGGAAAAAAAATCGCTTACCTCGGTGTCTTCTGTTTTTCCATCAGTGTGTTGGCATGTACAAAAACGGATGTTGGAAATGGTTCCACCAACTCAACCGCCTCCTATCCTGCGATCAAAGCAGCTTTTGGCACCGAGATCAATCCACAGAGCTGGACGAACTATGCTGGTATTACACCACCAGCATATATAGTAAAAGATAACAGCATCAATAACCCCATTAATAATGCGAAGGCGAATTTGGGAAGGGTATTATTCTATGATAAAAATTTGAGTGTTACCAATACCGTTTCTTGCGGTAGTTGCCATAAGCAGGCATTTGCATTTTCAGACACAGCGCTGGCTAGCAACGGTATTTTGGGTGGACTAACCGATCGGCATACCATGCGTTTGGTGAACACTCGTTTTGCTGTTGAGTCACGGTTTTTCTGGGATGAAAGAGCGGCTACGCTTGAAGCACAGACCACCCAACCGATTGCGGCGCACAATGAAATGGGATTCAGTGGTCAGTCGGGTAGACCAACCATCGCAACGCTCCTCACCAAACTACAGGCCATCGATTATTACAAAGAATTGTTTACGGCGGTCTATGGTGATATCTCCGTATCCGAGGCGAGGCTGCAGGAGTGTCTGGCCCACTTCATCAGAAGTATACAGTCCTTCGATACTAAATTTGATGCGGGTCGTGCTCAGGTGCCCAATGACCGGGCCAATTTTCCCAATTTTACCGCTGAAGAAAATCTGGGTAAGACGCTGTTCCTTGATCCGCCTGTTTTTGATGCAAATAGTGTGCGTATCACCGGCGGATTGGGTTGTAATACTTGTCACCAGGCGCCTGAATTTGATATTGCACCTAATTCCAGGAACAATGGGGTAATTGCCGCGCTCAGTGGTACGGCAAATGATGTTACGAATACGCGATCACCTGCACTGCGTGATTTGATTAACCTGGCCGGTACATTAAACGGACCGATGATGCACAATGGAAAGTTTCGTTCTTTGGAGGCAGTGATCAATCATTACGCCAGCGGCATTCAGAATAATTCCAATCTCGATCCCAGGCTTCGTCCCAATGGAACCGCAGTGCAACAACTGAATCTTCAGCCCGGTGAATTACAGGCCATCATTGCCTTTATGAAAACCTTGACCGGAAAGAATATGTACACAGATAAAAAATGGGCTTCCCCGTTTCTATAAGAGCTTCCTATTCCATAAATGAATGGTTAGTCAGCATAAATAGGCAAATCAAGGATAACTGAGGCAACGGAAATCGGAATGAGTTGCTCAGACAGATTATTTAATTGACTTTTACGTAGTCTCCTTTTTAACCAGTACAATTCTGCTGTGATCTGCTTTATAGATTTGATTCATGAATTCTACCAGTTTAGGGTAATCTGTAGCAGGGAAAATGTTGATTTCACTCTTTATGTACCTGATCATTCGGATGTACTTTTCGGTGAATTCAAATTGCAGGGAATAATTTCCAAAGGGGCCGTTCAGTTGCGTGTTTTTGGGCGCAGATTCAATCAGGTATCCATCCGGAATATGGATGGTAATTGTATCGATATCGAGAAAAGCGGTGTTGAAATTGATAGGATTTTTTCGGAAACTATTGTCAGGAAGTCTGGTCTCGGATCGGTTAAATAGATTGGGGACCAAAAAAATTCTTTTTCCCGACAGATTAGCGTAGCCGGGGGCATTGATGGTTAAGTACTCCTCAATTTCGGGAAGGGAAGATTTGATTTCTTTGTATTGGAATCGTTCAATCTTATAAGTGGGAATACTTAATGTATTATTTAAATAATTTTCTTTCTCTTCCTGCGTAGAACTGTACATAAGGTCCCTGGGCTCCTCTTGTTGTAATCCGGTATAGTTGGTTTTTACTTCAGCTTTTAAGTTTCCATATAAATCAAGGTAACTATCAACTGACCTGATTTGTTGGTTATCTTTTGACTGGTATAAGGGGGTGTTAACCACGTAGCCGCCATCATCTCCGATGAGTAAAGCTTTTCTGTTGCCTGTGAATGAACCTAGATAACCGGGGGCTTCTGTTTGACTGGTACATTCCAGCCAGGTTGTATCAGATTT
>JBEIUM010000217.1:0-4613 GCA_040374385.1 Sediminibacterium sp. | reverse complement strand
GCATCGAGGGTTTTTCTGCCCATGATCACCGGTAATGCCCAAGTGGAATTCTTAAAGTGTTTGAGATCATTGGGCAAATGCCAGAGTAATCGGTTGTCGAGCCCGATGGCATTGTTCTCAGCAGCAGCAACAACCATAGAAATACGCATACATAAATATTTTGTCAATCTTTAACCACGCTATCATTAAATAGCTACCGGTGCTTTAATGGCGGGGTGGGACTGATAATTTTCTATTGTAAAGTCATCATAGGTAAAGGAAAAAATATCTTTTACCTCAGGATTGATTTTCATTTGTGGAAGTGGATAGTGCGTGCGGCTCAATTGAATTTGTGCCTGTTGCAAATGATTAACATACAAGTGAACATCACCGAATGTGTGGATGAACTCACCACAGGATAAGCCACACACCTGTGCCACCATCATCGTGAGCAACGCATAAGAAGCAATATTGAAGGGAACACCCAGGAAAGCATCGGCACTGCGCTGATACAATTGACAACTCAATTTTCCTTCCACCACATAAAACTGAAACAGGGTATGACAGGGCATGAGTGCCATTTGAGGCAGGTCTGCCACATTCCAGGCGCTCACAATGAGCCGACGGCTATCCGGATTTCGCTTGATCTCAGCGATCACATCCGATAACTGATCGATCACTTTCCCATCGGCACCGGTCCAGCTGCGCCACTGTTTCCCATATACCGGACCCAGTTCGCCATTTGCATCGGCCCATTCATCCCAGATTGACACCCCGTTTTCTTTCAGGTATTGAATGTTGGTACTGCCCTGAATAAACCACAATAATTCGTGTATGATGCTGCGGGTGTGCAATTTTTTGGTTGTCACCATGGGGAATCCTTCCTCCAGGTTAAAACGCATCTGATACCCAAAACAACTGAGGGTGCCGGTACCCGTTCTGTCTGTCTTTCTTACCCCCTTGTTCAGGATATGCCGCAGCAACTGATGATATGTTTCCATAGCTGCAAAATACGATGTAATGTCCGGATGGCACAGCTACCCTGCCGTAGTGGGGAGAACAGGTGAATTGCTTTTCTTCCTGCGCTGCAGTTCACGTTGAATCAGCGTGAGCTCACGACCCGTTTGACCACTCACACTGCTGTTCTCCTGTGCCCGACGCATGAGATAAGGAATTACATCCCGGATGGGGCCAAATGGCAGGTACTTGCTTACTGCAAAACCGGCTTTGGCCATGTTAAAAGTAATGTGATCGCTCATGCCATACAACTGAGAAAAATGAACATGGGGGTGTTGATGTGGAATACCCAGCTCATCCATGGTGGCAGCAGCCAGGCGATTACTTTCCTCATTATGTGAAGCAATAACAACAGCCATTTCTGATAGATTTTCGAGGCAGTAGCGCACTGCAGCATTGAAATCGTTATCAGCAGCCGCTTTATCGGGTTGAATCGGACTATCATAGCCCATCTCGCGGGCACGGGCGCGCTCTTTTTCCATGTAAGCACCACGCACCAGTTTCAATCCCAATACGAAACCTTTTTCTTTGGCTATGCGATGTGACATTTTCAAAAAAGCCAGCCGGTCGTGTCGATACAACTGAACCGTATTATAAACAACAGGGGCAGTCTTATTGAAAACCTGCATCATCTCTATGCAGAGCCGATCAACCGGGTCTTGTATCCAGGATTCCTCCGCATCAATCAGCACCCCGATCTGCTTCTCGGCAGCCAACTCACAGATGGCATACATACGTTCCCTAACCATATTCCACTCATCACGCTCAAACTCATCGTCGTGAATGCCACTGCGCAAACGGGGCGCCTCATTTAATGTCTGCAAAAGACCAAAACGGGCAAGTCCGGTTACTTTGATACTTATAAAGGGGATATTCGTTTGCGTAGCTGCATATCTTATCACACGCATAAACTCTTCCGTGGCCGTATCAAATGCTTCCTCCCCCTCTTTTCCCTCTACACCATAGTCAAGAATAACTTTGACACCAAAAGAATCAAGTGTTTTTGCAACACCGGCAGTCTCCTCCAGGGTTTCACCACCTACAAACTGTTTGAATAAAGTTTTTCTGATGAGACCATGCACCGGGAGACCTGTCCGCATAATAAAAGGAGTCAGTCGCGTACCCATCTGCACCAACCAGGGGAAGGACATTGATTGGAAAAGGAAGCGGGCATTCTTCAGTTCCTTATCTGTCAGGTGTGCAAATGCATTTTGGGTATTCTCAAAGGATAGACTCATATACTAACATCTGTTCGCAGTGCGAATATCGGTAGTATTCGAAAATTATTTGTCATTTTTTAGCCTGAAATACCGGCGGCTGATCAAATAGCCTGGTGATTGAATGGCTGGAGTACCATTTCACTGACTACGCCACTGCGGGGTTGCTGACAGAGGAACCAAATGGCTTTGGCAGCTTCATCGGCCACGATCATACGGTCGCGCTGCACCCGCAGGTCGATGGTATCCCAGAAAGGACTATCCACCCCACCCAAATAGAGCTGGGTTATACGTATATCGGTTCTTTTTAATTCTTCCCGAATGCTTTGCATCATACCCGTTAAGCCATATTTGCTGGCAGCATAAGCGGCAGCACCCGCCATGGGAACTTTTCCCAAAACACCCGGGATATGAATGATAAGACCACGCTTGCTTTCCTTCATTCCCGGAAGTACTGCTTTTACGAGATGAAAAGCACCCACCAGATTCGTTTGCAGGGTGCGCTGAAATTCCTCAGAACTAAGCTGGTCAATGGGTTTGATGATGCCAATGCCGGCAGCATTTACCAGTATGTCGATGGTGCCGGCAGCCTGAATAACGGACTGAACTGCTGCATTTACTTCCGCCTCATGCGTGATGTCTATGGTAATACACCTTTCAGCAGGAATCCCTGCTTGCTGCGCCACCTTTTCCAGTGCCACTGCATTTCTGCCGGTAATAAATACCCGGGCACCGGAACCGGACAGCAATGCTGCAGTTTTGGCGCCAATGCCGCCGGTAGCCCCCACCAGCAACACCACTTTATCTTTCAGTGTTTCCATAATTTTTTTTCATACAAACAATGGCGTGTTCATTTTGTTGTAAGGGGGTGAAACATTCTACTTCTCCGGCTGCCAGCAAGGGCATGCGAAAAAAACCCTGGAACAGGGTGAACCTGCCGGTATATTCCATTAGCAGTATCAATGCAGCAGGAAAGCACAACATGCACATGATCACTTATGTGACAGCCATCAGCATGCAACCCAAGCGATTTGTATGTGGTATCTATAAGGGTACACAGACTTTGGAAAATGTGCTCCACCAGCGACGATTTATTTTACAGCTGCTGGCCAGCCATCAATACAACCTCACCCGGATCTTGGGAAAGACCAGCGGAAAAAATACGGATAAGATCAAGTACCTGCAGAAAAAGAACCTGCTCGACAACTGGCTCGACCACTTGGTTTTATCGGACGCGCTGAGTCTGATGGAACTGGAAGTAGTAGAACAATTCGATGGGGGCGACCATGTAGGATTCCTCTGCGATGTAAAACAATTTAAAAACCTGCAACCCGGTGAACCACTCACTTTAGATGAGCTGAGGGAACATCGCCTGATCATTATATGAGTGCAGCATTTCCCACCAACCTGGCCGCTTTGTCAGAGCGACTGAACGCGATCGATCCGCCACGCTATGGCTCTTCGCGAAACTTTCTCACGGGTGCCGTTACCCGTCTTTCCCCCTATATAGCCAGGGGTGTTATTTCCCTCCCACAAGTACTGGAAAGCATCCTCAAGAAGTACCCGATAGCTAAGGCATTGCCGCTGATTCAACAGTTGGCCTGGCGGGAATATTTTCAACGGGTATGGTGGAAGGAGAAGGAAAACCTGCAGCGAGACATCCGTCAACCGCAGACACAGGTTGCCCACCATAAACTGCCCCGCGCCATTGCCGAAGCCAATACCGGTGTGGAAGTAATGGATGCTGCTATTCGAGACTTGATGCAGACCGGTTATCTGCACAACCATGCCCGCCTCTATGTAGCCATGATCACTTGTAACATAGCCCGCTCACATTGGTCTAGCCCTGCCCGCTGGATGTACTATCACCTGCTCGATGGAGACATCGCCAGCAATACCCTCAGCTGGCAATGGGTAGCCGGCAGTTTTAGCGCAAAAAAATATTATGCCAATCAGGACAACATCAATAAATACAGTGGGCTAAATCAACACAATACGGTACTTGACAAATCGTACGAGGAATTAATGGAAATGCCTGTGCCGGATCATTTGCAGGCAACCATAGCTCCCGACTTGCACACAAGCCTTCCCATTACTGAAACCTTATCGCTCAATCAACACTTACCGCTTCTGCTCTATCACTCTTATCAGATAGACCCCGAATGGTTTTCCGGAGTGGAAGCCAATCGGGTACTTGTTTTAGAGCCCTCCCATTTCCAACAATATCCGGTAAGTCCGGCAGTGATGCAATTCATCCTGGAACTGGCAAAAGAATTCATACCGGGGATACAGATCTATGTGGGTGAAGCAAAAGATATTCCTTCACTGGATGTATTTCCTTCTATCCATTTCAAAGATCATCCCATCGCCCATCATTTTCCCGGACAAGCCACTGCACCT
>JBEIUM010000281.1:0-2877 GCA_040374385.1 Sediminibacterium sp. | reverse complement strand
TGAAGCCAGGGGTTTCTATACCATCATCGCCATTTCTCTGATCCTGGGACTTGCCATGAATTATCTGGGTATTTCTCCCATACAGGCGCTGATCTACACGGCTATTCTATATGGCATTACTGCCCCGGTATTAATTGCGATCATCCTTCATATTTCCAACAACAAAAAAATCATGGGGGAATATGTTAATGGTCCGGTCAGTAACCTGCTGGGCATTACTGCAGGTATTGTAATGACCATTGCTGCCGCTGCCCTGATTTATTTGCAGTTTTGGTCTTAGTAATCAGCAGAACCTGAGCTTCATTCGAGATTATTTTAAAGTATCATTATCTTCCTGCCCAAACTTGCACCAATTCAACCAATACATCTACCGCCCGTTCCATGTCTGATACGCCAATCCATTCCCGGCGGCTGTGTATGGCCTGCATTCCTGTAAAAATATTGGTGCAGGGTAATCCCATATGGCTGAGCCGGCTTCCATCGGTACCTCCCCGAACAGGTTCTATTGTCATGGCTACACCCGCCCTTTGATAAGCTAATTCTGTGTGCCTGCGAATCTGAGGAAATTGATCAACGATGGGTTTCATACTTCTGTATTGTTCCCGCAGTTCTAATTGATATTTAATTCCCCATGCTCCTGCCATTTCCCGGGCTAGTTGTTCAACTACATTTTTCTTAACCACCAATTCCGCTTCGTCGAAATCCCTGATGAGTAGTCTGATGCTTGCCGATTCAGCACTTCCATTCATGCTGTGGGGATGTATGAATCCTTCCCGACCTTCTGTTTTTTCGGGTGACGGCATGATTGTATTTAATTTTTCCAAAAAAGAGGCAGATACTTTGATGGCATTGATCATCTTATTTTTTGCATAACCTGGATGGGCTGCCACGCCTTCGAACGTAAGAATCATTTCATCTGCATTGAATGTTTCCTCCTCATAAGTTCCCAATTCACCACCATCCAGCGTATAACCGACATCAGCCCCCAATGCCTCCACATTCAATTTCTCAGTACCTCTCCCTGTTTCTTCATCGGGTGTAAATAAAAGGACCACTTCGCCATGAGGTATGGACGAATTTTTTTGCAGGCTTTCTGCCAGATTCATGATAATGGCTATTCCTGCCTTGTCATCTGCCCCCAGCAAGGTTTTTCCCGAAGCAGTGATGATGGACTTACCCAAATGGCTTCTTAGGTAGGGAGACTCAGTCAGCGAAATCACCTGACTATTATCATCCGGCAAAACAATGTCTCTTCCATCATAATTGTTATGTAGAATAGGTCTTATATCTGTTCCTGAGCAATCAGAACTGGTATCTACGTGACTACAAAAACAAACGACAGGCACTTTTTCGGAAATATTGGAAGCAATGCGGGCGATGACATAGCCGTCTTCATTCAATGCTACATCAACTATTTCCATAGATTTCAATTCTTCAACTAAGAGACGGCTCAGTTCCAGTTGTTTTATTGTACTCGGAAAACTTGTACTATCCGGATCACTGGTCGTATCAACCTGCACATAGCGCATCAGTCTTTCGGCTACTGACTAAGCATTCGATTTACACATAAATGATTATTCATTCAACTAGTTTATTCTATCTATTCATACAATTTCTATTAAAAAACAATGAAAAAGATATCATTCCTAAACAGGAAGGTTCCTAAATTTCATCTTCAAAAATGCTGCAACAGGCACAAAAAAAATAGGTCCTGCAAACACAAGACCTATTTTCTATTGTATTCGATACCATTACGGGTGAATAATCAACGACTTAGAATTGGTGATAGCAACCAGTTCCAGATCAAAGTGAAGGGCTTCGCCAGCCAGCGGGTGATTGGCATCTAAAATAACTACCTCCTCTCTAACTTCTATAATACGAACGGGCAACTGTTGTCCGCTACCATTACTCATCGCCAATTGCATACCGACTTCAGGTATCATATCGGGTGGAAACTGCGAACGCGGAAAATCCATGATACGATCATCCATTTTAGGACCATACGCCTGATCAACTGGAATCACAATCGTTTTTTTGTCGCCAACTACCATACCGGTAACCCCGGCATCAAAACCCGGAATAACCATACCACTTCCTACTTCAAATTCCAGTGGCTCCCGGCCGGCGGATGAATCAAAAGTTGTTCCATCCTCTAGTTTACCGTGATAATGCACTTGCACTGTATCACCATGTTTAACTTGTTGCATGCTTTAAATTTTTTGATAAATGATGGAGGCCATCGCTCAACAACCCCCTGCTCATCTTCCGGCATGGCCAAAAGTTTATGCATCGACCTGTTTTACAAGGATTCCGGCTCTAAAATACAATGCTTCAGTCATATTTTATCGACTACAGGCTTGTTGTTTTAAAAAAATGCCCTGCCACTTAGTTTCTCCTTCCCCGGTTCAGTATCTCGTTTAATAGTAATTTTGGGGAATGCTGGCACATTCTATGCGAATCGTCTTTATGGGAACACCTGATTTTGCCGTTGCGTCATTGGATGCGCTGGTAACAGCTGGTATGCAGGTGGTGGCCGTGGTTACGGCACCAGATAAGCCCGCCGGGAGAGGACTTCAACCGAGCCAAAGTGCAGTAAAAAAATATGCAGAATCGAAACAATTACCCATACTTCAGCCGGAAAAACTAAAAGACCCCTTGTTTTTAGAGCAATTACAACAATTAAAAGCCGACATCCAAGTTGTTGTAGCTTTTCGCATGTTGCCGGAAGTTGTTTGGAGTATGCCTCCACTGGGAACAATCAACGTACATGCATCCCTGCTGCCCCAGTACAGGGGCGCTGCTCCCATACATCGTGCCATCATGAATGGAGAAACAACAACAGGTGTTACCATCTTCCGACTGCAACATGCAATTGAT
>JBEIUM010000265.1:0-3300 GCA_040374385.1 Sediminibacterium sp. | reverse complement strand
GGTTCTTTCACGATGGTGATCTTATCCGACAATTGCGTAATGGCATTCCATCCCCCATTTACATTGCGGATATTATGAAAGCCCTGTCTTTTGATCAGCGATGCTGCGATCACGCTGCGATAGCCGCCTAAGCAATGCACATAAATATTTTGTGTTTCATCTAAGTCTGCCATGGCGCCCGGATCTTTTAAGTGATCGAGTGGCATATTGATGGCATCTTTTAAGTGACCATTGGCGAATTCGGTTTCTTTCCGCACATCCGCTATAACCAGATTGGGGTCGAATTGCATATCCATCACGAGTTCATCCGCATCTACATCAATAATCATATCGATGGTTTCCCCTGCTTGCTGCCAAGCTTCGAAACCACCCTCCAGATAGCCTATCATTTTATCAAAACCAACACGTGCCAGCCGAACGATTGTTTCTCTTTCTTTACCAGGCGTAGTTACCAGCAGAATCGGTTGACGGAACGATAAGAGGCTTCCAGCCCATTCCGCGAAGCGACCATCTAAACCTATACTGATGGAGCCGGGTATAAATCCGCCGGGGAACTCCTGCGAGGATCTTGTATCAAGTACAATCACATCTTCTTGCGCAGCTAATTCTTTGAATGCTGCTACAGAGAGCGAACGTAATCCGGCGGTCAGTACATCATCAAGGCTGGAATATCCTTGCTTATTGATCATGGCATTGATCGGGAAATATTCAGGGGGAGCCGGCAGGCCTTCCGTTACCGCTTTGATAAAATCTTCTTTAGTCTGCGGCTGAAGTGCGTAGTTGCCCTTTTTCTGATCTCCAATGGTGCTAAATGTTTCCGGTCCGAGGTTTTTACCACAACTACTGCCGGCACCATGTGCAGGATATACGATCACATCGTCTGCCAATGGCATTATCTTGGATTGCAGGCTGTTGAATAGCATACCTGCTAAATCTTCCATGGTTAATACATTCTCTTTTTGTGCGAGGTCCGGTCGACCCACATCACCAACAAAAAGTGTGTCACCAGTAAAAACAGCATGGTCTTTCCCTTGTTCATCTTTCAAAAGGAAACAGCAACTTTCCAGGGTATGACCAGGTGTATGCAATACTTCTAAGCGAATGTTGCCAATTGGAAAAACTTCTCCATCCTGTGCGATATGAACAGGATAGTTCGTGGAGGCAGAAGGACCATATACAATTGTCGCACCCGTAGCTGCCGCGAGGTCTAGATGACCGCTCACAAAGTCGGCATGAAAATGCGTTTCAAAAATATACTTGATGGTTGCATTCCGCTCACGCGCCAGCTCCAGATAAGCTTCTATGTCTCTCAGCGGATCGACAACAGCAGCCTCTCCATTGCTTTCAATGAAATAAGCTGCCTCACTTAGGCAACCGGTGTATAGTTGACGGACAAACATGGCGGTACTTTAGGTAGAAATAATACAGAGGATACCCCCATTTCAGGCGGATAAATTCTTACCACAAAGTTACAACAAATCAGGCGATCAGGGATTCTACGAACTTCACCACCTCAGCCAACCTGTTATAGTTAACAGAATAATAGATGAATTTTCCATCCCGGGTAGTTGCTACAATACCTGCCCTGCGAAGTATGGCAAGGTGTTGAGATGCCACCGATTGTTCCAATCGCAGCTTCACATAAATTTCAGTAACAGTCATTTTCTGACTTTCATCCAGTAGTTTGATGATTTGCTGCCGCAACTTGTGGTTGATGGAGCGAAGTATAAGGGCAGCCTTTTTCGAATGCACGAAGTCTACTTTTACCGCGACACTTCCATTCATCAATTCAACTGATTGTAATGATTGGCTCATAACAACGATTTAAAGTTTTAGGGGGGGTTAAACTTTCTACCTATAAAGTTATATATTTTTTTGATTTTTAATATATATAAAGATAAATTAAATGTATAAAATTAAGATATGCTTTTTTGTGTGCTGAAAAACGGCTTCAAATAGAAAGGTTCAGCATAAGCTAAATCGGCCACTTTGCCCCCCCGAAAGGCCTCTAGGGCCAAACGCGCCAAATCTTTGGCATCATAACTACCATTTGACAGTATGGTGCTTCCCGGAGGTAGCATGGAAGCCAGTTTATTCACCCCATTCCCGGCATAGATGACAGGGGCATCTCCTGCCCATGCCAGCAATGATTGTTCATCTGCAATCAGCGCACAAGGTTCCTTCGCCAGTGTGAGGTCGAGCTTATACAATGCAGTGAAAACCTCCATTCGCCTGGCATCAATCATCGGACAAACCAGGGTATTATCATCCATTGTCAAGCCCTGCTGCTGCGCGGTCCTCAAAATGCCGGCTGCCATCACCTGCAGGGTTGATAAAGTATAAAGTGGCTTATCGAGTGCATAGCAGATACCCTTGGCAGAGGATAGTCCCACCCGCAACCCGGTATAACTGCCCGGCCCATTGACCACCACAATACCTGTCAGCAACTCCAATCGCGTGTTGGTTTCCAGACACATCTCCGCAATGGCAGTTTGTACAAAAGAAGCATGTTGCTGGGCAGTTGGATTGACCCGAAAGGCCAATAAACCGGACGACTGCACAAGCGCAACATGTGCTTGCTCCAGAGCCGTATCGATTACCAACAACAATGACATATCGTTCATTTTTATACCTGCACAAAAATAGGTTGGCAGGTTCACTGAAATGTAGTCAATTTGCTGAATATTTCATAGCTATGTCAAAAGAAGTCATCAATACACTCGCAGCACCTGCTCCCATCGGACCGTACAATCAGGCCATCAAAGCCAATGGCTTTGTTTTCGTCAGCGGACAAGTAGCCATTATTCCCGCAGCAGGCGGACTCCAGTTGGAAAGTATACAGGCAGAGACGCACCAGGTCATGAAAAATCTTACTGCTATTCTGGATGCCGCAGGCACCAGCTTAGATAAGGTGGTGAAGACCACGATCTTTCTCTCTGATATGTCTTTGTTTGCTGAAGTAAATGAAGTGTATGGCTCTTATTTTACCGAAGCCTTTCCTGCACGCGAAACCGTTGCTGTAAAAGGGTTGCCCAAGGGAGTCAACGTTGAGATCAGTGTGATCGCCTTAGGCGCCTGATTTTTCAGCCGCCACATATCGGGTCGTGAACTGATGTTGTATGCCCGGTGCCAAACTGATCAGCAGCAGACGATTGTTGAAATTATCTGGTGCACCGCTGAGATTCTCCAGTGCAATACTGTTGCGATCATCAGGCGTAAAGACCTGTAAAACAGGAAATGATTTATCCGGCAATAAGGTCAAGACTACATCCTGATTGCTCAATATACAATATTGCGGAG
>JBEIUM010000114.1:0-7836 GCA_040374385.1 Sediminibacterium sp. | reverse complement strand
GCCATGCGCAAAGATCCTGTATATCAAATGTGGGCTGCGCTGCGCAGAAGTACCATGGAAATGCGCCAACAAAATGGTCGGGCAGTCGTTTTGCGGCAGGCAGATGTGCTCGCCAATAAAGTCACCAACGAATTGAAGGGAACGGATAATCTTCAGTTAAAAGAAAATTTTCAAGTACCCCCTTACCTTACCCATGTCGATAATCACCTCATGCCGGGCAGTTACCACACAGCCTATTTCCCGGGCGATGTATCAAATGCTGCTAATTATGACAGTGGTTTGTTTGTTACCAGCGGTGGAATGCTCGGTAGTCTCACCGATGGTGGTGGTCGTGCTATTGCTGCCTGGGTGAAAGAAAAGTATCCCGATTTTCATCCAAAAAAGATCCTGGATATCGGTTGTGGGTTGGGTCATAATACCCTGCCCATTGCTGAGGCATTTCCTGATGCCCATATCATTGGCATAGATGCCGGCGGTCCCATGTTACGCTATGGTGCGGCACGTGCCCATGCTTTGGGGATACATAATGTCACATTTATTCAGGCAGATGCTGCCGATATGAAAGAATTTGCGGATGAAAGTTTTGATTGGGTGCAGACGACCATGTTCCTGCATGAAACCGGCGGCAAAGCCATACATAAAATTTTTGCCGAGATCAACCGGATATTAAAAAAGGGTGGACTCAACCTGCATATTGAACAGCCTCAGTATACACCTGAAATGAGTATGTATGAACAGTTCATGCGTGATTGGGATGCCTATTATAATGCAGAACCTTACTGGGGGCATATGCATGACCTGGAGCCAATCGATCTGATGGAAGAAGCCGGTGTTCCCCGGAATCAGTTCATGCAGGTTGGGGTGAAAGCTATCAACGATCTTGATAAAAAGAAGCAGGACGGCAAAGTGACCGAAGATTTTGGTCGAAGTCCAATCTGGAATGTATTTGGAGGGTGGAAGGCCGACAAATAAAATTTTTATACAACGGTTTAATTTATTGATATGAAAACAGAATTAAGTGGATCTCATGCAGGTGCTTCCATTACAGAAAGTACCTCTGCCGATGCGGTCAATGATATATTGATGGCGGGAAATAAAAGCAAAGGTGGCAGGCCTTACTTTCTGGATGATCCAGCTGTTGAACGGGTATTGAACATCAGTATGGCAGTGGCTGCAGAAGTGGCGGTATTGCATGAACGCATGGATAGCATCGAACGTTTATTGGAAGCGAAAGGGGTATTGAGCAGAAAGGAAATAGAAGAATATGTACCGGATGACCAGGCAGCCGAAGAACGGCAAACCTGGCACGCTCGTTTCACTGCCCGTATCCTGCGTATTGTGCAGCAGGAAGTAGAAGCGGTTGCTCATCCTGAAAACAATGTTCCAATGCGCACCATTGCGGATGAAATCAATGAGATGTAATATGGGTGCAGCACTTGACACTGTGAACGAACACTATCGGGTTATCATTGAAAAAGATTTACCCGGAATATTGGATAAGTATGTTCCCGATGAAGCTACCTACGTGGTGCTGGAAGGTCCAAGATTAACCTCAAAAGGGTTTACAAAAATCAGCAAGGGCTGGGGTGACTTCTGTTTGTCGCCCATTCAGCTCACTGCGATTGAGTGGACTGAAGGGCCCTATACCGAAGAATCTGAACAAATGGCATGGGTGAGCGGTATCATTCGCTTACAAGTACAGCTCAATGATCGTTCGTTTGAAAATATTTTTCGTGCAAGCTTTGTCCTTATCAAAATATCTGATAAATGGCAGATTCGCCATGAACATGTATCAGTTGTGCATCCCGATCCCTATGGTATAGGCGACTGGTTAAAACAAACTACCCCACCTTCAGAAGCATCATGAAAGCGTCAACAGTTGCAGACAGGGTAAGCAAAAAAGCCATCATCGGTGTGATTGTTTCCGCACTGGGATTTTTTGTTGACTTATATGATATCATCATTTTCAGTGCCGAGCGTGTAGACAGTTTTCGGTCCTTAGGCATTCCGGAGATAGAATGGCCTGTGCATACCAGAAATATACTCAATGCGCAGATGCTGGGAATGCTGATTGGCGGATTTTTATGGGGAACCATCGGTGATAAATTAGGTCGATTGAAAGTGTTGTTTGGTTCCATTCTTATGTACAGCGTATTTACGCTATTGAATGCATTTGTAAAAGATGTAGATAGCTATATGTGGTGCCGCTTTTTGGCAGGTCTCGGGTTGGCAGGCGAGTTGGGTGCCGGCATCACATTGGTCAGCGAGCAGATACCCGGAAAATATCGTGGATTGGCAGTAGCCCTGGTAGGAGGTATCGGCATGTTTGGGGCTGTAACCGCCGGCATCGTCGCCACATTTTTTAGCTGGCAAACCAGCTTTATCATTGGTGGTATTTTGGGTGTAGTGCTGCTGTTGTTGCGCTTCAGTGTGGTGGAAAGCGGACTCTTCACCAATATGGGCGAGCAGAAAGTGTCGAAAGGGAACTTTATGATTATTCTGCGTAGTCGTCGCCGCAGCTGGCGCTTTCTATGTGTGCTATTGGTAGGAATGCCCGGTTGGTTTGCTACCGGGGTACTCATCACTTTCACGCGTGAAATAGCCGGAAGCATGGGGATGTCTACTTTGCCAGTAGCAGCAACGGTTATATCCTTTAATTTCCTTGGATTCGCATTTGGAGATCCACTGTGTGGTTTACTTAGTCAATACCTCAAAAGTAGAAAGAAAGCCATCTTTATTTTTCTGGCATCCTACAGTTTGTTCATCGTTTTATTCTTTCTGTTTGCCCGTCATTCATTATTTCTCTATTACCTGTTTTTTGCCTTTATGGGACTCAGTGTTGGGTTCACTATCATGTTGTTGACGTTGACTGCTGAACAATTCGGCACCAATATTCGTACCCTGGTGACAAGTTCGGCTTTGAACTTGATTCGAGGTTGGGTGATTCCCCTCAGTTTCGCTTTTCAATGGGTGGCTGCCCTGTTCAATGGTAACTATTATTATAGTGCAGTAGTGATAGCTATTACAGCCCTAGGCATTGCTTTTTTTGCACTGTCTCAACTGGAGGAGACCTACAATAAAAATTTAGACTTTTACGAGTAGCGACCCCGGCATTTCTTTATGCATGCAATTATTGTTTGCTGGTAAAAGCGACCATCATCTTAAAGGAGTGCATGGCTTCGCTGGCCGCACAAGGGTTAGGTCCTTCACCTAAAAAATGCCGGGTTACCCTTTCAATCATGGGTTGCTGAATATGTTTCGGAGGATCGAATTCCAGCCTTTTTTCTCCCTCATTTGTAACAATGGTTACTTCATGTCCAAAAGTTGGGAAAACAATTCTTCCGGCTGTGCCGGTTATTTCAAATATATCTTCCTTGCAGGATGCTGCAGATGTGAAACACCATTGTCCGCTAAAAAGTATACCATTCGATAACTGTGCCATACCGTTTACTACATCTTCTGCCTCATATAGGCCTGCCCTGTTGTGCACCATACCCTTGAAATGAATGGCCGGACCAAAGAAGTAGACCAATAGATCAAGTTGGTGGGGTGCTAGGTCGAAAAAAATACCTCCACCTGATATGGCAGGAATAACGCGCCAGTTATTTTCGCCCTTTGCAGCCAAGGCAACCGATTGATCAGGTTGCTGCATACGAATCTGCACCGTACATACATCACCAATTAATTTTTCAGCAAGCATTTCTTTGATGGCAATAAACTTGGGCAATGCCCTGCGGTAGTGGGCGACGCAAAGTGGTACGTTGTATTGGTTCGCAGCTGTCTCCATTTCGCTGCATTCAGATAGTGATGTTGCAAAAGGCTTTTCAACATATACTGGTTTCCCTGCTTTCAACGCAGCCAATGCATAAGGCGCGTGAAAGGCAGGTGGCGTGGCAATGTAGATAGCGTTTACATCCTTATCGGCAATTAGGTCTTCTGCCCGGTCATACCATTTTGGAACGCCGTGTCTTTTCGCATAGTCTGCAGCTTTCACTGCATCTCTCCGCATGACTGCTACCAATGAAGCATTCGGAACAAGTTGAAAGGCAGGGCCACTTTTATTTTCTGTTACATTGCCACAGCCAATTATGCCCCAGGTAATTTGTTTCATATGATATGCTCTCAGCTAAAAAAATGAATAGTATGCTCGGCTAGAGGGTGATGATTACCGGTTTGAATAAAACGCTAATCCTTTTACTTTTAGCTTTGATTTTTTTTATTCTTGTTGGTTGGGTGCAGCCGGAGGCGGTGTTCCTGGTGGATTGACGCAATTTAGATTGTATAATCTGCGGGCATCGCTATATCCTTTTGCTTCCGATGTCAGGAATGATTGACAGCCTTCAGGTACTTTACCTACGTTGTATAGACAAATACCCCGATAATACTCTGCTTTTCCATCGGCTGTCCATTTATTATTCACTACCCGCTCAAAATAGGGCAGGGCTGCCCCCCATTCCTTATTCAGGAAGTGAACCAGTCCGATATTTTCGATTATGGGTGAAAATTTCGGATTGATTTTTCGGGCACTCTCATATAATTCCATGGCGGTTTTAAGATCGTTTTTTGTGAAGGCCTCATTTCCGCGCTTGAAAAAATCGTAAAAGCGTAAGCTGTCCTGATAAGCAGCTGGCGTGGGGGCTGGCTGAGCACCTGGGGTGCCGGGTGGGGGAGGTGCTCCTGGTTGTTGTTGCGTAAGGATGCCTGGTTGCGCTACAGGCGCCTGCAATGCCGGGTTCTGCGCAATATTATCCGGTGGTACATCACCCAGATCCTTGTGTAACTTTAAACTATTTTTTACCGTGACGGAATCTTTCGGAAAGAGTGCCAGCGCTGAATCAGCTACCCTTGACATAAACCGGGTCGGATATTTCATTTGCTGTAGCGCATACAAATAGTTATTCCATCCTCTCGCCATACCCTCGTCATTTCTGTACTTACGAATCAAATTAAAATTTCTGAAGAGGCGACCCGAGTCGTTTTTATTCGCACATACAAATGCCAGTAGTCCGAAATAAGCAACGTTCCGCGGACGTTTTTCAAAACAAAGTACACCGTATTTATAAGCGCTGTCGTAATATCCGTTTTCATAGTACCATCTTCCTTTGATGAATTCGGCATAATACATGTATGGATTTTCTTTCCTCACATTCTCAAACATCGCCATTCCCTCATCAATTCTTTTTTCATTGAGCAGATAGCGTCCTTTCATCAGACTCAGTGGTAACCCCCACATTGTTACATTTGTCAGTGAGGGCAACTGATCATTGATTTCAGTTGTTCTTTTGCTAACCACATCCGCATTCACATCTTCAAACAGGGCAGATTGTATGATCATAGATTGGTTGGTCTGATAAGTAACATAGATCGTTCCAAGGGTAAGTAATAGGAAGACGGGTAAAATAAATTTCAGGCGGTTAGGTGCTTGATTCGTCTCCTGGCTTCTCAACTTTTTAAGTCGCGCATTTTCTACTGCATTGATTGCATACAGCAGAAAGAAATAGGTTTGCATGGTGGCCCTTTCCATGGGGAAGTTCAGGAAGGCATCTGTAAAATATCCTGCCAGTCCGATGAGTGAGAGCAGCAAGATGATTTTTTCATTGCGTGGAATGGAGGCGGATAATAAGTTCTTTAATGAATAAAAAGGCAGCAGAATGAAAACCAACAGGTAGGCGATACCGCCCAGGATACCACTTTCACCAAACGCTTCAATAAAATCATTGTGTGCGTGCACACTCATCGAGTTATCGTCATTGCTGAATTGATCGAATTCCTGCGAAGTGATTTTCCAGTTACCATACCCCCTTCCCGTGAGTGGATAATGTTTGAACAAGTCGATGCCAACTGCCCAGATTCCTAAGCGGCCAGACGATGACTTGTCTGTAAGTCCTATATTACTGATTCTTTCCGTAACAGTACCAAATGAGCCTTTTTCTCCATCAATTATGTTCCTACGTTGCGTCTCTACAGTGATTTGTGATAACATTACAGCCAGCACGATGGGGATTAAAAACAGGGAAACATCCTGCAGCATCTTTCTGGCGTCCTTGTGGCTTAGAAATTCATATATACAATAGGCAAGGAATACAATTAATTGAAATAAGATGCCGATATAGGATGAGCGGGCATTGGCCAGTGCGAGGGCATAGAGGGCAAGGAATAATATGACCAGATTGATGATTCTTTTCCAACTGGTACCGGCATACACACAGTAAAGGGCAAAGGGGAGTTTAACCACGATGGCGCTGGCGAAGATGTTTTTGTTTCCTGTAACCCCTTTCATATTCAATACTGCGGCATCAAAACCTAGTTCACCCACATCATTAAAAAATATCTTCAAGGCACTTAAAACATTGTATAGAAGCACCAATGAAACAACCTGGGCTAGGAAGGGGATAATTTTATTTGTCTGACGCAGCAGGCATACCATATTGGCAAATGCTATAAAGGCAATCACACAACGGGCATAGCAAACAACAAATTCATTCTTATTAAAGGCAAAAAAGAAGCTGAGGCCCGATAAAATGCAAAAGGCAGTATACATCAGGGCGGGTGCCTGGGAAATTGACTGCGTAAACTGTTGACTTATTTCATTGGTTCTGCCCCGGCTAGCACTGAATAAATAGGCAACGGTGATGAGGTTGATGATACTTAGGTAGAGCCATTGCGGTCCGTTGAAATCAATGGATTCGCCCCGTGGAATAAAATCGACCAGTACATAGAGGCAAAGAAGCGTCAGTGAAGCATAATTGGAGCCACTTAAGCTATTGAAACTGACGGTTGTTGCATTCTTCTCTTTCATGTCGCTAAATTAATATTTTCAGGCTGATAGATGTTATTTACACCCGGTACCGACCTGCTGCTACAAATGTAAGAACGATAAAAAAAACGGAATATAATGGCAGGAGCAGTTTTTTTTGTATTTTGGGGAAAATAAACCGATAAATATGCCAACCGGAGTAGTAAAATGGTTCAATGATGCCAAAGGATTCGGATTCATTACCCCTGATGATGGGGGCGAAGATTTGTTTGCTCATTTCTCAGCCATTAATATGGGTGGTTTCAAATCACTGAAAGAAGGACAAAAAGTGAGTTTTGAAATTACCGATGGTAAAAAGGGTAAACAGGCTGCCAATATCCAGGCTGTCCAGTAAACTTAAGGGATACATTTCTGAGCGCAGTACCGCTATGACCCCAATGGGGTCATTTTAGTTTTCCCAGCACTCCAGGTTGTTCGGCACTTTCTTTTTCCCAAAAGGATGAATAGAAAATAACAAATAGCCACCACCCCTTAAATTGGGCTCCCGTGCCAGCGCTTTGGTTAGCTCAAAACTATGCAGACCCAGTGTCAATGGGCCTAACTTAACTGCTGCGCCCAGCCAAAAATGCCCTTGCTGGGTTAGTTGGAGCGGCAGAAAAAATCCAAGTGCTCTCTTTTCCCACCGGGGGGTTATGGCCAGTAAATTATTATCATTCGTTCGCCATTTACGGGGTGAAGCATCTGAAAAGAAGTTCAGACTAAGGTTGGTGTTGACATAGATGCCCCCATAAATTTTTTTATCGAAGTTTAGAATCAGCCGGGTGGGTAGGCTGACACGAAATAAACCGGTAGCGGGATTGATGGTCGTAAACAAACTGCTAATAGAATCAACCAGTCCGGTAAGACTGGAAGCGCCTGTCAGCGTATTTTCAATTGATCCATCTGAAATAGGATAAATGGGGTCTGCCCAGCTGCGGGAATAGGCAGCATATTGAAAACGGTTGGCTACGAGGTCCATTAAACTTATACCCAGTTTCCAATCATATTGCAGGCGTTTTTTTTCTTCGTCTTACTCCTCT
>JBEIUM010000287.1:0-2715 GCA_040374385.1 Sediminibacterium sp. | reverse complement strand
ATTCTTGATTGGGTACCCTCTCACTTTCCCTATGATGCGCATGGACTGTTTATGTTCGATGGCACGCATACGTACGAATATGCCGATATGCGCAAAGGGTATCATCCCGATTGGAATTCCTATATTTTTAATTATAAGCGGGGTGAAGTAAAATCATTTTTGATCAGCAGTGCCCGTTTCTGGTGCGACCGATTTCATACCGATGGATTAAGAGTGGATGCAGTTAGTTCGATGCTTCGACTCGACTACAGCCGATCTGCTCATCAATGGGAACCCAATGAGTACGGGGGAAATGGAAACTTGGAGGCCATCGCTTTCATTAAAGACCTAAACGAAACCCTTTACCGCGACTTTCCCGATGTGCAAACCATAGCTGAAGAAGCCACTGACTGGCCAAAAATCAGTCGGCCTACATTTGAGGGTGGTCTCGGTTTTGGTATGAAATGGATGATGGGATGGATGCATGATACCCTCGATTATTTCAAGATGGATCCTGTTTTTCGACAGTTTCATCAAGATAAGTTCTCCTTCAGTATGATGTATTATTATGATGAGAACTTCATGCTGCCACTTAGCCATGATGAGGTAGTGCATGGTAAGAGTCCAATGATTTATAAAATGCCCGGCGACGAGTGGCAAAAATTTGCCAATCTCCGTTTATTGTATACCTATATGTTTACGCATCCGGGTGCCAAATTACTCTTCATGGGCAATGAATTTGGCAGTACACTGGAGTGGAATTATAAAAGTGAGTTACCCTGGTATTTATTGCAATTTGAATGCCACAAAGGGTTACAGAACTGTGTTCGTCAGCTCAATAGTATCTATCGGGCAGAGCCGGCCTTGTACGAAAAACAATTTGAGCCGGGTGGTTTTGAATGGATTGATCTGAACCATAAAAGTGAATCGGTTATGGTATACAGCCGGATTGGAAAGAAGGCTTCCGATCGAATGATCATTGTAATGAATGTGACACCCATCGTGAGAAATGATTGGGAAATTTATGTGTATGGAAAGAAAAAATGGAAGGAGGTTTTCAATAGCAATGATGCCGCTTATTGGGGAACCGGAAATGTTTTCAATCCGGAAATTAAGTCTACCCTTGTCGATAAAGCAACCAACTGCTATCGGATAACACTAAACCTGCCGCCCTTGGCTGCTATTATCCTGAAGTAGGGTGGGGGTCGGTTAATCTGTAATTTGTGGTATTTCTACCCGGAAGCAACTTCCCTTTCCCGGTTCAGACCAGCGGATACTTATTTTGCCTCCATGGTATTCTTCCACAATGCGGCGGGTAAGTGCGAGTCCTAAACCCCAACCTCTTTTCTTTGTTGTATAGCCAGCAGCAAAAACGGCCTCCCGTTCATGGCTGCTCATTCCTTTGCCGGTATCGGAAATATCGATCAGCAGTGATTGCCCTTCCTTCGTTCCTTTAATTGTGATTGCTCCCTTACCTTCCAGTGCATCCAGGGCATTTTTAAGTAAGTTTTCTATCACCCAGTCAAAGAGTGGTGCGGATAGCATGGCAGCTGTATGCTGTATCTCATCGAGTGCACAATTGATTTTTACCTGACCGCCCATGCGTCGACTCATATATTCTACCACATCATTAATGCGGGTTGCGGGAAATTCTTTTTCCAGGCTGGGTGCACTACCGATTTTCCCAAACCGATCTGTCACCAACTGCAAGCGATTTACATCTTTATTCAGTTCCCGGGCTATGTCGGCGTTTTCCGGCCGCTCTTTCAATAATTCCACCCATCCTTTCAGGTTGCTCACTGGTGTTCCCAGTTGATGGGCCGTTTCACGGGCCATAGATACCCAGAGTATGTTCTGTTGATTTCTATTGACATAACGGAGGGACGCAATCATGAGGGCAATAAATAAACTGGCGATCAGCAATTGTATCAATGGATACCATCGAATTTCATCTAAGAGGGAACTCTTACCATAGTAGTAATAATTGGCTGTGAAGGGCTTTTCTTTCAATACCAAGACAATTGGCTTGGGTTGATGCTGTTTAAAAATCTGAAGTTGCTTTTTGAGGTAGTCGGGATCTTGCTGTACCAATTGGCTGTCGAGGTTCACGTAATTGCCGGTTATCTGATCTTTTTCATCGGTCTCAATGATGGGTATTCGATTGTTCTGAACCGATAATTGGGTGGCTAATGTAATGCTGGCACTATCGGAAGACTGCAAAATGGTGCGTTGGGCCTCTACCCAGGTATTCACATGTATACGTTCATCTTGTTCGAGACGATTTGATAAATGGCGCGAGTAAAAGACACTACTAATCACGCCCAATAGCGCAAAAACAATCAGTAAAACTTTCCAGGAGGGTCGAAAAGACATATCAGACATTTCACTATAAAATTAAATGAAATAACGCCAAATGCCTTGTTTAGCGCTTGGGTATAAAAAAACAGCCGGTAATGATACCGGCTGCAAAAAAATGATGGTTAGAAAAAACTATCCAAAAAGTCCACCCTTCTTCAGGGTTTTAATACCCTGTCCGATTTTAAACCCATTGTGGTAGATTTCAATTTTATAATCTCCTTCACTGTATTTATCAGATCTTTTCAGATCAAAATTCACCGGTACTATTTTACCTTGTTCATAGTTTACCCCAATCTTGCTGGTAAAGTTTTTTACACCCTCTTCCCTGGTCGTGAAGGTATTGCCGGTTTCGGTGATTACTTTACCGTCTGGAACGGT
>JBEIUM010000262.1:0-3428 GCA_040374385.1 Sediminibacterium sp. | reverse complement strand
CGGGGTGAATTGACCAAACTATTTTTTGGTGGCGTATTGCTGACCATCATTACCTTAGGATTTTATGGCCCCTGGTTTTACATGAAATTACGCCGCTACCTGATCGATCACATTCGGATGGGAGATGCCCGTTTCAGCTATTACGGACAAGGAGGTGATTTCTTTGTGATGAACCTGGTCGGTTATATACTTACCTTTTTTACACTGGGTATCTATTTCTTTTGGTGGCAACTTGAAGTATTCAGATTTTTTGTGAATAACCTTCGACTTCATCGGAATGATCAGCAAATACAATTTCAGTCGATCGCTACTGCGGGTGGCTTTTTTTCACTCATAGCCGGAAACTTTCTACTGCTGATTTTCACGTTGGGACTGGGTTTACCTTGGGTAATCACCCGCTCTCTAAATTTCGTTGCCAACAACATTCAAATAAGCGGTAATATTTCGCTGGAAGAAATCGAACAACACCAGGAAGATTTTGATGATGCAACCGGTGAAGACATGGCCGACCTCTTAGACTTTGGATTCATTATCTGATATATGATCTGGCAAGGCACATTTACTTATTTTAACGGAGTAGTGGCAAAACCACATGAGGTGCAGGTGACACTCTATGAAGATGTCTTGTCGATCATCGATCCCCATCACCCGGAAGCAAAAGAAATTTTCTACCCCTTTCGTACCTGTCACTATAAAATTATTCACCAACAAGCCTATGTATATCTAAATCGCGGCAGTACTGAATATTTAATTTTACCCCTGACACACCCGGTATTTCAATCACTACAAGCGAAAATAAATGAAGGGCACACCGGTTGGTTCCGCAGAACTTATCAACGTAATACTGGCTGGCTAGTGGCTTTGTTCATTATCATTGGTTTCTCTTTTCTCTACCTGCTGTTTAAAGGACTGCCACCACTCCTGGTTCAGCTCATTCCCGTGAAGCAGGAAATTCAATGGGGGAAACAAATTTTTCCAAATGCGATCGCCGATAGTAAAATTGATAGTTCAGGAACAGTCCTGCTGAAAACTTTCGCCTCCGATTATGCTATGAGCAAAGATTATCCCATTGAGCTTACATTAGTTGATGACACGACAGCCAATGCTTTTGCGGTACCCGGCGGGAACATCGTAGTATATTCAGGACTCATCGCTGCGCTGCAACAGCCTGAGGAATTGTACGCTTTGCTGGCCCATGAAGCTACCCATGTAAATAAAAGACACAGCCTGCAACAAATGCTGGGCAGTCTGACTTCCGCCTATTTATTTTCAATGATTGGCAGCAATTACAGTGGACTGGGCAATACCCTGATCCAACAGGCCGGAATGCTGCAAACCCTGCAGTATTCCCGACAACTGGAAGCAGAGGCGGACTGGAAAGGGCAGGAAATGATGAAAGAAAATGGTATAGACCCCGCCGGCATGACAAAGCTGATGGAATCGTTGCAGTTGGCCCATCCGGATCATGGCATTGGCTTATCTTTTCTTAGCACGCACCCGATTACTTCCGATCGGATAGCACAATCCAAAAAGTTTACCCAATCAAATACGGTTGTCAACAAAGCCCCGAAAGAGGCATGTCTTACAGCCTGGCAACAATTAAAACTTCGTTACCCCTGATCTTATTCTACCGGTCCGACCCGGATGGCTTTTACCTGCTTGGGCCAGGCATTGATGGGCTGCCCATTTCGATCGGTCGCCGTTCCTGAAATCGGCGCCTTATCACGCGGAAATGTTTCCGGATCTTCACAAGCCATGTATACAAGCATGGCAACTAATAATGCATTATTCTGTAAGTCATCAAACACGATCTTATCATACGTATCGCGATTGGTATGCCAGGTATAATTAAAATAAGACCAGCCCAGTGCACCCAATGAAAAGCCCGGGGCACCTACTGCTACAAAAGAGGCAAAATCACTTCCACCACCTCCCGGTGCACCGGGAAAATTCGTACGAATACGATTTTTCATGGTATCGGGTACTGCTGCCAGCCAGCGATTAAAAAAGGTACCTGACTGCTGAAATCCCTGACCGGAAATATTGACTATTCGTCCCGTACCATTGTCCTGATTGAATAATGCCTGGAGATGATCAACCACTTCAGGATGATCTTCTACAAAAGCCCTTGACCCGTTGAGTCCCTGCTCTTCACTGCCCCAATGCCCAGCCAAAATCGTACGCTTGGGATGCGGATATACTTTCTTGAGTATACGCATCGCTTCCATCATAATAAGGGTACCGGTGCCATTGTCGGTGGCTCCTGTGGCACCATCCCAGCTATCAAAGTGAGCAGATAACATCACATATTCACCAGGCTTCTCCTCCCCTTTCATCTCTGCCAGTGTATTGTAAACAGGAATTAGATTACCATGCCGGGATGTACTCGTTAAATGCAGCATCGGAGGTTGCCCCGACTCAGCTAACCGATAAAGCATACCATAATCTTCCAAAGCAACGTCTATCGTTGGAATTTTAAAGGTGGAAGCACTGAATATCTTATCAACGCCAAAACCCGATGACCAGTTGTGGGTGAGAATAGCAATGGCACCTGCATCTTCCAGTTTTCTTACCAATTGCTTGTTGGTTAGTCCGGTCTTAACAATACGATTGCGCCAGGCGGCAGTTTGCGCAGTTCGCTCCTTCTTCATTTTTTCGAATGATTCTTTCATGGCAAACTCCTGCCAATTATAATCTGGTCGACCGGTGGGTTGCGGCATGGAGATCATGACCATTTTCCCTTTCACCGTATTCATCCACGCACTATAGGCAAGCGAGTCGGCCAGGTCGGGGAGTATGATTACCTCACCCTGTACACCTTTTTTGCGGGTGGAGGGACTCCACGCAAGTTGTGTACATTCAATGGTGTGCATTCTGGGGGTGAGCATGTCAAGATGCGTAACACCCCTTTCCCAATCTTTCCATTTCCCCCATGCCTCATTTCTGGCAGCTATTCCCCAGCCGGCATAGGTATTGACAGCCCAGTCATTGGCCTTTTGCATCTGGGGCGTACCAACCAGTCGCGGACCAATCTGGTCTATCAACTCATGTCCCATACGCTTCAAAGCAGAATTTTCGGTTCCCTCTTTAATGATGGCATCAATGACTGCACTGTTTTGTGCATGACCATGTAACACAGTAGTAATAAAAAAAACCGGTAGCAAAGATTTTACAACGGATTGAAAGCGCATAGCAGCATTGTTTTAGAAGAAAACTTGGATAAATGAATAATGATTCAAAAAGGACAAATGAGATAATTCAACAAGCAACGTTATTGTATCACGGGAACCACAAAGGAAATCACTTTTGAACCATTGGGAGCAAGACAAGGGAAAACAGTCAATCCTGTTATGGGGTCCTCATAATCGTCTGTGTAACTTCCATCGCCATATGCTTTCACGTATACTGTCGTTCCGGGCTGTAAACCT
>JBEIUM010000031.1:0-17956 GCA_040374385.1 Sediminibacterium sp. | reverse complement strand
TGCAGGTAAACATCATTCCCCACATTGAAACGCAGTTTACGGCTGAAAATAAAATTCCCCTGCCGGCATTTATGCCGGAGGAAACTGTCATCTGGTTAAAAGATAGCTCTTTCCTGGCAGCCAAGCTGGACGAGCAGTTGGAAGCATTTCAGCATTTTGATCAAATACCGACTTCTGGTACCGCAACTGAAAACTGGGATGAGGAAGATGCCCGCCAGGTACAAAGCTTACAGGAGCAAGACTTCTTTTGCTCAACAGAATGGAACGATTGGCTGAAGATGCGGCATGTAGTCGAAATAGGCACACCCTCCGGAAATGCGACACTGGAATTAGATGCCGCTACGCGCTCACAACCTTCATTTAACCGGCGTTTTGACTGGCTGATCGCTGACTGGAAGGAAAAAGAGGCAGCCGGCTACCAGCTTTTTTTATTTGCCGAACAGGTCAAGCAGCTGGAAAGATTATCGCAAATTTTTTCCGACCTGCAGACGAGTATCGATTTTATTCCAGTCAATACAGCTATTCACGAAGGCTTTATCAATGATCAGTTGAAAGTGGTTTGTTACACCGATCACCAGATTTTTCAGCGTTACCATAAATATCGTGTCAAGCAGGCATTCAATAAGAACAAGGCCCTTACCATCAAAACCTTGCGGGAACTGCAGCCAGGCGATTTTGTTTCACACATCGACCATGGTGTAGGTGTTTTCAGTGGCTTACAAAAAATTGAAGTCAATGGTAAATGGCAGGAAGCCGTTCGCCTGATCTATAAAGACTCCGATATCTTATATGTGAACATCAATTCCCTGCACAAGATTTCTAAGTTTTCAGGGAAAGATGGCACACTGCCGAAAGTAAATAAGTTAGGAAGTGATGCCTGGCAAAAGCTGAAAGAAAAAACCAAAACCAAGGTAAAAGAACTGGCATTCGACCTGATCAAGCTTTATGCCCGCAGAAAAACTTTACATGGCTTTGCTCACAGTCCGGATAATTACCTGCAGCATGAGCTGGAAGCATCTTTTCTTTTTGAAGACACCCCTGATCAGAGTAAGGCAACTGCTGATGTGAAAAAAGATATGGAGAATGAGAGTCCGATGGACCGATTGATTTGTGGAGACGTAGGCTTTGGAAAAACAGAAATCGCCATACGCGCTGCATTTAAAACCTGCATCGATGGTAAACAGGCAGCAGTCTTGGTTCCCACTACTATCCTTGCATTTCAACACTATAAGACATTTCAGGAGCGGTTGAAAGATTTTCCGGTGACAGTAGATTTCGTTAACCGATTTAAATCAGCCAAAGAGAAAAAAGAGACACTGCAAAAATTAGCCGCCGGAAAAATAGATATACTCATTGGTACGCACAGCATCCTTGGTAAGGAAGTGTCTTTTAAGAACCTGGGATTACTGGTGATTGATGAAGAGCAGAAATTCGGTGTGGCACATAAAGAAAAACTGAAGACCATCCGTGCCAATGTTGATTGCCTGACCCTCACTGCCACGCCCATTCCGCGCACATTGCAATTCAGCTTGATGGGGGCACGGGATCTCAGTATCATCAATACACCGCCACCCAATCGATTGCCGATACAAACCGAAGTGCATGTATTCAATGATGACTACATCCGGGAGGCCATCTATTTCGAGACGGGGCGGGGCGGACAAGTCTTTTTCATTCATAACCGGATTCAGGGACTTTCAGAAATGGCCGCGTTGATTCAGTCGCTCTGTCCGGATCTGTCGGTCGGTTATGCCCACGGACAATTGGAAGGGCATGAGTTGGAAGAGCGGATATTAGATTTTATTGAGCGCAGGTATGATGTATTGATCTGTACCAACATTGTGGAGAGTGGTGTAGATATTCCCAACGTGAATACCATCATCGTCAACAATGCACACCAGTTTGGGTTGAGCGATCTGCACCAATTGCGGGGGCGGGTAGGCAGAAGCAATAAAAAAGCCTTCTGCTATCTGCTTGCACCTATTGCAACCCTGGCACCCGATAGCCGCAAACGACTTCAGATATTGGAGCAATTCAGTGATCTCGGTAGTGGATTCCAAATTGCTATGCGCGATCTTGATATCCGCGGTGCCGGTAATATGCTCGGAGGAGAGCAAAGTGGGTTCATTGCTGAGATCGGACTCGAAATGTACCAGAAAATTTTAGATGAAGCCATACGCGAACTCAAGCGATCTGATTTTGCCGATGTTTTCAAAGAAGAGATAACGCGGCAAGACGAATATGTGAGCGACTGTACCATTGATACCGATCGTGAAATTCTGATACCCGACGATTATGTAGAGAGCATTACTGAGCGATTGTCATTATATACCCGACTGGATAATTGCGAAACAGCTGACGAGATAGAGCAGTTGCAGCAAGAGTTGACAGACCGTTTCGGTCCTTTACCGGAACCTGTCAAAGAGTTGATGTTGACGATTCAAAGCCGCTGGCTCGCAGTTGATATTGGATTTGAAAAGCTGACGCTGAAAGACAACATACTTCGCTGTTACTTCATCAACCGTCCCGATTCACCTTATTTCGAATCTAGTTTGTTCAAAGGGGTGTTGCAGTTCTTGCAGGAGGGAACCAATAAGGCAAGGCTGCGTCAAACAGGTAGGATGATTCTAATGGTGGTTGATCAAATGCAGCACATGCGTGATGTACTCGATTTTCTTCATTCAATGCATCAATTTTTGCAGCTGGACAAGCAGCAGTTGTCGGCAGGTGCTAAAAAATAATGGCATGCGCAAAGCGCACGCCATAGAAGTAAAATAGTTGACTTAATTGGTTCTATACCGGGTAGGAAACCCGATGATTCGCTTAGAATCCTTTCTTAGCAACACCATCTTTGATAGCTGCCAGGGCCTTGGCTTCACTCAGAATAGCAGCCATCTTATTACCTTTTCCATCATGGCCAGCTGCCATATAACCGCCGCGAGCAGTTTTGGTGACAACCGCATCCTGCATAGGAACATTTTTTTCTTTGGTTTTCAGGCAATATGCTTTGATCATTTTTGAAGTGTCCATGTTATTTGTTTTTTGGTATGAATAAAAATTTTAATTCTTTACTGAATACAAGATAAGTCATTTTTGTACAATTACCCCTTGCCACCGGGTAACATTTAATCCACAACATATACCCCTAAAGTGATGATGCTACTCAAATCAAGCATCAATTTTCGCGTAGCGGGCATGGGTTTCAATGAATTCTCTGCGGGGAGCCACTTCATCGCCCATCAGCATGCTGAATATTCTGTCGGCCTCGGCGGCACTCTCAATGGTCACTAATTTCAGGGTTCTGCGCGAAGGATCCATCGTCGTTTCCCAAAGCTGATCGGCATTCATTTCACCCAGACCCTTGTATCGCTGAACGGTTACACTATCATCTTTTCCACCCCCGATTCTTTCAATGTTGGCTTTGCGTTGTTCTTCACTGTAAGCATAGGCCTGGTCTTTACCTTTCTTCACCAGGTAGAGGGGTGGTTGGGCAATGTATACATAACCCTGCTCTACCAACTCTTTCATGTACCTGAAAATGAAAGTGAGGATCAATGTTGCGATGTGAGAGCCATCCACGTCGGCATCGGTCATGATCACCAGCTTGTGGTAGCGCAACTTACCCATGTTAAGTGCTTTGGGGTCATCCGGCGTACCAACGGTTACGCCCAATGCCGTATACATATTCCGTATCTCCTCATTTTCGTAGATCTTATGCTCCATGGCTTTCTCAACGTTCAAGATTTTACCCCGGAGTGGCAAGATGGCCTGGTAACTTCTATCCCTGCCTTGTTTGGCTGTACCACCGGCAGAGTCTCCCTCGACCAGGAATAGCTCACATTTTTCCGGATCCCGCTCACTGCAGTCAGCCAGTTTACCGGGCAAGCCACCGCCGCTCAGCACCGATTTCCGCTGTACCATGTCGCGGGCTTTTTTCGCGGCTACCCGCGCTTGTGCAGCCAGGATAATCTTGGAAATGACGTTTTTAGCTTCGCGGGGATTTTCTTCCAGAAAAGCTTCCAGTGCCCGGGCAACGGTGGTTTGAACAATACCGCTTACCTCACTATTTCCCAATTTGGTTTTTGTCTGTCCCTCGAATTGCGGCTCCGGTACTTTTACGGAAATGATGGCACTCAGTCCCTCACGGAAATCATCACCCTCGATGCTCACCTTGGCTTTTTCAAAAAGTCCCTGCTTATCACCATACGTTTTGAAAACACGTGTGAGGGCCGTTCGGAAGCCTGTCACATGGGTTCCCCCTTCAATGGTGTTGATGTTATTAACGTAGGAAAAAATATGTTCTTTGAAATCATCATTGTAGGTAAGTGCTACCTCCACGGCTATATTGGAGCTGGTATCCAGACCTTCCACATACAAGGGCGCCGGAATAATGGGGTTTCTGTTTCCGCTCTTATCCAGCATTTGTACGAATTCGGTGATTCCCCCTTCGCTGTAAAAACTGCGCTCATAGGTTTTACCGTTTTCGTCGATTTCCCTTAGATCGTGCAGGGTAATGTGTATGCGGCGGTTCAGGTAGGAAAGTTCCCGCAGGCGACCTTCCAGAATTTCTTTCCGGTAAACCGTCTCTTGAAAAATAGTGGCATCGGGCCAGAAATGCACCAGGGTTCCGGTTTTGTCGCTGACACCGATTTCCCGCACTTCATAGTCTGGAATACCGGTATGGTATTGTTGTTCGAATACCTTTCCTTCCCGCTGCACTGTTACCTTCAGGCGGGTACTCAAGGCGTTCACGCAACTCACCCCCACACCGTGCAATCCGCCGGAAACCTTGTAGGTATCCTTGTCGAATTTACCACCTGCGTGTAATACGGTCATTACGATCTCGAGTGCACTTTTCTTTTCCTTTGTATTGATGCCGGTGGGAATACCCCTGCCATCATCCTGCACACTCACCGAGTTATCGTGATGGATGGTGACAGTGATGTGTTTACAATATCCTGCCAGCGCCTCATCGATTGAGTTATCGACTACTTCATATACGAGGTGGTGAAGACCTTTGATTCCGATGTCGCCAATGTACATGGCGGGCCTTTTTCTAACGGCTTCCAGTCCTTCCAATACCTGAATACTATCTGCTCCGTATGCCTGTTTTTTCTGCTCTTTTTCCTGTGCGGATTGTTCTGCCGGATCCTGCTGCATGTATGTGTTTTGAGGTAAGTGAGTGATTAAAAAATAAAGTAGGCAAATCTACTGAAAAATGCCCGTTTTAGGGACTGAAAAATCCCCTGTTTTTCCCCAATTTCAGCCCGTTTATACCCCCTTTCGGAGAAGCCCGTTCACGGCCGTTAAAAGCCTTGATTCCCCTGAAATGACGTACCTTTGCAGACTCATGACAATTGAACAGGAAATACTGACCTGGGAAGGCAACCATGCGCTGCTCGACGATGCAAATTTGCTGTACCACAACCACCGGAATATACCCGGTTCGGTGCAGTATGACATTCGTCGTTACAAAGCGAATTTTCCCATGGCTGTTCAGGATACCGGCATGCTGGTATATCACTACCAACCTGCTCGTCCACAGGAGCAATATTTGGAACTTCGTTACTGCATCAGCGGTAATCGCTACTGTCCCGAAAAAAACTGCTCCAGTTGTGCCCAACTGCCGACAGATGGTTGTGCCGGAAAACATGCCACCATCGACCTGTTTACCTTTCATTTTACTGCCAATTTTTTAGGTCAGTTCATACAAAATATCAAGCTCGCTGGCACCCGCGACGAAGTGTTGGCATTCCGCCATCCTGCTTCCTTTACCCAGTTATATCCGCTGGCTGCCCGCAAGCGGAATGTGCTCGATCAACTCCTGAACCACAGCTACACCGGCTCCATGGAAAACATCTATGTGAATGCCCGTATTCATGAATTGTTGCTCTACGCACTCAACAACCTTGAGGCAGACAAAGAAGAAGTGTTCGCCTGTAAATTCCTGGCCGATGAGGCCGGTAGGGAGCGAATTTTGCTGGCACGCGATATTTTACTCGAACACATCGGGGATCCCATTACCATCAAAGACCTTAGCCGGAAAGTGGCGATGAACGAATGTTATGTGAAAAAGGGATTCAAAGAAATCTTTGGCACCACCATCTTTGATTATTATCAGCAACAGCGCATGGAACATGCGAAGTACTTGCTCTATGAAAAGGGCCTTAGTGTAACTGATGTATCAGCCCAACTGGGTTACTCCTCTATCTCCCATTTTTCCGCTGCATTTAAAAAACATACCGGCATCAAACCCCGCGAATTGTTGCAGTAACCGCGGCTTTGATCGCCGACAAAAACCTGACGGCATGAAGCAAGTTTTACCACTCCTGATTTTTTTGTTTTTCATTTCCTGCGGAAAGAAGCAGGCAGACCTGATCGTTCATCACGGTGTAATCTATACCGTTGACAGTTCTTTTTCTGTTGCTGAAGCGATCGCCATCAAGGATGGTAAAATCCTGGCTACGGGAACCAATGACCTTATATTGACCTCCTATACTGCTGCACAACAAGTTGATGCAGGTGGCGCAGCCATCTATCCGGGCTGGATCGATGCCCACGCCCATTTCGTAGGGTATGGCCAATCTTTAAATACCGTTGATCTGTTTGGTACCGCCAGTTGGGAAGAAGCGGTGGAGCGCGTGAAGCAATTCGCTGCAGATCATCCTGCCCTTGAATGGATAGAAGGCCGTGGCTGGGATCAGAATAAATGGCCCGGAAAACAATTTCCCGATAACCGCCTCCTCAATGAATCATTTCCTACCCGCCCTGTTGTACTCACCCGCATCGATGGCCATGCTTCGATCGCTAATGCAGCAGCACTGAAACGCGCAGGTATACAAGCCGGTCAGATCATTGAAGGCGGAGCCATCCTTACCAAAGGAGGTGTACCGACCGGGGTGCTGATCGATAATGCCGATAACGCAGTTTACAAAGCCATGCCAGCTCCTGACCCCGCCGCTATGGAAAAAATGCTATTGCAGGCACAGGAAAATTGTTTTGCTATGGGACTCACCAGCATTACCGATTGCGGATTACCCAACGCAATGGTGCAATTCATTGACTCACTACAACAGAAAGGCAAACTTGCCATGCGGCTGAATGTGATGCTCAGCGATCAGGAAGAAAATTATGCGGTATGGCTGAAGCGGGGACCTTATGAGACCGATCGCTTGCGCGTCGCCTCTTTTAAAGTATATGGTGATGGTGCCCTGGGAAGTCGCGGCGCCTGTTTGATACATGATTATACCGACCAGGCAGGCTGGAAGGGATTTCTTCTGCGCAGCATTGCACATTATGACTCTGTCGCTGCCAGGTTGGTCAACAGTAATTTTCAAATGTGCACCCATGCCATCGGCGACAGTGCCAACCGGGCCCTGTTGAAGATCTATGCAAAATACCTGAAAGGCAAAAACGATCGCCGCTGGCGCATCGAACATGCACAGGTAATTCATCCGGATGACTTCGCTTACTATGGCGATAACAACATCATTCCTTCCGTGCAACCCACCCATGCCACCAGCGACATGTATTGGGCAGGAGAACGTCTCGGTAGTGAACGATTAAAAGGAGGATATGCTTTCAAGCAACTGCTGGAACAAAATGGCTGGATACCACTGGGTACCGATTTCCCCGTAGAAGATATATCTCCCTACAAAACATTTTTAGCAGCTGTTTTCCGAAAAGACAGTAAAGGATTTCCGGCCAATGGCTTTCAGATGGAAAATGCACTTACCCGCGAGCAGACGATTCGCGGCATGACCATTTGGGCAGCAAAAGCTGCCATGCAGGAAAAGCAAACCGGTAGTCTGGAAGCTGGCAAGAAGGCGGACTTCATTCTGCTTTCTCAAGACCTGATGAAAGTAAGTGAACAGGATGTGTTGAAGACAAAAGTCGTTTCAACGTATATTGGCGGACAACAAGTATACCGAAGCCGTTAAGCCGGCAACTTACCCACCATCTTTTCGGGCTTAACCCACTCGTCGAATTCTTCTGCTGTGAGGTAGCCTAATTTCACCGCCATCTCTTTGAGTGTGGTTCCTTCCTTATGTGCTTTTTGCGCAATTTCCGCCGCTTTATAATAGCCGATTTTGGTGTTCAATGCCGTAACCAGCATCAGACTATTGTTTACATGCTTTTGAATGTTGGCTTCGATGGGTGCCAGTCCTTTCGCACATTTTTCATTGAAGCTGACACAGCCTTCGCCGATCAGGCGGGCGCTGTGCAGGAAGTTATAGATCATCACCGGTTTGAAAACGTTGAGTTCAAAATGTCCGGTAGCGCCTCCTATGTTGATGGCCACATCATTTCCCATCACTTGTGCTGCAATCATGGTAAGGGCCTCACATTGTGTTGGGTTCACTTTGCCCGGCATGATAGATGATCCGGGCTCATTGTCAGGGATGAATAATTCTCCAATACCACTGCGGGGTCCGGAGGAAAGCATGCGAATGTCATTCGCAATTTTCATCAGACTAACCGCCACCGTCTTCAATGCGCCATGTGCTTCTACAATGGCATCATGTGCCGCCAGTGATTCGAACTTATTAGCAGCAGTAACAAAGGGCAATCCGGTGAGGCGGGCAATATGGCCTGCGACATTCACATCATAGTCGGGAGGGGTATTGATGCCGGTACCTACAGCAGTGCCACCTAATGCTAACTCACTCAAGTGGCTTAGGGTATTACGGATGGCTTTCATGCCATGGTCTAATTGTGCCACATATCCGCTTAATTCTTGTCCCAGCGTTAGTGGGGTGGCGTCCATAAAATGGGTTCTGCCAATCTTTACGATGTGCATGAACTCCTTGCTTTTTGCTGCGAGCGTATCTCTTAATGCCTGAATTCCCGGAAGGGTATTTTCAATTAACACTTTATAGGCAGCAATGTGCATCGCAGTGGGAAAAGTATCATTCGATGATTGTGATTTGTTCACATCATCATTCGGGTGTAGAAATTTTTCTGCGTCCGTGAGCGCACCCCCTTTGATCACATGTCCGCGATAGGCAATCACCTCATTCACGTTCATATTGCTCTGGGTACCACTGCCGGTTTGCCAAACTACCAGCGGAAACTGATCGTTAAGTTGTCCACTCAGTATTTCATCACACACCCGGCTGATCAGTTCAGATTTTTCCTGCGGTAAAACGCCGGCTTCCATATTGGTCATGGCCGCAGCTTTTTTCAAGTAAGCAAATGCCTCAATGATTTCCCGCGGCATGCGGTTGATGTCTTGTGCTATTTTAAAATTTTCAATGCTTCTCTGTGTTTGTGCACCCCAGTAAACATGTGCCGGAACCTGCACGGTTCCCATGGTATCTTTTTCAATCCGGTATTCCATATCAAAGTTTTTTGAAAAATAAAAGTCGTGGCAAAGGTACGGGAAGCGGAAATAACCGGACTTTATTTTCAATACTTCTCTTCCACATGGCTGAATAACGCTGATGGATTCAAAGTGTTTTTCTTAATTTCATTGAGAAGAATTCGTTTATGAAAAAAATACTGTTTTCCCTTGCTCTGCTAACTGCCATTTCAGGAGCGGCACAACCCTATCTACCGGAGTGGTCATCGCTGAATACCCGACCGGTTCCAGGTTGGTTCAAGGATGCTAAATTTGGCATTTTCATTCACTGGGGTGTTTATGCCGTTCCGGGATACACCACCAAGGGAGGGTATGCTGAATGGTACCAACACGGACTGGAAAATGGAGACAGTGCCAGGAAAGAATACCATCGCAAGCGGTTCGGGAACCTGACATATTATGATCTCGCCGATCAGTTCAAGGCTGAATTGTATAACCCGGATGAATGGGCTCGCTTGTTCGAAAAATCCGGCGCCAAATACATCGTGCTTACTTCCAAACACCACGATGGATATGCCCTCTGGCCCAACAATGATGCCAGTCGTTCCTGGGGAAGAGGCTGGAACTCGCTGGTTACGGGTCCGCGCCGCGACTTGCTCGGCGACCTGTTCCGGGCCGTTCGAAAAACTTCTGTACGGGCAGGCATGTATTATTCACTGTTTGAATGGTTCAATCCATTATGGAAATCGGATCCCGATAAATACGTTTCAACACACGTGTGGCCGCAAATGAAAGAGCTGATCAATAATTATCAGCCGGATGTTTTCTGGACAGATGGCGACTGGGATGCCAGTGATGCGACCTGGAAATCGAAAGAGTTTTTGGCCTGGATGTATAATGAAAGTCCGGTAAAAGATAAAGTGGTCACCTACGATCGCTGGGGCAGTGGCATTCGATTTAAGCAGGGTGCTGTTTTTACTCCGGAGTATCAGCCCGAGCTCGATTTCGATCAGCATTATTGGGAGGAGAGCCGGGGCATGGGCTATTCCTATGGCTATAATCGGGAAGAAGATGCCTGGGATTACAATTCCTCGCAGTCCCTCATTTATCACCTCATCGACAAAGTAAGCCGCGGCGGGAATTTCCTCCTTGATATCGGTCCCGATGAGCATGGAAAAATTCCACCCATTATGCAGGAAAGATTACTCGACATAGGTAAGTGGTTGTCGGTAAATGGTGAAGCCATCTATGGAACGGAGCGTTGGAAATATACCTGTCAATGGAGCGCAGGCAAACGCGATTATAAGGCGAAGAAGGGAGAAGATTTTATGCTGAAGCTGACAGTCGATCCGGCTCCCGGTTTTGCAACGAAGGAAGTTTTTTATACTTATCGATCTGCCCAACAACAACTCTATGCGATATTACCTCGCTACCCATCTGATGGAAAAATTGTTTTGAAAAACTTAGGTCCGACAGTTCCTTTGAAAAAATTCACCTTATTGGCGACCGGTACAACGCTTCCTGCGACCTTACAGGGAAATGATGTTGTGATTCAATTGCCCCCATTTGATCCCAATGTATTCAGCACTTCATCTGCCTACGTTATAAAAATAGCCGGATACGGTGCTTATCGTAAGCAGCCGAAAATAGATGTTGCTTATCAGGCTGACTTATCGGGCGCATTGGTGACACTGCAACCACCTGCGCCCGGCATTGCTTTGGGGTATCAGGTGGGCAGCAATGAACAATTACTCGCTTATGAAAAACCTTTTGTGATGAAAGGAGATGGAATAGTAAAAGCCTTTGCCCTGGCTGAAGCTGGCATGTTACCGGCAGATACGGCCGAAGTAGCATTGAAAGGACTCTCCCTGTTTAAAGCTGTGAAGGCACCCGCAAATTTGCAGGCCGGACTGCGTTACCAATATTTTGAAGCCGATGAGATCGATATGCGTGCGCTTGCATCTACACCGGTTAAGTCAAGCGGTGTGACAGCTATGCCCTCCATCGCCATCAAACAACGTAAAGACAAGTTTGGTTTTGTTTTCGAGGGATGGATCAAAGTAGAAAAGACAAGCGGCTATGAATTTTTTACCAGTAGTGATGATGGCAGTCTACTTTTTATTGACGGGAAAGAAGTGGTGAACAATGATGGCAACCATGGTGCTGAAGAAAAATCCGGGCGGTGTATTCTTGAAAAAGGATACCATTCTTTTCGCCTGCAGTATTTTGATAGTGGTGGCGGCAATGAACTCAAAGTCAGCTATCAGCCTTTTGGTGAAAACAAGCGCCTCATAGATGCTGCTGTGCTATTTCATGCACCGGTTGGGAAATAGTGCAGATGACCTCTGGCTGGAAGTTTTGTTAGCAGGTGGGAACAAAAACTATTTACCCCGGAAGGCAGGCTTTCTTTTTTCTAAAAATGCAGTTACACCTTCAAAGCGATCTTCTGTGTTGAAGCAATCCCCGAAGGCAGTTACTTCCACTTCATAACCATTCTTCGACTCGTCGAATACAGCATTGGCACAGGTGATGCAGCCCGCTACTGCCATCGGCGCTTTCGATTGAATGATGTGTAGGATGGAATTGGCTTTTGCCAGTAACTCTTCTTGCGGAACTACATAGTTCACCAGTCCGTATTGCAGTGCTTTTTCGGCATCTATGGTTTGTCCGCTCATCAGCAGTTCCATGGCCCGGCCTTTTCCTATCAGTTGAACCAGTCGCTGGGTTCCACCATATCCGGGCAGGATGCCCAGGTTTACTTCCGGCTGTCCGAAGAGCGCGTTGGGTGAAGCAATCCGGAAATGACAACTCATCGCCAGTTCACAGCCTCCACCCAGTGCAAAGCCATTCACGCAGGCAACAATCGGCTTGGGTGATCTCTCAATGCGAAAGAAGAGGTCTTGTCCACGTTTCGCCATCTCCCTACTTTGCTCTACACTCATTTGGTTGAATTCGCTGATATCGGCACCGGCAACAAATGCTTTGGCACCTGAACCGGTGATGATCACCGTGCGTATGTCGGGATTGCTATAAATATTATCTAACTCTGTATCCAGGGCTTTTAACACATCCTGGTTCAGGGCATTCAATTTATCGGGGCGGTTGATGGTGATTGTGTAAACACCATCAGTTAGGCTGGTAAGTAGAACGGGGTTCATGTGATAAAGTTTCCTGGCTAAAAATTACGATGTGTCTTCACCCAATCTTTGATGTATTGGGCAATATCGGTGGTAGGCGTGCCGGGTGCGAATAGTTCACCCACACCCATGTCTTGTAGTGCTTTTCTGTCGTCCTCCGGAATAATGCCTCCGCCGGTGAGCAGCACATCATTCATGCCCTTCTCTTTCATCAGGGCAATTACTTTGGGGAATACGGTCATGTGTGCACCGCTTAGAATACTGATGCCAATGGCATCCACATCTTCCTGCAGGGCAGCATTTACCACCATTTCTGCTGTTTGTCGTAAACCCGTGTAAATTACTTCCATGCCTGCATCGCGAAGTGAAGCCGCAATGACTTTGGCACCCCGATCGTGTCCGTCGAGTCCCACTTTAGCAATCAGTACCCTGACAGGTCTGTTCATATCAGAAAAATAGGTGAAGCTATCAACTGTAAAGTTAGTAAAAATGTACGTAGGTTTACAGGTAACCGGAATCAAGTACAACTATGAAATACAGAAAATTTGGTAATACCGATCTGCAGGTAAGTGAAGTGGGTTTTGGCTGCTGGGCCATCGGAGGAGCTGCCTTTGTAGGCAATATTCCCATTGGCTGGGGTGTGACCGATGATAAGGTGTCAGTGACGGCACTTGAAACAGCCAGAGATGCCGGCATCAATTTTTATGATACGGCTGATTTTTATGGTTTAGGCCATGGGGAAACATTGTTGGGCAAGACTTTCGGTAACAGTGATCAGGTGTATATCGCTTCTAAAGTTGGACAAAAATCTGTCGACAATGAGCGCATAGAAATTGATTACAGCAAGCAATATATCATAGATGCCTGTGAAAAGAGTTTACAGCGACTCAAGCGAGATACCATTGATTTTCATCAGCTGCACGTTGCCCGCTTAGCACACCTCCAACAGGGAGAGTGCATTGAGGCGATGCAACTGTTGCAGCAACAGGGCAAGATCAGATACTGGGGTATTTCACTTATCACATTTAATCCTTTTCCCGAAGCTGATTTTATTTTTGATCATAACATGGGGGATGGGTTTCAACTGGTATTCAATTTGATCAACCAGCGGGCTTTGCCAATCGTATTGCGGGCAGGTGATGCCGGCTACGGTGTTATTGCACGCATGCCACTGCAGTTTGGTTTGCTAAGTGGCAAGATGGATGCGACGGCTCAATTTCCTGCGGATGACCATCGGAGTAGGCGATTGGTGCCACCACTGCTTTCTGCTACGCAGGAAATACTCCAGGAGAAAATCATGCCACTGACAGAAAAGTACCAGACCACCCTGGCAGGACTGGCACTCAGTTACATTCTTAGTTATCCCGAAGTTTCTTTGGTTATTCCGGGCATACGCATACCAGCGCAGGTGGCGATGAACACCAACTACCTGGTAACGCTGGATGAAGCGGATAAGAAATTTTTAGCTGACCTCTACAGTCAAGACTGGCAGCCGGTGATGGAAATGATGGAAAAACTGGGTTAGCAGGTTACCTCTTTTTTAGGGATGTGGATGTGGCAGCAGCGATAGCGTATGTTTGATACGACGCAAGGTTTCTTCATATCCGATGATGGCAGCGATATCAAAAACACCCGGACCAAATTTCCCGCCCACCAGCATGATGCGCAATGGCAACATCAGTTCACCCGGTTTCAGGTCATTGGCGGCAGCCAGCTCCTGAAAGGAGGTAGTCAATGCAGCAGCCGTCCAGTCGGTATTCAGTTCCCAGTTGCGTATCAACTCAATGAAGAACAGATTCTTTTGTTCATTCCATTTGGGTAATATTGATGCCGTATCGATCGAAGTGGGTGTTTGAAAAAAGAATTGCATTTGTGGCCAAAAGTCGGGCAGGAGGGTGCACCTGTCTTTTACAAGATCAATGATGCGCTCGAGTTGACTGGATGCTTGTATGCCAATACCCTGCTGTTCCAGTATTTTTTCTACGAAGGGTCGCAAAGCTGGTGCCGGCTGCTGTTTGATCCATTCATGGTTGAACCACTTGGCTTTTTCATAATCGAAGCGGGCACCGCCTTTGTGCACCCGGCTCATTGAAAATGTTTGTACCAGTTCATCCATAGAAAATATTTCCTGGTCGGTGCCTGCATTCCAACCCAACAATGCCAGCATGTTGACGAATGCTTGCGGAAGAAAACCTTTTTCTTTGAAGCCTTGGGTCGTCTCTCCGCTGGCTGGATCTTTCCAGTCCATAGCAAATACGGGGAATCCCAGTCGATCACCATCGCGCTTACTTAGTTTGCCATGTCCGTCTGGTTTTAATATCAAGGGCAGGTGCGCCCATTGCGGCATATCATTTTCCCAGCCGAGGTATTTCCAGAGCAGCACGTGCACCGGTGCTGAGGGGAGCCATTCTTCTCCCCGAAAGGCATGGGTGATTTCCATCAGGTGGTCATCAACCACTACTGCCAGGTGATACGTGGGCATACCATCTGCTTTCAGTAATACCTTATCATCCACACTGCCGGTATCGAAACTGATTTCACCTCTGATCATGTCGGTCAGCTGTAGGGTTTCTTGTTCCGGCATTTTGATACGGATCACATGGGGGGTACCTGCATCCAGCAATTGCTTCACTTCATCCGGTGAGCGGGTGAGTGAATTCTTCATTTGCATCCGGGTATGCCTGTCGTATTGTGGCGAAGGATTACTCTCAGACTTATTCCTCTCCCGCATCTGCTCCAGTTCATCCGGCGTATCAAAGGCATAATAGGCATGACCGGCGTTGATGAGTTGTTCTGCATAGGGGCGATACAGTGCTTTTCGTTCACTTTGGCGATAAGGGCCATAATTGCCACCGTGACGCGGACTTTCATCCGGTACCAGGCCACACCATTCGAGTGTATCCAGAATGTAGGCTTCGGCACCAGGTACGAACCTGCCTTGGTCGGTATCTTCGATACGAACAATAAAGTCTCCACCCTGTTGGCGGGCGAAAAGATAATTGAACAATACTGTTCTCACGCCCCCGAGATGAAGACCACCGGTGGGGGAGGGGGCAAAGCGTACCCGAACCTTTTTACTCATGGCGCAAAGATACAATGTTCATCTTTAGCACTGCGGATGGGTTGTCTGGGCAAGGCTGCTGCCAGTCCTTTATCTTTGCAATATGTACCTCGTAAAAATTCCCTGGCTGATCAGAAAATGGTATGCTGATTATTATTGGCAGATGCCGGGGCAGGAAAAAAATATTTACCTCACATTCGATGATGGTCCGCACCCCTTCGCTACGCCCTTTGTGTTGCAGCAATTGAAAAAGTTTGGGGCGAAAGCCAGTTTTTTTTGTGTGGGGAACAATGTGAAGTTGTATCCCGCGCTGATTCAACAAATCAGGGAGGAAGGACATCGATTAGCGAACCATACGATGAACCATGTAAATGGTTCGAAAGTGGATGATGAACAATATCTATCGGACGTGATGGCAGCCGCTGAGCTTTTGCCTACCGGCTGGTTTCGACCACCCTATGGTCGTATACGGCGCAGTCAGTTTCGAAAGTTATCAGCTGCTTTACCGGGCATACGTGTGATGATGTGGGATGTGCTCAGTGGTGATTTTGATCAGCGGCTGAAGGGAGAAACTTGTGCAGACAACGTGATCAAAAATGCCGGTCCCGGCTCGGTCGTGGTTTTTCACGACAGCACCCGGGCCTGGGAGCGTTTGGAGCAGGCTTTACCGCTGGTATTGGAACATTTCACTGCCAGGGGGTATTCCTTTCAGGCCCTACCCGAACCCGATTTTATGCCCAATACAACAAGTATTCATGATTGATACACATGCGCATATTTATCTGCGGGAATTGGCTCCTGAACGGGAAGCCCTGATACAGCGTGCCCGTGCTGCCGGCATTCAGCGGATTTACATGCCTGCCATCGACAGCTCAGAAATGGATGCCCTGTTGGAAACAGAACAGCAATATCCTGAATACTGTGTAGCGATGATGGGTTTGCATCCCTGTTATGTGAAAGACAATTTTCAAGACGAGTTAGCGCTGGTTGAGACTTGGTTGGGAAAGCGACGATTTGCTGCAGTGGGCGAGATTGGGTTGGATCGGTATTGGGACCGCAGTTATGACAGCAAGCAATTGGAAGCATTTCAAGTTCAGATGGAATGGGCTTTGCAATATGGGTTACCGGTGGTGATACATACGCGGGAAGCGATGGCAGCTACGATAGATGCTGTTCGACCTTTCGCTGCCCGCGGCTTGCGCGGTATTTTCCATTGTTTTGGTGGCTCTGTGCAGGAGGCACAGGCAATCATTGATATGGGTTTTTGTTTGGGCATCGGTGGCGTACTCACCTATAAGAAAAGTGGATTAGCAGCTACCTTGTCTGCTCTGCCATTTGACTCTCTGGTACTGGAAACGGATGCTCCCTATCTGGCGCCTGTTCCCCATCGGGGGAAGAAAAATGAGCCCTCTTTTTTGCCATTGATAGCGCAGTGTTTGGCGGAAGTAAAGGGGATGGAAGTGGCTGAAGTGGTCGAACTCACTTCACGTCGCGCGCTTGAAATATTCGGAAAATAGGGCAGGATGGCGTAAATTTGCACCCCCTGACCCATATAGGTCTTTGGGAACACAGAGAGGTGTCCGAGTGGTTGAAGGAGCACGCCTGGAAAGTGTGTATACGGGAAACCGTATCGAGGGTTCGAATCCCTTCCTCTCTGCAAAAGAATATATAGGAAAAATGCTGACTTTTAAGTCAGCATTTTTATTATGCCATAAGCGAATCCGGGTCTTTCGACCCGAGTGAGCGTAGGGCATAATAAAATGGGCAATGCATTGCCCTATTTTTTCCTATATATTCTATTGGCTCCCCCCCCTTTGGGATCAGCGAAGCTAATCCCAAAGCGAGCAGAGGGGCATAAAAAAAAGGGCACGCATGTGCCCGGGTTTTGTGTTCTTCTTTTGGCTCCCCCCCCTTTGGGAGCAGCGCAGCTAATCCCTTCCTCTCTCCACTGCCCCCCGCACTCCCCCCCATTAAAATGGGGAGGTGCGAATACCCATCGTGTTACGAATTCCCATCGCCATTCGAATACCCATCGATTTATCGATGGGCTGGGGGATCATTCATCTCGTTTTAAATTCTCAACATCATCCATATCCTTGAACCTGTTGGCTTTTAATTTTGCGGCGATGAGATCATTTTTATGGATGACCCTTACAACTAAATCTCCATCATTTAATATAACCGATCTTTCAAATACTTCTTCAAAATTAAATCCATCTATTTTTATCATTACATCTATTGCAACAGGTGGAATGCCAAATGTGAAAACATCCCAGATTGGATGCTCTAAAAAATTTTCTTTTGTCATATCAAAAACCGGCATTCCAAAATTTTCAAATGCCTTTACAATTTTTGAATAATTTTCATCACTCCTTTCCACCCATATATCCATATCGCCGGTAGTTCTGGAGTATCCATGAAGTATTACCGAGTATCCCCCAACTAATATATATTTTA
>JBEIUM010000215.1:0-4706 GCA_040374385.1 Sediminibacterium sp. | reverse complement strand
TTGCATCACCAACGTATTTCGTTATGGCGATTTACATTTTAACGCCTCGAATACTTTTATTCCTTCGTTATTTTCTGAGGTAAAAATGAGAAGAAATCGAGTCATCAATCTTCAGAAAAACTATGCCGACCTCTTTAAAGATTTTTCAGCTGACGGCCGAAGAAATATACACGCGGCATCGCAGTCAAAACTGCTTTATCAGCAAGGAAGATCAGTCGAAGCTATGACGCTATTTCTTCAACAAATGAAGTATCCCGGCGCACCCGACACCACTACTATGAACCGATTCGAAGCAGTATGTAACCAATTTAGTAGATCAGGTCAACATATAGTCAGATGTGTAACGAATGCCAACGAACAAATACTGGCAGCTTTTGTCGGACTGAAAGATGAACGTAGGATTTATAATTTACTCAACCTGACCACGCCCGAGGGCAGAAAATGCAGTGCCAATTATTTTTTATTCAATGAATTAGTGAAAGAATGGTCGGGCAATTCCTTGCTACTCGATTTGGAGGGTTCTGAACTGCCGGGCGTGCAGGCATTCTATTTGCATTGGGGCGGTGACTGGGAAACCTATTTCCATGTACACCATAACCGATTACCCTGGCCACTTCAATTACTGAAGCGCTGAGCGATGTTGTAAGATTGCTTCAGCAATCAGGATATCTACGGGTCGGGTAATCTTTAAGTTATCATAGGCGCCATCGATCAATGATACCTTTCTACCGGCTGCTTCCCACACGGTAGCTTCATCGGTATAATCATTCCGCTGGCAGAGTCGAAATGCCTCTTTCAAACCATCCACTTCAAAAGTCTGTGGGGTTTGCACCAATCGAATGCTATTCCTGTCGGCCACTTTACTTTCCTCACCAGCAACTATTCTTATGCTATCTGTAGCAGGAACAACCGGTATAGCGCTTCCGTGCACAAACGCCCATTCAGTACAACTACGGATGAGATCGGGTTGAATGAGACAGCGAACACCATCATGGACTAAAACGATACCATGGTGTGTTACTAGTGCTAATCCGTTGCGCACGCTTTCCCAGCGGGTTTCACCCCCCTGCACCAAACGAATTTTTCTTCCATGATCAAAGCTGGCAATAATTTTTTCTCCTTCCGAGAAATATGCTTCCGGCAATACCAGTAGTATGTCCAGGTCATCATAGCTCTGCAGAAAACTTTGAAGCGTATGCCACAAGATCGGTTGGCCATCGAGTAAAAGAAATTGTTTCGGTTGAGCGGCTCCCATGCGGGTACCGGTTCCGCCGGCTACTATGATGGCTGTTTTGGGTGTGTTTTGCAGATGGCTCATATCGAATCAGTAGAAATGGCTGCGCTCATGGCAAAGTTGATGCATTGCCTGAGGGCATAAGCAAGGTATGAAAAAACGGGCTTTAGCAAAAGAGGAAGATGAAATTCAACGGTAGATCAATACTTCCGTTGCACCCTGGCTATTTTTGTAGGCACGATACATGCCGGCACTATTGAATACCATGGCATGCTGTCCGGTTGCATCAACACCAATCATACCACCCTCCCCCTGCAGGGCCTTTAATTTTTCATGCACCACTACTTCCATGGCCTGTTGTAAGGTCAAATTTTTGTACTCCATCAGACAACTCACATCATAAGACGCTACTGCACGTATAAACATCTCCCCATGGCCGGTGCAACTGATGGCACAGGTCGCATCATTGGCATAGGTTCCAATTCCGATCAGCGGACTATCGCCAATCCGACCGTATTTCTTATTCGTCATGCCTCCTGTTGAGGTAGCTGCCGCCAGATGTCCATGGCTATCGCAGGCAACGGCACCCACCGTTCCGAATTTTTTATCCCGCATCATTTCTTCCAGGTGATGATGGGTATGATCTAATGAATAGCGATCGGAGTCACGGATGGCTTTCCACTGATCGTAGCGAAACTGGGAAAAAAAGTATTCATCGGGTTCCAATTTAACGCCCTGCTTGATGGCAAAATCATTGGCCCCCTTCCCGCTTAAAAAAACATGGTTGCTGTTGCGCATCACTTCTGCCGCTAACTCTATGGGATTACGAACATTTCTCACCCCGGCAACAGCACCGGCTGCAAGGCTAGTACCATCCATGATGGCAGCATCCATTTCCTGAACGCCTTTCTTAGTAAATACTGCACCGCGACCGGCATTGAATAGAATGTGATCTTCCAGTAAAACCAGTGCTGCTTTGACAGCATTCACGGCAGTGCCGCCTTCTTCCAGCACCGCAAAACCGGCCTTCACAGCATCACTTAACCCGTCCATATAGGCCTTTTCCAATTCGGGTGTCATATCTTCCTTTACGATAGTTCCCGCACCACCATGAATCACCAGCGTATACATAGTACTAAGATTTATAGGGCAAAGTTAAATCCGATCAACAGATAAAATGTTGAAGAAATTGGCAAGTCCATTAAAGGAATTACAAGGAACAGGTTAAATCATTAAAATTTATACAAGTACCATCAGGCGGGTAAGAGTCGCAGGGTTTCTTCCAGCAATAATTGCTTTCGGATGGGGGCGGTTCCAACTTCTTCACAAACCAGTCCGCCGGCAATATTGGCAATCTCAGCAGCTACTTGCATATCACGTGTCGCCGCATATACCAATGAAGCCACTGCGATTACAGTATCGCCTGCTCCACTGACATCGGCAATGTTCCGTATATGTCCGGGCAACCAGGCAGACCTTTTTCCATCGTTGAAATAAACGCCCTTTTCACTCAGTGTGATGAAGGAGATGGTGTGTTGTAAGTGAGCAGCCAGTTGATCATGTACCGCATCTAAAGCAGGCATGTCAATGGTTGGTAGCGATAGGTGTAATCCTTCCCGCACCTCTTTGAGGTTGGGTTTAAATAGCGTGACACCTTTGTAAGCAAAGAAGTTCTTCTGCTTTGGATCTACCGTTGTTACAACAGATTTTTCCGTGCAGAGCGCTATAATTTTACTAATCAGCGTAGGTGTGAGTACGCCCTTATTGTAATCTTCTAAAATACATACATCGGGTAGATGTTGACGGAAGTAGGCTTGTACCTGGTTCCATACGGCTTCCTCCAGTTCGGCACTGAGATCGCCTGTTTCTTCCTGATCCAGTCGCAGCATTTGCTGGTTCCGCGACATGATACGTGTTTTGTTGGTAGTTTGGCGATGCGGTGTGATGACTGCAAATGATGTATCGATCGGAACTGCCTGCATTTGATTCAAAAGTTGCTCACCGGCTGCATCCTTACCCACCACACTGATGATGGTGGTTGCTGCACCCAAAGTGGCTGTATTGATGGCCACATTCCCTGCTCCACCAATGCGGGTCTCGGTTTTCTTTACTGCCACAACAGGCACGGGTGCTTCGGGTGAAATGCGATCCACTGATCCCCAGCAATAGGTATCGAGCATCACATCGCCCACCACCAGCACACGCAGTCCATTTATTTTTTCAAATAAAGCTTCCGGTTTCATACATCGATCTTTTTTGCACGGCGCGCAGCCAGGTAATAGAGCGGCACACCCAATAGGGTAATGAGGAGTCCGGGCCAGGTATATTCCCGCTTGAAGAGCAGCAGCAGCACACAGAAGCCAATACCCATGCAAATATATAAGGCAGGCAGCAAGGGGTAGCCGACTGCTTTGTAGGGTCGCTCTGCATTGGGCTGCTTTTTGCGCAGAATGAAAATACCTATGATGGTCAACACATAAAATATCACGACAACAAAAGAAACCATGTCCAGCAAATCACCATACTTACCACTCAGGCAGAGAAGAGAAGCTACCACACACTGGGCCCAGAGTGCCCAGGCGGGTACATGAAATTGATTCAGGCTGGCTGCCTTCTTAAAAAATAATCCATCGCCGGCCATGGTATGGTAAACGCGAGCGCCTGCGAGAATCAATCCGTTATTGCACCCAAAGGTTGAGATCATGATCATGATGGCAATCACATAGGTACCTGTCTCACCAAATATCACATTTGCAGCGGAGACAGCTACCCGATCAGACTTGGCAAAGGCAATTTGATCGAGGGGCAAAACGCCGAGATACATCATGTTACAACTCACATAAATCAAGGTCACGATACTGGTACCGAGCAATAGACTCCAGCCGATGTTTTTACGTGGATTTTTAATTTCACCGGCGATGAAAGTGACATTATTCCAGGCATCGCTGCTAAAAATAGAACCCACCATTGATGCGGCGATGGCACCGGCAGCAGCTGCCCCTGTGAGTGGCAGCACAAAATCCTGCCAGTTAAAAGCGGTTCCGGCAGCAGGCGTGGTCATCGATCGCATATCCCATGCTTGTTGCCAGTTGGCCTGCCATACGTCGGGCTTGAGCATCCAGAAGCCTGCTATAATGAGACCGAACAGTGAAAGTAATTTGGTGACCGTGAAAGTCGTTTGAATCATTTTTCCACCCTTGATACCCCTGGAATTGATGTAGGTCAGCAGAATGATCATGAGGATGGCTACCAATTGGGCCACATAGACATGCCAGTTACCGATGGAAAAAAGGATGTTCGCCTCAGACAGTTCCAATACCGGGAAAAAATAGGCCGCAAATTTGCAGAAAGCCGCAGCCACGGCTGCAATGGTACCTGTCTGTATAACAGAGAAGAAACTCCATCCATACAGGAACCCTACGAGGGGATTATACGACTCTTTGAGATAAACATATTGTCCCCCGGCTTTGGG
>JBEIUM010000278.1:0-2934 GCA_040374385.1 Sediminibacterium sp. | reverse complement strand
GCCCTGCCAAGGCTCACCGCCATCGACTAATCGATGTAAGCAGTTTTCATCTGCTCCTCCATATTCACCTTACTGATCCGGTCGTTGTCCTGTGTAATTTCAGGTGTAAAATTTTCCTCTGCCATGCTTCTCTTAGTTGTGCCCTCCGGCGTTTTAATCAGCCTATTTTTGAGGCCTCATCCGGGGGTCTGCGAAGATAGTTTTTTTTAGGGGGAAAGGGGGTAAATCGACTACAAAAAACGAGCTGGTTTTATCCACAAAAATGGACAATTTTCCACCCGCTGGCATCGACCGGGAAGGCCTTTGTTTTTTTACTTTTTTGGTCGGATTTTAAATCGGACTTTCTGCCCCTTACTTTAGTAACTTTACCCGCATTTTTGACCCTACTTTTACCCTCCCGATGGCACAACCGCATATTCTATTGCTTGGCGCAGGCAAATCAGCAGCTACCCTGATCGGATACCTTCATACCCTGGTAACATCAGAACAATGGCTGGTAACCGTTGCCGACAGGGACCTTTCGATGGTGGAGGAAAAAATTGCCCCCTACCCCGGATTGAGGGCCCGTACCATCGACCTGGAAAATCCACTGGAACGCACCCAACTCATCTCCGAAGCTGCGCTTGTCATCTCCCTCCTTCCCCCCTCCCTGCAACTAACAGTAGCCAAAGATTGTCTTGCATTGGGAAAACACTTTCTATCAGCCTCCTATACCGATCCCGACCTGCTGCCACTGGCGGAAGAGATAAAGGCAAAAAACCTGCTCTTTCTCATGGAAATGGGACTAGACCCCGGAATAGATCATATGAGCGCTATGGAAATGATTCACCGCATCCGTGAGGGTGGCGGAACGATACATTCTTTCGCCTCTCATTGTGGCGGCCTGGTAGCACCGGCCAGTGATGACAACCCCTGGCATTATAAATTTTCCTGGAATCCCCGCAACGTTATCCTCGCAGGAAAAGCAGGGGCAGTATTCAAGCAAAATAGTGAGATCACCCGACTCAGCTACGAGCAACTTTTTGCATTTGAACAGCCGGTACACATAGCAGGTATCGGCGAATTAGCTACCTATCCCAACAGAGACTCTCTCGCCTACATTCCAATATACGGGTTGGAAGACGCAGCTACTTTTATTCGAACTACACTGCGCTATCCGATCTTCTGTCGTGGTTGGCAGTTGTTGATTCAGCTGGGCTGCACCCGGGAAGACAACCATATTTCCACGGAGGGACTTACCCACCGAGATTTCTTTCAACTGCAGTTAGAACAAGCAGGTTGGCGTTTACAAGATATTCCTTCAGCACTCATGCCCTTAATGATCTCGATAGGTTGGAATGATGAAACACCACTCCAATGCCCTTCCGGCAGCTCTGCAGCGATTCTCCAATGTATCTTAGAAAAAAGATGGGCTTTGTTGCCGGGTGACCGCGATATGATTGTGATGCTGCATGAACTGACCTATCAGCAAGGAACAAAAAAAATGCGGTTACAAGCACAACTGGTGGTGGAGGGTGATGACCGGCTTCATACAGCTATGGCGAAAACGGTGGGACTACCACTCGGTATTGCAGCTGCATTGATCATGAAAGGCGTTATCAAAAGCCGCGGCTTGCAGATTCCCATACAACCCGATATCTATCTACCGGTATTAGCAGCATTACATGCAAAAGGTATCCGTTTTCAAGAGCAGTTGCAGGAATTACACTAATGCTTGGTTTTTTTGGGTTCCTTCTTGCTATTCTCCTGCATAACCCATTCGTAATCCAGTTGCCTTTTATCGAGGTTGGCAGCCACCACCCGTATGGTGACCCGATCGCCCATGCGAAATACCCTTCCACTGCGTCTGCCGGTGAGACAAAAATCTGTCTCCATTAAACGAAAATCATCATAATCTGATAAGCTCAAAATGCTGACAAGTCCCTCGCACTTGTAATCGATGGTTTCAACCCAAAATCCAAACGAAGCAACGCCACAGATCACTCCTTCCAGCACTTCACCCAGGTGATCTTGCATGAATTCAACCTGCTTATATTTATTACCTGCACGCTCACATTCCATCGCGGCTCGTTCCCGCTCGCTGCACTGCAAACATTTTTCATCCATTTTCTTATCCGGCTTGATATTGTCTTCCAATACCTGCTGCAAAATTCTATGCACCAAAATATCAGGATAGCGTCGGATGGGAGAAGTGAAATGACAATACAGATCAAATGCAAGTCCGTAATGTCCAATGTTATCCGATGCATACACAGCTTTCGACATGGTTCGAATACCCAACTGTTCAAGTACATGCTGCTCGGGTTTGCCTTCCACATCCTGCAGCATCTGATTAAAGCTGGCAGCAATTGCTGTGGGGGTAGATACATTGAAAGTATGACCGTATTTTTTGGCAAAAACCATAAATGGCGCCAGCTTTTCTTTATCGGGCTGATCGTGTATGCGGTAAGGGAAAGGAACCGGCTTATTATTCACCTTCACTTTAGATACTTTTTCAGCTACGTATTTATTTGCAAGCAGCATGAATTCTTCGATCAACTGGTGCGATTCTTTACTTTCCTTAATAATTACACCAATGGGCTTGCCTTTCGGATCAAGGCGGAAACGTATTTCCTGAGATGAAAATCGAATGGCCCCTTTGGCGAAACGCTTTTTGCGGAATTTCTGCGCGAGTTGGTGCAGTACCAAAATTTCTTTGTGGTGCAACCCGGCTTCTTGTTCAATGATTGTTTGCACGTCTTCATACGTGAAGCGATGGTCGGAATGTATGACAGTTCTCCCCAACCAGCAGGAACGTACTTCAGATCGATTATTGATCTCAAAAATAGCCGAGAAGCAAAGCTTGTCCTCATGCGGACGCAGAGAGCACAGTTCATTGGAAATAACTTCCGGGAGCATGGGATTAACCCGATCGTGCAAATAAACGGAAGGGGC
>JBEIUM010000083.1:0-10230 GCA_040374385.1 Sediminibacterium sp. | reverse complement strand
TTTTGTTTTTGTTTCCTTTTGACAAACATGGAAGTAATCGTTGGACAGCCTCTCATAGGCACTTCCAACATTTTCACGCATGATTCGGTCAAATATCTTGAAAGGAATGCAATTCGAGATTCATCCTTTCATCCAATGGTTTTTAATGATAAATTTTTGCCTTCTTCTTCTCGCCAGATAGATATTGAAACATCTAATGTTTTAGCTCTTTTTGACATGCCTGATACAGTATGTGTCAATAGTACGATTACCATCACCAATCGTTCAGTCAACGCAACTACTTATCGCTGGGATTTTTGTGCTGCCAATATTGATCAGGTTCCTACAGGTGTTTTATTAGGTAACCCCGGGAATAGTTTGGGTATTCCTGTTTTTTCAGATTATGCTTTCGATAATGGTAATTACTATGTCTTTGTAGTAAACAATACGCCCGGTGGTTTAATTCGATTAAATTTTGGAAACAGTTTGCTGAATACACCAATCGTTACTAATCTGGGTAATTTTAATGGAAGCATTCCCAATAGTGCCCAGGGATTACAAGTGATAAAAGCGAATGGAACCTGGTATGCTTTTGTGGTAGGCGGTGATCCTTTAATTGGTATCAGTTCACGTATCGTGAAGCTGGACTTTGGAACATCTTTAAACAATACTCCTATTCATACAAATTGGGGGAACATTGGCGCGATGGAATATCCTGTTGATTTGTTTATTTTTCAGGAAGAGAGCAATTGGTATGGGTTGACCGTTAACTATAGAAATAGCACCATCACCAGAATCAATTTCGGATTAAATTTTTCCAATACACCAACCGGGGATAATTTGGGAAACATCGGCAGCCTTGATTTACCAAGTGGTATTTGTCCGATAAACGACAATGGAACATGGAGGGTTTTTGTATCAAATTTTGGGAATAGCACATTGTCCCGGCTAGACTTTGGCACCAGTATGCTCCTGAACCCCACGGGTGTGAATTTGGGAAATATCGGTAATACATTGAGCAGTCCCCGTGATTTGTTCATCATGAAATACTGTGATCGGTTGGTTGGTTTTCTTGTCAATGGTGGCCCTGGTGATTTGGTTCGACTGACATTTAACTCCCTAGGCTCAGCCCCCCTTGCACAGTCCCTGGGAAGAATTGGCGGCACCAGTAGTCCACATTCTATTTCAAAAATCTTTCGGGATGGAGCAGATCTGTATGCTTTCTTGCCCAATGCCTCCGGAAATACATTGTCACGTATCAAGTTCACCGGATGTGTAAGCTCTAATATCAGTAGTTCTGCCCTTGAAAGTCCACCCCCCATCATTTATAGTAATCCGGGTGTGTATAATGTAAGTCTTGTTATAGATGAAGGCTTACCATCGCAAACATCATTTTGTAAGCAAATTGTTGTTAACAATCCTGCTAATCTGAATCTTACCAGAGATTATGTGGTATGTCAAAATTATGACTCCATAGTGTTGACTGTTCGTAATGTCAAATCCATTGCTTGGACACCCTCGATTGGCTTGTCGAGTATTACTTCGAATGCGCCCAAAGCTGCACCCAATGCTTCGATTGCCTATCGGATTAATGGCATAGATGTGAATAATTGTCCGGTCAACGACAGTGTACGCTTCACGGTCAATCCTTCGATCTCCATCAAGGTTTTAGGCGATACTGCAATTTGTTCCGGACAAAATATTCGACTGACGCAAACATCTCCCGGAGGACTTTCTTATCAATGGACGCCCAGCATTGGATTAGATGATCCCTCCTTACCGGAGCCATTGGCCAGTCCACTAACCAATACCAGTTATGCTGTGACGGCCAGTTCCTCTTATGGTTGTTTGGCAAAAGATACCGTTCAGATCGTCGTTCATCCACCCATACAGTTTGATTTAAATTTGAGTAAAACAGAAATCTGCAAAGGCGACAGTATTGAAGTGACTGGCTCGGGTGCCGACAGCTATCAATGGCTCCCCTCTAATTCATCAGGTGGACCCATCAAGTGGATTAAACCAGATACCAGCAGCATCATCGCAGTAAGAATGTTACGGTCGGACTGCAACTACTTCGATACTTTGAGAAGGAACATAGTAGTGTATTTTATTCCCCGCTCTGATATATTTTTAAAAGATACCTTATTATGCATTGGGCAGTCTGTTCAAATAACGGGTACGATCGAGTCAGGTGCCAATTATGAATGGACACCAACGACAGGATTAAGTAATCCCCAAATTGCTAATCCCGTCATTCAGCCCTTAACATCTACCTGGTATTTTCTGAGGGCTTTTTCTAGCCCTTTTTGCGCTACCACCGATTCTGTTCAAGTAAAAGTCAAAGATCCTCCCAATTTTGAGTTGACGCCTTTAAAAGACACCATTTGTATCGGCACCACGGTGCTGCTAAGGTCATCCGGCAGTCAGCGAAGTAAATGGTTGAATACCGAATTCGCCCTTGCCACCAGCGAAAATAATCTGCTGATTAAGCCTGATTCCAGCATGGTTTATGGATTGGAAATGTATGATAGTACCTGTAAAGTAACGGATACCTTGTACAGCCGCATTGAAGTGGCACCAAAACCAGTGATTCAACTTGAAAAATCGAATGATTTTAGTTGCAAACTAGATACGGTTTTTTTGAAGGCAAGTGGAGGAAGCTATTACTATTGGCTGCCTGCTCATCTGGTATCCGACCCGCGCAGTGATCAGCCATTTGTTACGCAAAAGGGAGATGGGCAATTAGTAGAAGTGACTGTATATACCGACAGGGGTTGCTCTGCTTCCAAATCAGTAGTTATCCGTGACTTTTCCTATGTCAATCAACCCTTTTTGGTTCCCAATGCATTCACGCCGAATCATGACGGACTCAATGATTGCTTTGGTGTGACAAAATGGGGAATGGCAGTAAAGAAATTTAAAATGGTCATATTTAATCGGTCAGGACAACCCATTTTCACTTCCAACGATGTGAATACTTGCTGGGACGGTAATTTTAATGGATTGCCGCAACCTCCGGGAGCATATGTCTTTAGTATATATGGCGAAACTGATTGTGATATCATCCAGCGGAATGGAACAGTAGTTCTGCTCAGGTAACCCCATTATTTTTGATAAACACCTACAATCGTTTTCCCTTGTATCTGGTGCCTGAATACATGCAGTACCCATTTATAGATGGGTCTTGGAATCATTTCTAAGATTCGATACAGGTTGTTTCTTTTTCTTAATGCCCGCTTTTGAACAGCAAACCAATCTTTATAATGTTCCAACGGGGAGATCTTGATTTCTTTTACGGTTAAAGAAAAAAACGGCGCTATTTTTTGAAGACTATGCTCATTCCATAATCCTGCATGATGTGGTGGCAAATTGAGCGTATGATACTTGTCATAGCGATAGATATATGGATTTGAATGGGGAACGCCAATGATCAATAACCCGCCCGGCTTTAAGCAGGTAATACAGTCTTTCAGAAAGCGTCCTGCTTCATACACATGCTCAAGAACTTGAAAGGCACAAACAACATCAAATACTTCCGCATGGTGCTTGCTAAATGCTTCAATGCTTTCTTCGGTAACCGTTAATCCCTTTTCTTTTGATTTCAAGACTGCACCTGGATTGAATTCCAATCCAACCACTTCCGCACCTATACTGCGGCACTTCACTAAAAAATGTCCCTCACCACATCCGATTTCCAGTATTTTTTGCTGGCTTTTAATAAATTGTAGGGCATGCTGATACTCCCATTTGTTTTCGGGATAATAATTGGCATCTTTTTTCTGTAAGCGCGCATAAAAATCGGCATCACCAAAAATGTTTTTTGGGTAGTAGAATCTATAATCAGTATCGTTGCAACGATACAGGGAGATATGATCGAGGCCTGAAAAAAAATGGGTTACACTGATTCCAAACTGTTCGTACAAATCAGCAATCAATTTTGTCGAAAAAGTAACTTCTAATTCAATATTTGCTGAGCCACTGACCGGACTTTTGATTTTATCTTCCACATCTTAGGGTTTAATGGTATTTATCACCTGCTCGGGCTGAACCGACTCATAGGGAAGGTCTACCGTGTATAAGTATTGGCTGCGGATCACCTCGGATTGTTGGAGATCGGGTATAATAGAGAGCGGATAAACCGAATGTACCTTTTCCGTCAACTCCTTCGGATAAGGTGAAAACCTTCCATACTGTGAGCCATTGAAAATACCTGTTACCCGACATCCAACAGCAGCCCCCAAATGCACCGATCCCGTATCTACCGTCACCAACCATTCCGCCCCGCGCAAAATAGTTAATAATTCCGGCAATCTGGTTACCCCAATCAGGTCGATCACTTCACCGGTAAATGCCGCTTTGAAAGCTGCAGCATAAATAGCATCAGCGGGGCCACCACACAATACAATCTCCCAACCGAACTGCTGCCGACAATGCGCTGCCACCCGGGCAAAATAGGCAGCAGGCCAAATGCGCTTGGCACTCCTTGACCCGGGAAAAATCACCATATATTTTTGGGGTAAAGCAACCGATAAAGTTGGTAGCTGCTCATCACGGATCTGCCAGTCCGACTTCTCTATTGGCTTACCCACAACATAGGCTGCGAAGAGTCGATTGCGGTCTAATTCAAATAACACTTCCTCCGGACCACAGAACAAATGGTTGTACATGCCTTCATCATACCCCCGCTCATACTTTCGGCAATTTTCCAGATTCGCTACCATGCCATATACCTCCTTGCCCGCAGCAGCAAGCACCACAGCATCATCGTTGCGTTTATCACGGGAATACGTCGGATTTATGACAACTTCATATCCCGCCAGATGAATATCCCTAAGTACCCGGTACCTATAACGCAGCTCTTTTTTAAAGCGCAATTTATCTATCCAAATGACCTGCTGAAAACTGCCTCCATCGAGCTGCTCATACAATGAGCGCCAACTTGTATTACCACATAAGGTCCATTCGCTGCTTGCGAACGCTTCGGTAGCCAGCAGGTGACGCATCACCGGCCGCCACAACATATAATCCCCGATCTCATCTAATCGTACCACCAATACCCGCTGACTACGCTGCACAGTGCCACCCCGCCGGGCCAATTGCCCTATCAGATCATACAGAATATCTTTCCATCGGTTGAACATGGCTGAAAAAACTTTAATTTGCCGCTACATCCGGCAGGTATGGTTCCCTACGACTTCAATCCCACATTTCGACATCCGTTGTACTTTATCCGTAAGGGTCTTTACAACAAAATTAAACTATACAGTGCAGAACTGAACGGTCGTTTACTCGATTTCGGCTGTGGTGCCAAACCCTATCGTTCTCTTTTTACCGGGGTAAATGAATACGTAGGGGTCGATTATGCCGGTGAAGGACATGACCACAGCAACGAAAACATCGATGTGTATTACGATGGCAAAACACTTCCCTTTCCCGATGCATCCTTCGATGCCGTCTTCACGAGCGAAGTTTTTGAACATATTTTTAACCTGCCCGCCATACTTCCTGAATTGAACCGGGTTTTGAAACCGGGCGGAAAAATGCTGATCACCTGCCCCTTCGCCTGGGAAGAACATGAAGTGCCTGCCGATTATGCCCGCTACACCCGCTTTGCCCTGCACGACCTGCTGACCCAACAAGGGTTCTCCGTGATCGTAACGGATAAAAATGGTCACTTCATAAGTGCCCTGCATCAATTATTCATCGTATACATCCATGATCAGTGGATTCATAAAGTGTGGTTGCTTTCCCGCGTGGAGCTATTTAAAAAAATCATCCGGCAGATCGTAGTTCCCGGACTGAATCTTGGATTTAAGTTGTTTGAACCAATGTGGCCCAGATCCGAAACCCTTTACCTGAACACCATCCTCCTGGTTGAAAAGAAATAAATGAAAAAGATTCTCTATACCGTCTGCTCTGCAAATCACCTGGCCCATTGTAAAACGATGGCCGACTCATTTGCAGCTCACCATCCTTCTTATCAGGTAATCATCGGACTGGTTGATAAGATTGACGGGCGCTTTTCTACTGAAGCCTTCGCACCGCATACCATTTGGGAAATTGCAACGCTTGGAATACCGGACTTTGATGATATCACTGCGCGTTATTCCGTTATCGAGTTGAATTGTGCCATGAAGGCATTTATGGCTCAGGCCATCTTTGCCCGTGAATATCCTGATGTGTTACTCTATCTCGATGCTGATATGTGGGTGCATCATCCGCTGACTGTGGTGGAAGAACAACTGCAACAACATCACCTGCTCATCACCCCGCACTTTACGCATCCGCTACCGGATGCAACACAATTGCCACTCGAGCGGGATGTGTTGCGCTCAGGTGTTTTCAATGCGGGATTTCTTGCGATGACCCGCTGCACAGCTACCGATGATTTTCTCCATTGGTGGGCAGGTCACATGAAAACCGAATGTTATTACCGCTTTGCGGAAGGCATGGGGGTAGACCAGATCTGGTTGAACCTGGTACCACAGTTTTTTCCCATGTCCGGCATCCTGCAGCACCCGGGCGCCAATGTGGCTTACTGGAATGTGCATGAAAGACATTTATCTGCATCACCGCAGGGCATTCGCGTAAACGATCAATATCCCTTGCTCTTCCTGCACATCAGCGGCTACTCCTTCCAACAACCGGAACAATTATCGCGTCACCAAAACAGGTATACGTTGGAAAACCTACCCGTATGGAAAAAGCTGCTGGAAACTTATACAGAACTGGTGAGGGCAAATGGATATGATCAATTTCATGCCATGCCTTGTCTGTATGCGAAACAGGCTACACCGTCTCTGGGTATCATGAAAAACATCAATCGGCTGCTGCAACCACTGGGGTTGAAGATTGCCCGCAACGAGTCTTAGTCTTTAGTGCTTCTCTACCTGCAATACCATCACCACATTATAATCGATGGCGCAATTGCTGCTGAACAATTCTTTGTAATGTATGCCGGGTAAGGCATCCAGCTGACGCTTCATATAATCATAACCCATATCTGCATGCACATGATAGGGGTTCATGGGTAAGTTGATCTCCCGGCAATATATTTCATATTTCGGCTGATCGGGGAAAACCAGTATCAGGTTGCCGCCCGGGCGAAGGATCCGTATAAACTTCTTCAGTGCATCGGCTGTATCGGCAAAATCTTCAATCAGGTGACTGGTATACACATAGTCATAGGTGTTGTCGGGCAACGGAATATCTCCTTTGATGACGTCACAGGCAATATCAACTTTATCTTTTCCTGCAAAAGCATAGGGCTGCGGATAGTCAATGCCATCGCAGTTGACCTTCATCACCTTATCGCCGCCAAAGCCAATATCACAGCCTTTGCCCATGCAATAGGGGCGAACCATTTCCCGCACTTTGGATGTTTCGGAGGGATGCTGGAATCGAATGCCGAACCAACGTGATAAAGTGCCTTTGATCTTTCTGTCGCGTATATAAGCCCAGGTATATTTCATGTGTCAGGGTTGATTGAATAATCCTTTGAGTGCATCAATTCGGAATTGTATCACGGGCATGGTTCGTGCCGGATGACCTTGCAATGCATAGCCGATACCTAATACGATGGCTGCAGCTAATTTGAATAAGTACTCGGCTACTTTGAGCAGAAAGGCCAGTGGACCTTTCTTTAGTATCCTTACTCGCTCGCCCCGACCAATGCCGCTGGCAACACGATAAAGATAGGCCGGTGTGAGTTTTTCAGTTTCTACCACATGTTCAACCCGCACGGCCGGATCATAATAAATGACCCTGCCAAGTTGCATCAGCCGATAGAACAGGTCTTTTCCTTCGCCACCGATGCGCACCGTTCCCACCACACCCGGCAGGGCAGCACTGAAACCGCCTATTTGTCGAAAATCTTCTGTTCGTATGATCATATTCGATTCGAGCGGGTATTTGCCACCACTAAAGGGGACGCGGGTATCACTGTAATGAAAATGTCCTACCAGCGATGATACATAATGACTCATCCACTTGGGTTCTGCAGGCAGGTAGCGGGGAATGATGCGACCACCGAGTCCACCTGCATCCGGTACCTCCTGAAAGAAAGCCAGGATCTTTTGTAGATAATCAGCATCGGCAACAGCATCATCATCCATAAAACAGAGCAATGGCGAGCGGGCAACAGCAGCACCTGTATTGCGGGCGAAGGAAGCACCTTGCCGCTGTTCTTCGAGATAGAAGACCGGTGCTTCCGGATGCGCAGCTATGTAAGCCTGGCAAACAGTAGCCGTTTGATCAGTAGAAGCATTGTTGACAACGATGACTTCATAGTGGTCGGCAGAGATACCCTGACGGGAAAGACTTTCCAGCGCACCCGGAAGGTAATTGGCTCTGTTGTAGGTACAGATGACCACCGATATCTGCGGATTAGCTGGCACCATGCACTTGCAAAGATAAGAGGGCACTGTGAACTATGTTGTGCAAACTGAACTGATGATAAAATTCAATGGGCACTCTATAGCGTTTATCCGGTTCGGTGGCATCGATCATCTGTTGCGCAAATGCTTCCCAGTCATAGTCGGGTACAGATATCAACATCTTCCGCCAGCCCGGCTGATCCAGGCCGCGCAAGCCCGATTGTGTGGTGACACAGGGTAGTCCATGTGCCAGGGCTTCCACCAATTTGGTTTTGATACCGGCACCCATGGTAACCGGGTGAATGAAGCAATCGCATCCTTCCCAATAAAGACTGATATCGGGTAAGAAACCGGGTAGGATGCATTCCTTTTCTTTTGATAGCAAACGATGCCAAACATCCGGCATACCGGCACCGGTAATCACGATGCGAAAATCGATTCCTGCACGGCGCAGTCTTGGCAACAGATCATAACAGATCACCCGCAATGCTTCTGTATTGGGCGGATAGTTGAGGGAACCATTGAAATAAAACAGTCGTACGGAATCGGCCATGTCTCCCGCTGCTATGATCTCTTTTCGGCGGATGGCTCTTTGCTTTTTGTCGGGCGTGGTATGTAACAAAGTACCATAGGTAGTGACGGCACACTTTTCCGGATCGATCTTCCAAAGTCGGGTAGCGAGTTTCATGTCTTCGCGGCAGATCCACCAGTTGAAGTTGGCACGATCGTGTATCCATCTTTCATGCTTTTCATACCAGCGCCAGTACCAGCGACCTAAGTCACGAAAGCGGTGGGCTTCTATGTTATGAGAGCGAATAATGAAGGGCACACCCGTGAATCGTCGCAATAACCAGGGCAGCCAGGCATAGTAGGAATGGTCGACGAGCACACAGGTAATACCGCGGCGCCGGATCAGTTGGATGAACTTGTAGAGAAGGAATAAATTCATCCAACTCTGGTAGCGGGTATACAAAACCGGAAAGATATCTTTTCCCTCTACAGGGTCTGGCGCATTGTCACGTGACACCAATAGGGTGAGGTTGACCCTTTTGGCCAGCTCGGCATAAAATGTAGCGATGCTTTGCTGCCCGCCATTTTCCGCAGGATAGATGCGATAGGAAACAATCCCCAGCAGGTTACCGGTATCAGGCAGCCGCACCGGGTCTGTTCTTTTTGAATGCCTGGAATGCAGCCATGAACAACAATACCCAGATCAATACCGATGATACCAGTCCTGCCCGGCTGCTATTATAGAACGAAGCAGGCTTGAACTGGAATTCGATGCGGTGTTCACCGGCAGGTATGGGCAGTCCGCGCAGCACATAATTGGTGCGGATGATGGGCGTTTCCTTTCCATCAATCGTGGCCACCCAGCCATCAGCATAATAGATCTCACTGAATACTGCAAACCCATTGGCTGCTGAGCGACTGCTATAGGCGATGCGATCATTGTCGTTGTATATGAGTTGGATGCTGGCTGTGCTATCCATATTCCCCGTCAGGGAAGATAAGGCTGCCATATCTTTCTCCAATACCAGGGCTGTATCCTTGGGATGCAGGTAGGAAAGTGCCGTCATTACATCGGCTGCTGTTTTCTTGGGTGATACTTGTTGTACAAACCAGGCAGCACCGAGGGCCTCATCATTTCTGCGCAGCGAAACAGTCTCCCCCTGTTGCATGGGCGGCAGGATGATGTAGCGGGCATTGAGCATATTCAGCACCGGACGACAATCGGGATAATTATACAATTGCTTTTCGATCAGATCCTGATAAATGCTCAGCTTGGCTGGATGGTATCCACCAATGGACCGATGGAAATAAGCTGAGATGGCACCGCTGTTGAAAGCTCCCGACAAACCGGGCGAAAGATCCAATA
>JBEIUM010000007.1:0-30079 GCA_040374385.1 Sediminibacterium sp. | reverse complement strand
TTCCTGTGTGGTGAAGATCATGTTCAGCAAATCATCTAATTCTTGTTCCCCGCCCGCAACAGTGGAACGCCCAGCTATCACCGTATTGTTATAAAAGGAAGAGAAGCTTTTTGCATTTTTATCATGTCTGTTTATATCAAAAAAAGCAGTCCCGGTAGTATTATTGATGCGCCATCCTGTTAACACACGGGCAGCAGCTTTTACATCATCCTCCGTAAACTTTGAATTCGGACCTTTACCGCAGCAAAAGAGTTCCTGCAATTCACGCGCATAATTTTCATCCGGTGCAGTGAGTGTATTCAATTGCCCATTCAAATAAATGAGCATGCCCGGATCGAGTGTTACTGCACGTGTCAAAGCTTTGAAATTGCCCAGTGCCTGTGTTCTTAATAAATTATGATGCCGATAAATCAAAATAGGATTACCAATGGTATCTGTTTCGGTGGCAAAGTGATTGTGCCAGAACAGTGTCATTTTTTCCCGAATACTTCGGTCTTGCTGAATAAGGTTACCTATCCACCATTTGCGAAATGAACTGATCCGATTAAAATTTAAGTTTCCGTCAGCACCCAGATCATTCACCCAGGTTGTTCCCGGCGCAATATTGGTATCGGGTCGAGGCACGCTGGTGGCCGGCACATAATCCTTCACCGGAGGGGAAGGCATTGGCGCAGTCGGATTCAGCAATTCATCGATGGCTGCGTTAAAAGATCGGGAGGAAAAATAGGTAATATCCTCAGGCTTGGCACCAAACATCGCTCTTTTCAACAGATGAATGACCTGAGGTCTTGACCAGGTACCGGCATAGGGTGTTATGCCACCACCGGGGGGCAAAAACTGCTGTTCTTCCATCACCGTTGGAACGGCTTGACTGATGGGAAGGACACTGGATAAGAATTTTCTACGCAGCATGGGTTGGCTACTCAATGCATTAAGATACAGGATTTTTCTAAGACGCTGCTCTGATGGGAAAATAATATTGCATATTATTTTTATTTAATTCGTAGAATACGGGGAATCAGATGCAGCGTTGGGAGAAAAAATTTGTCTATATTTAGGGTAATTAATCCACCCTCATGACGGAGCAGGCCATTATTGCAGGCTGCCTAGAAAATGATGCTGCGGCGCAGCGGGAATTGTACAACCAATACAGTCCCAAAATGCTCAGCATCTGCTACCGCTTTTCTCCCAGTAGGGAAGATGCGGAAGACATGCTCCAGGAGGCGTTTATCAAGGTTTTTACCCACATACATACTTTTCAGAATAAAGGCTCTTTCGAGGGCTGGATCAGGCGAATCATAGTTCATACCTGCATCAACTTCCTGAAGAGAAACCGGAAATTCAATGAGAACATTGAATTGTCGGAAGCCGACATGATTCATGTAAGGGAAGAAACCCTTCCTTCGATGATGCAGGCAAAACAAGTAGTGGAATGTATCAGGTTGTTACCAATGGGATACAGAACCGTTTTGATTCTATATGCCATTGAAGGTTACAGCCACCGGGAGATTGGCGAAATGTTGGAGATTGGAGAAAGCACGAGCAGGAGTCAGTATACCCGTTCGAAAAATATGCTGGAAAATATTTTGATAAAGAAAAAAATCATAGAACAGCCTTCCTCCGGAGAAGACCTCTCTTGGCTGGCTACGGCGGGAAAGTAGGCATCAAGTGTACTTATGAAAAAACGGCAACTACAGGACGATTCATTCGAGACGTTTTTACAGGAATCTGTGAAAGGTCATCGCATGTACCCTTCTGATCAGGTCTGGAACCAGATCAGAACAGACCTGCATGGCAACCGTTCATGGCCCGCACTTACTTTTATTTCACTCTTCATTATTTCAGCACTGGTGGTTGCAACCCTTCTCAACAATCAATCTAACCACCACCAATTACCTATCATCCCTCTAAAAAATCTGGTGACTGACGCCGGTAAGACGCCTCCAGCCGATTTGAATCCGGATGAAAAAAACAAGTCCTATTTAAGCAGTATCGCCCCTGATAACATTACCCTCACGACCATAGCAGCGATTCAAACCGCGCAGGTCATAGATATGGATGTACCGCTGAAAGCCATCGCCGAGCCCGCACAAATTGTCGCTTTTGAGCGCAACACCCAGCCATTGAAGCGTGATTGGAGTTCAACCATGCTGGCTGAAACAACACCGGCCCTCGTTTATGCAGAAGTAGATAACAGCCATGGTGCATCCATCCTTCAAGAAACGGGAGCAGCAGAAAATGAATCCAATGAATCTATCACCAGTGCTGCTGCACTTCATGCGTTGGAAGCTGCGAAAGGAAATACCCAGCAAACAACAGACGAATTCCTTCAAGCATTTCCGTTCACTGGAAACGCTCCTGTCAAAGTAAAAAATTCCAGAATTGGATTTCAGTTCTATTTAACGCCTTCAGTGAGTTTCCGCCGACTGACCGATGCCAAACTGAAAGAAATCATTCAGTCGGGAAATATGGCCAATACTGCTGCTAACAACTTGCCCATCAGCAGTAGCGTACCTGCAGGGGTAAATGATATCGTTCGGCACCGTCCTTCCGTAGGTTGGGAATTGGGTTTTAACGTACTCTATTCCATCACCAATCGTCTTCAGTTGACGACGGGCATACAACTGAATCTGCGGAGATACGATATCGAAACATTTATGTCGCGTACACGTGATTTGGCTTCCATGTCACTCGTGAACAACAGGGGCATAGAGACAATCAGTTTTTATTCGCCCTATAACAACAATAATGGTTATCGCGCCACTACCCTGCACAACGATCTTTATCAGGTGTCAGCACCGGTAGGTATTCAGTGGAAAGTACTGGACGGAAAAAAATGGGGACTGACAGCGGAAGCATCGGTACAGCCAACCTTTTCCATCAAGGCGAAAACTTGGTTACTGTCTTCCGATTATAAGCATTATACAGAGGGTAACGACCTCTTGCGTAAATGGAACATCAATTCTGCTGCAGGTATTCAGCTGACTTACGCCACCCGCAGTGCAATCCTCTCCGTTGGACCACAGGTTCGCTATCAGCACATGCCTACTTATTCTAATCTTTACCCCATTCGGGAAAACCTGGTTGACTATGGTATCCGCATGAGCATTACCCGCCCATATCGGAAATAAAGAAGCCCACTCACTCAGGGCAAAGAAAGTACCCCTTCATTTATTTTAGATAATTTTGTCTTATGACAAAGTACTGTTGCCTGTTTACATCCTTGCTTTGCTGCCTGATGGCCTGTAAAAATCCAACGGAGAAGCAAAAGCCCATCACAGTAGGAGATACCGCGCATTATTATCCAGTGAATACCTATATACAGGACCAGATCAATGAAAATGACCTGCGCAATCTTCCAAGAACCATTCGCATTACCCGCAATCAGGTAAAAACAGAACAATCACTTACCCGTGATTCCTTCCTGCTGCTATCAAAGAGTTTCCAAAATGCTATTGACTGGTTTACAGCCAATAAATACCGGTACAATGAAACCCTGATGCATGATTTAAGCACCCAGAGCTATACCTTGAGCTATCGACCTATTTCAAGAAGTAATGAAGAGCTCGATTACCTCGATATTCTATTAAGTGAAAAATCACAGCAGGTAAAAAGAATAGACATACGCAGAACCTATACCCAGTCGAATCAATTGACCAATGAACACCTGAGTTGGAGAACCAATAAAGGTTTTCTGATTACCAGGGAGACCCAAGTGAATGACTCCTCCCCAATAGATAGAGTAGTGCTGGATGTTTCCTGGACACCTGAAAATCATCCAAGACCATGACGCAGGAAGAGTTTGCTGCTATAGCACCGGGATTACCGCATTTACCGGGTATTTACCAGTATTATGGAGAGAACAATCGCTTATTGTATGTTGGCAAAGCAAAAGACCTGCGTAAAAGGGTAGCATCTTATTTTACGCCCAATCGAACTTCTTACAAAACGCATGAGCTCGTCAAAAGAATTCAAAAGATTGAATACACCATCGTCGATTCGGAACAGGATGCTTTTTTGCTGGAAAATGCACTCATTAAAGAGTATCATCCTCGCTACAACATTCTTTTGAAAGATGATAAGACCTATCCCTATATCGTTATCAAAAAGGAGCCCTTCCCCAGGGTATTCCTTACCCGAAAAAGGTATGCTGACGGTTCAGAATATCTGGGGCCCTTTACTTCGGTGGGAAGGGTTCGGGAATTGATGGAACTGGTAAAGCAAATGATTCCCTTACGCACCTGTAAACTCGCACTGACAGAAAAAAATATCGCCAAAGGAAGTTTTAAGCTTTGTCTTGAATACCACCTTGGCAACTGCAAAGGACCTTGTGAGGGGAAGCAGTCGGAGGCAGACTATCATGAATCACTGCAGCAGGTGCGGAATATATTAAAAGGTAATCTACAGCCCGTTACTTCCTTATTGAAAAAAAACATGAAGGAAGCAGCCGAGTCACTTCGGTTTGAAGAGGCTGCGACCATACAAAAAAGATTGTCATACCTGGAGGCCTATCAGGCGCGTTCTGTGATTGTTGGAAAATTGCAGGGCAACCTCGATGTTTTCACATTACTAAGAGATGGTGCAACAGCCTTTGTGAATTACTTGATGGTACAAAATGGAACCATCATTCAAACACATCATGTACAACTCGACACTTCACTGGGAGAATCTGACGAGGAAGTACTTGCCTTTGCAATATTGAATATCAGACATAAATTCAATAGCATGGCAGCTGAAATAGTGGTACCCCTTGCAATTGATTACCCTGAAAAAGATGTAGAAGTAGTTGTTCCCAAAGCGGGAGATAAAAAGAAACTGCTGGAGCTCTCCTTGAAAAATGTAAACTACTATAAACAAGATCTCCAACATAAAAAATCACTGCACACAAACAGCCATACACCCGAAAAGCAATTGAAAACACTGGAAGCATTGCAGGAGTTGCTACACCTCCCGGTGTTACCCGACCATATTGAATGTTTTGATAATAGCCATTTTCAGGGAGGATACCCTGTCTCGGCAATGGTATGTTTCATAAATGGATTACCCAGTAAAGAAAATTATCGCCGCTTCAATGTTAAAACAGTCACAGGTATCGACGATTTTGCTACCATGCGGGAAGTTGTTTTCAGAAGATATAAACGCTTGACTGAAGCCGGGGATCCACTACCTGATCTGGTGGTAATTGATGGAGGTAAAGGCCAATTGAATGCCGCTCTTGAAAGTCTGCAACAGTTGGGCCTAACCGGAAAAATGACTGTAGTTGGGTTAGCAAAAAATAAGGAGGAGATTTTTTTTCCGGGAGATCGCGATTCGATTGAGTTACCCTGGAGCAGCGATGCGTTAAATCTAATTCGCCAAGTGAGAGATGAAGTACATCGATTTGGTATTCAATTTCACCGCAACCAGCGTTCAAAGGGAACATTTAAAAATGAATTGGAAGATATTCCGGGTATTGGAAAGAAAACGGCTGAATTATTATTGACCACATTTTCATCTGTGAAAAAAATAAAGGCACTGCCAAAAGAATCACTGGAAAATTTAATTGGCCCAGCAAAGGCAGCCTTACTGATGGATTATTTCAGTAAAGGATAAAAAAAAGGGACCAGGATAAAAATCCAGTCCCGTTTTAAAATCCAATATCCTATGAAAAACCGAAACGAAGATAATAACTAAATAGCATACTACCAACAGCAGAATAAATTTTTGCTAAGTATTTGATTTTCATAATAAAAAAGGGGCTTTTAGGCCCCTTTTTTATTCGTTTCTTTAACAAATCTCGTTAGTATTGCCAGAGATTTTGCTCGAAGTCGAAGATGCGGTTTTTAATGGTTTCACCCTCATATAAGCGCAAAAGTTTGTTACCACCCATGATCTGAAGAAGATCTCTATTCTGGGGGTTATTTGCACTGGACTTCACAATATAGCTGCTGAAATATCGGCTCTCAAAGAGTTCCTCCCAAGTCATCCGGCTGGAATAGTTCCGTGGATTATAAACATCCAATTTGGCAAAAACACGTCTAAGATCAGGGTAATATAACCAGAATAAAGCCTTTGGCTCAGATTTCCCGCCTACCACAAATTTGGCGATCGGAGCAATACCTATGATACGGGTAAAAAGGCGACTTGCTTCTTTATCAAATAACACCTGCTCCTTTAAGCGAAAAGTATAAACTGAGTCAAAAGAGAACAGGGCCTTGAAACTAATTTGGCGCTTTGCAATTCCACCAGTTACGAGATCCTGTACTTCTGTGGTATCCAATCTTCCGTTGATCTGCTGACGGATTTTATCGGTCGAAAAAGGCCGTGTGAACATGTCATCCTGAAACGCAACAATAGAATCATTTTCTATGGCATTAACGAGGATGGAAAAGAAACGGCGATCACCATTTTCATCGGTTCCGGGATAATTAAAGCTCTGGTTGATTTTTTCTCTGGCATCAATTTCGCGCCAGATAAACTCACTCCACATATTATCATCTTCGCGGAGGTGTTCATATTCTAAAGGCTTTCTGTCGCGATTTTGCGAACGATCGGTAGCAAAGGGATTACGAAGCGAAAGTTCAGGCTTAGAAATCCTGCTGGTTGTGTCATATTCCAATGGAATCGTATCTACCTGGGCCGCAGCAACAGTGGCTCCGGCACCGGCATCTGACGCCTGCTGCATATTGGCGGCAGGTGCTGTCGAATTACTGATCTGCGTTAGCCCTTTATTCGACTTGGCAGGTGCCTTGGTAGCAGGTTGATTAGCTGGGGCAGCAGGTTGCTGCTGTGCTGGAGCAGCAGGAGCATTACCAGTTTTTTTCTTATAGGCAGATTGTGCATTTGCCAAAGAAACGAGTCCAGTCATGATACAACCAAAAATCAATAGCTTCTTCATACCCTATTATTGTAACGTAAACGATAAATTTTGTTGCAGTTTTCTTGTGCCGCCCGGTCCCACCACCTTGATCTCATCAATGATGATGGTGGATCCTTCCCTACATTGTTTGATGTATTGTTTTGCCTCATCATTAAAATAGGGACTACCCTTTATTTCTGCGATTTCCAATTCAGGGAAACCCTTTCCGGTAAAGATCATGGTGTATTCTATCACATTGAATTTCACCCCTTCAAAAATGAAATCTTTCAGTTCAGCAAGAACACCTAACTGAGCACGGAATACATTAACCGATATGGCACCACCCGCCTTACCGCCAACGGTTGCCAGGGGATCCGGTGTCTTTTTGATGGGTATGTTAATCTTCTGTGTGTTTTTTCCGTCAGTAGCTACAACCAAAGCCTGTCCGGGAGTTGCACAAGTAACGAGGTATTGCCCGGGGCCGGTTTTATTACCCGCAACGCCCGAGCCACTGAAAGAAACATTTACTTTTTCATCTCCACTACCACCAGTTACACTGAGCGGGTTTTCCAATCCGACATAAAATACACGTGTTCTATCGGTTGATACCACCAGTCCGCTGGGTGTACCTACGGTGTACTTTACTTCTTTCTCTTCATATGAATCCGTACCATCGGGCTTCTTGAAATTGATGCGTACTTTCTTACTGAAAGTACCGGGTGCATTCGCTATAAATTTATATTCACCCGAGCCATCTTTAACAGGAACAGATCTTCCGTCAATGGAGATATTGGGTTGCGCATTCTTACTGAAAGCGCCTATACCTGCTGTAATGGTCAATTCCTCTCCCTGCATGATATAACGGGTATCGGCCGAGGCAAATGCCTGGAATTCATCGTAAATGATTTCCACCTCACCAATCTCTTTATGACAATATTCAACCACCTGGGCTTCAGAATTACGTACGTCATTTTGTAGTTTACTCAAAATGGTGATAGCCGCTATAGCAGGTGTCATGTGAAAATAATGGTAAGCCCAGTCGCCCTGACCAGCTTTATTATTGGTCTTGGGAATAGTCAGATCAAGAGGTAAGTTCTGACCAATCTCTTTTGCGAGTGTATCGTTGATAGATAGCAACCGCTTCTTAAAATCGCTCAGCTTTTGAAATAATTCTTTACCCTTGCCCTTTCCTTCCGGGGGATTAGCAATAAACAGGCGGGTAGCTGCATCCAAGTCATCTTCTTTATAAACTTCTTCTCCTTGGTCGTTCTTTTTGAGTCCTGCTTCCTGCTTCAATTCTTTCTTAAGGGCTTCAATATAATTATACATTGAGTCGGCGGTCTGTTTAGCGATTTCGGCTCTGGGGTACCAGAAGCTCGCTTTTTCGCGAGAAACAGGATCATCGAGTTTACGCTTGAAAGATTTAAACAGGTCAGCATTTTTTGTATCAATGATACCGGTGGCAGATTCCAGACTGTGGTCAACAGTCTTGAATGCGTTTAAGATTTCCGCCGAAACATTCAGTGCCAACAGTGCGGTGAGCACCAGGTACATGATGTTTATCATTTTCTGCCGCGGCTCCTTAGGTAATGACATGTCGGGTGATAATTTTAGTAGTCAGGATAATTGGGTGTCTATGGGTTGTCAATTACCTGCCTTGCATGGCAGAAAGCATGTTTCCGTATAACTGATTTAATTTGGTCAGGTTGCTGGACAGCATACCAATTTGCTCTTTGGCACGCAATGCATCTTCTGCAGTGCCGGCCATGGCTGAAGAAGTCTGCGCCAACTTGCCATAGAAGTCATTCATGGTCTTCAGGTTGTTATTACCCTCCTGCAGTTCCAGTTCATAAATGGTATTGAGAGAAGATAAGTTCTTCGTCAACGACTGCATCTGAACATGAAATTCTTTTGTGCTCTCTGTGGCGCCATGGAAACCAGCCAAAGAGATAGAAGCAGAATTAGCTGCGTCCTTGATGGAGCCCAGCGCGACTGTCGCCTCTTTTGTTTTATTGGAGAAATCACCGGTGCTCTTCACAACATCGCTGATGTCAGACATCTGGTTTACAGTGTTTTCAAGCTTCTGAAAACCGGCACCCAGTTTGCCTAAGGTTGCAGGTGTGATTTCAGCATCGCTCAGCATTTTTTCCATGCTGGCCAATGCCTTATTGCCCTGTGGCTTTACATGTTCAACTTCAGGATGCTCATCTATATATGGGAAGATGACATAACATACTCCGTAGGCCAAGAAGATAAGTGCCTCAACTGTCAGACCGATTTTAAGCATCAGGTCGGCGATAGAGGTATGGAGAAGTTTCTGCAAGGCGCCATAGATAACTACAGCCGCTGCAACAGAAACGAACACATCTAACCATTTGTTTAATTTCGGTGGAATTTTTGCTGCCATTGGGGTTGATTTTTAGGTAGTAAACCTCTTGATGAAGGATATTGGTAAATGATTGGTTTAAAATTATTTTCTCTTTTGTGGCGCCAGGTCGATCACTGTTCTGAAACCGATGTAAGACTTAGCAGTATCCTGGTATTCATAATTGCGGGTGCTTACCTGCAGATAGAAGGCAATGTCTTTCCAGCTTCCGCCACGTACCACTTTACGCTTCTCACGCGGACGATCGCCGTCTTTTGCTTCGTAACGTATATCAGGACTCAAATCTGACATAATGTTGTAGGCACCTTCATAGAAATAAGATCCCGTCCACTCAGCTACGTTACCTGACATATTGTACAGACCATATTGATTGGGCCAGTAGGCATCCACCGGAACGGTGTAAAAGCCACCATCTTCTATGTAATTACCTCTTGCAGGTTTAAAGTTCGCCATCAGACAACCCTTCTTGATCCGCATGTAAGGGTTTCCCCAAGGATACATAGAGTTGGTGAGACCACCACGCGCAGCATATTCCCACTCACTTTCGCTGGGCAGACGATAATCTGCATCCTGCAACATTTTCTTTTTCTCCAGTGCTGCATTGTGGAAGTGCGTTCTCCAATGACAAAAGGCTACTGCCTGTTTCCAGTTTACACCCACAACAGGATATTCTCCAAATGATGGGTGAGAATAATAACGCTTTGTCATGGGTTCATTGTAGGAGTAAGAGAAATCTCTCATCCAAACAAGGGTATCCGGGTAAATCGGCTCATCTCTTCTAACAATGAAATTACTTCTATACAAACCGGCATTCTCTCTTTTGGCAGCAGTGGCCAGATCATAATATTCTACCCGGTAAATTATTTTGCTGGGATCTATCTCAGGACGACCATACAAACGATTGTCGGGAGCCAGGTTCAGCTCATTCAACTTTTCAATGGTGTTACGGTCCAGTTTTACCGTATTCATCTTCGTCCAGTTGACAGCAGATGTGTCATTGGCCTTGTTGATACCTGGTCCAAATAATATCTTATAGATCAAAGAGTCCCTAGTCCAGTTGACAAACAAGCGGTACTGGTTATTCGAAACCTCCGTTCTATCCATCCAGAATCCTGGTATAGATACCTGACGATTTCGGGTGATGTAGTTGAAGCTAAGATCTTCATCACTGGGGCCCATGTGGAAGGTTCCCGGTGGGATGTACACCATGTTCAAAGGGGGTCCCATGCTGGGTCTTGTGGTTGACGCAACGCCGCGCAACTGTCCATCGGTGGGATAAGCAGTAGCACTTTTCTTACCGCCACCACCGCAGGAAGCCAGGGTGAGTAAGCCCACAACACAAACCGAGGAAATTACATATCCTTTCATTGTACAGGATTTGTTTACAATTACAAATTCCAGTAAAAAATTTTACTGGTTTAATTTAGATATTCAGCCGTATTTATTTTAATTCAAGTAAAATTTTTATCAGCGCAATCGTTTTAAAAGGTTCTCAACATCGTTATCCTGTCAATGTATGAGGGCAAATTACAGCAATCATTTGTTACACATTTGCTAAAAACTCCTCATAGGAAGACACGGGTTTACTGCATTGATAGTCTTTACATTGGAAAAAGAGTACTTCACCGGGATTTCCCGGTACTTTTTTCCCGCTTAATAACGGAAATTTTAACAAATTAGTTTCCATGACCTGAAGAATCTTATTGGGTACAAACCTCTTTAGTAGGGGGTCTAACATCCGGACTGCCCGCTGCCCGACAATTGCCCACTCTTGTAAACCCGCAAGTTCATGCTGTAGGGTCATGGCCCACACCCCAAATGAACCGGGGTAGCGCACCAAGGAGGAACCCATCGCTCCTAAGAGTGCCCGGCTTTGTTCCCGCCAGTCGGGTCGATCGAAGACCACCGAAAGATATTGTAGGTTCTGCGCCATCAGGGCATTCCCACTGGGAACGGCGCCATCATATACCTCCTTTTTTCTTATCACCACATCCGACTGCTCGGCAGGCGTGTAAAAGAAAAAGCCAGTATCCGCTTCCATAAAATCAGCTATAACCTTTTCCAGTAAATCCTTTGCCCGGAGCAAGTAATCAGCATTTCCGGTTATTTGCTGTAAGTGAATATAGGCCTGGATGAGGGCCGCGTAATCATCTAAAAAAGCCGGTATCCGACTTTGACCCTCCTTACCTGTATGATGCCAGGTACCATTCGGCTGCCGGAACAACTGCTCCATTTGTTCCATATTCTTAACCGCAAGCTGTCGGTACGCCTCTTTTCCGCTAGCAGCAAAAGCCAGCGATAAGGCCTGGTTCATCAAAGCATTCCACCCCAATAAAATCTTATCATCCAGCAGGGGTCGCTCTCGCCCCGCCCGGCGGTCTTTGAGCAATTGAAGACAAGAACGTAAGCGCTGATCGGTTTCTTCAATAGACCAATTTTGGCTTTCAGCCAGTTCACTCCAGTCGGCTGCTTCCCATAAAATATTAACCCCCTCCCAATTCCCTTCCGGAACCACTTGATAAAAGGTCTTGAACCATCCGGCTTCCGGTCCCAATACCTCTTCTATCTCTTCCGAAGACCAGGTGTAAAACTTGCCTTCCGTTCCCTCGCTGTCTGCATCCAGGGCGCTGTAGTACAAACCCTTCCCATTACCCAGTTCTGCCGCGGCAAAATCCAAGGTCTCCTCAATCACCTGCAAATAGCGCCGCTTTCCGGTGACCTGGTAGGCCTCCGACAAGAGCATTACCAGCAGGGCATTGTCGTATAACATTTTTTCAAAATGGGGGGCTAGCCATTTGACATCGGTACTATAGCGGGCAAAACCACCACCAACCTGATCATAAATGCCTCCCGCAATCATTTTGTCCAGACTGGCTTCTACATGAGCCAGCGAACGCTGGTCACCCGTGAAGTGGAAATGCCGCAGCAGGGTTCTCAAGGAGAAAGTCTGTGGAAACTTGGGGGCATTTCCAAAACCGCCCCACTCGGTGTCGGCCTGCTTTAAAATTTGTTCCGCCAGGGTATGGTGGGTATCCAACTGAAATAAGGTTGATACGGTTGCCGGTTGCCGACCAAAAGTGTTGGCCGATTGCAGATGTGCCGTTAACCTTTCGGCCTGCTGTACCACTTCCTCCCTGTTCTGCTGATAGGCCTGGTGCATATTAATCAGCACCTCCCGCCAACTGGGCCGGTTGAAAGCCGGTCGGGGTGGATAATAAGTGCCCCCATAAAAGGGTTTGAGCTCCGGGGTAAGAAAAACATTCAAAGGCCATCCACCACTTCCGGTCATAGCCTGCACAGCATCCATGTAAATATGATCGAGATCGGGGCGTTCCTCCCGGTCTATTTTTATATTGACAAAAAAGCGGTTCATCAGTTCCGCAGTCTGCGGATCTTCAAAACTTTCCCGCTCCATCACATGACACCAGTGACAGGCAGCATAGCCAATGCTCAAAAGGATGGGCTTATCTTCCGCAACGGCTTTCTTTAGCGCTGCCTCGCCCCAGGGATACCAATCAACTGGATTGTGGGCATGCTGGAGCAGGTAAGGACTTGTCTCTTGCAATAATGCGTTGGCCATAAAATAGTTTGGACAATCAAATGTGGTTCGGGAAAAGCCCAACCATTACTTCTTCTTTCCGGAAACTTGCTTCAAATATTCATCCAATGCCGCCACCATACTTGGTTTCTGGGGGGCTGGTCCCTGAATGTGTAATTCAAGTCCTTTTTCCTGAATAGCCCGGGAGGTATTGTTGCCGAAGGCACCAATGACTGTTCCATTCTGGCGAAAATCAGGAATATTTTCGAAAAGACTTTTCACTCCACTGGGGGTGAAGAAACATATTACATCAAAATGATGCGATTCCAATACCGTTTTGATATCATTACTGATGGTTCGGTACATAAATGCCAGCTGATATTCACACTGGTGCCCCTTCAGCCAATTGACGATTTCATTGTCTTGCTGATTTTCACTGCACACATATAAAAAACGCTCATTTCCTTTATGCCGGTTGATGGCATCGAAAAGACTCTTATTAGTACCATCGGAACCATAAAAAACTTTTCGCTTCCGATACAGAATAAACTTCTGTAAGTAGAGCGCTACCGATTCAGTGATGCAGAAATACTTGGTATCAGGGTGAATATTTACTTTGAGTTCATCTGCCATCCGGAAAAAATGATCAATGGCGTTCCGGCTAGTAAAAATCACGGCCGTAAAATGGGCTATATCAATTTTCTGCTTGCGGAATTCTTTGGAACCGATGCCTTCCAGCTTAATAAAGGGGTGGAAAAATAAATTAACCCGATGCTTTTTCTCCAACTCATAGTAAGGAGACTTATCGCTTTCAGGCTTAGGCTGAGAGATCAATATATTTTTAACAACCTTGGCAGTCGATGACTGCTTTTCCTCATTTTTTGGCATATCCGCACTTGCTAAAGTTGAGCAAAATTAAATAATTACATTCAATTTTCTGAACAATAATTTAAGGATGACCAATAAGGGGATAATTTCCAATGAAATAAAATATAAGAAAAAATGAAATGCATTTAGACCCATTTTGTTGCGAATAATGGTAAAAGAGATGGCATATCGATAAACAAAAGCGGCAGCCACCAAAATGAGACCGATGGTAAATGCTGATTCGACGACCTCGGGTGCTGAAAATGCAACCAGTATCAGCAAGGGTAATATTAATAAGGCTGCCAACTTATTCACCAAAAAAACGATGAAGGTGTAGGAACGCATGGCTTCCCTACTTTTAAAAATCCAGCCGGCGAGGCGAAGAAAAATAAACTTTCCGGCATAGATAAGACATAAAAATCCGGTTGCGACCCCCCATAGCAACCAAAAATTACCTGAATACCAGTCCCGCCAAAAAGCCAACAAGGTTACAAAGGTTCCCATCACAACGAAAAATAATAGATTGAGTCCGATGGCGGCAAACTGCTCCTGCAGTAAACGCTCGCGGGTCTGACGTTGACGCGTGGATGTCTGAAAGAAGAACTGGAACAAACGACTGAAATAGGAAGGGAAACCTATCCGGATGATGGCGAGTAAAAGCAGGATGCCCGTAATCAAATAAAAAGTAGTGTCTTTATTTTCTTTTTCCCGGAAAGCAATAAACCCGTCGCGCGGGGAAGTCCCCCTGGGGAAAAATGGATTATCCAGCACTTTTCCGTACCGATCAGTATCGATTTTGCCTGCAACTTCCGCCAATTTGGCCGAATCGCCGGTCAGGCGAATGGTGAATATTCCTGCCGAACTATCTTTTTCCAAAGAATCGATTACGGCAGACAACTGGCTGCGATTATTTTTAGGTACCGTAATGACCGCGGCTGCCGGTGCAACCTGACTGACACTATCCTTTTTTTTTGCATTCACCTGCGCACTTGCAATCGTGGGCAAACCCATGATCCAACAGACTGCTATCAGATACGCCCACATCCTCATAACCACAAATCTACAAATAGAATGATATAGATGATGCGACTTCAGTTCAGCAGGATTAGACTTATTTTTGCAGTTCCCCTATGGCCGGCATCTACCTTCATATCCCTTTTTGTAAAAAAGCCTGCCACTATTGCGATTTTCACTTTTCAACCTCGCTGCAGCAGGAACTACCAGTGATTCATGCGATGGAGCGTGAGCTGGAACTGCGCAAAAGTTTTTTGCATGAACCTATTGAGACCATTTATTTCGGCGGAGGTACCCCTTCCCTCCTGCAGCCTGAAAGAATTTCCTTACTGCTTGATGCCATTTATACACGATTTCCTATCAGTCAGCAGCCGGAAATAACACTTGAGGCCAATCCAGATGATGTTAGTCCGGCGCGGGCTCTCGCCTGGAAAAAAGCAGGCATCAACCGCATCAGTCTGGGCGTACAATCTTTCCAGCCCCATTGGTTGGAGTGGATGAACCGCGCGCACAATGCAGAACAATCATTGCAAGCCATCACTGAACTCCAGGCTGCCGGCTTCGAAAATATCAGTATCGATCTGATTTATGGCATGCCCGAACAAACCGATGCCGCCTGGCAGGAAGAAATTCAAAAAGCCATCGAGCTGCAGGTTACCCACCTCTCTTGCTATGCACTTACCGTAGAGCCCCGCACGGCCCTATGGCATATGATTGAGAAAGGTAAAACGGTGACCATTGACCCCGACCAGCAAGCCCGCATGTTTTTAATGTTGATGGATGGCCTCGAAAAGGCAGGGTATGAACACTATGAGATTTCGAATTTTGCGAAACCGGGAAAAAGAAGTCGTCACAACAGCGCATACTGGAGAGGCACTACCTACCTCGGTATCGGACCGGCAGCTCATTCCTTTGACGGAAGCCGACGCATGTGGAACATAAATAACAATAGCACCTACACTTCTCAAATAGAAGCAGGCGTATTACCACTGACGGAAGAAACCCTGTCGACCAATGAACATTGGAACGAATACATCATGACAGCTATTCGAACAAAGGAAGGTATCTCCTTGAAACGAATAGCAGTTCAATTCGGTGAAGAAAAAAGGGAGCAGTTGCTGAAACAGACAGCAACCTGGTTGAAGCGAAACTTGTTACAACATGTAGATGATCATCTCCAACTGACGAGAGAAGGAAAACTTCTAGCGGATCAAATTGCCAGCGATCTTTTTCAAATAGCGGAATAAATATCAGAGGAGGGATGCCTGTAATCGACGAATTCCCTCAGCAGCAGGTAGCTGATTGAAGAGGATATCATAAACCGTATCGGCGATTGGCATGGCACAGCCCATCTCCCGACTGATGGTATGAATACAACGGGCTGCATAATAACCTTCCGCCACCATATTCAATTCAAGACGGGCAGCCGTAACTGAATATCCCTTGCCAATCATTTTTCCAAAAGTCCGGTTCCTACTGTGCGGGGAATAACAAGTAACCAGCAGATCGCCTAAGTATACGGAAGTAGCATATGATCGGGCCGGCAAGTTATTTTTCTTGCTCTCATTACAAACAGTTTTCAAAAAAGTCACCAACTCGCGGGCACCATTGGAAATAAATACACTCAGGAAATTATCGCCGTATTCCAGTCCTTGCACAATTCCTGAGCCCAATGCGTAAATATTTTTTAAAACTGCGGCATATTGAACACCCCATACATCATCATTGGTGCGGGTTTGTACAAAATCATTGTCGAAGAGAGAAGCAATGCTGCCTGCCTGTTCCAGATCGGTCCCTGAAAATGTGAGATAGGTCAACTTTTCTGCAGCAATTTCTTCTGCATGGCTAGGGCCGAGTAGCGTAAAATATTGGGAGGGCGTTACCGAAAATGCGCGCTGTAGATATTGGTTGAGCAATTCATTAGATGCCGGCAAAATACCTTTAACAGCAGAGACAACTTTTTTACCTTGAAAATCTTCCGGGGTTATGCCTGAAAAGGCATCTTGAATGAAGGCAGCCGGAACAACGACGAACAACCAATCAGCTGCCTGCATGGCTGAACGAAGCTCTTCAAAAAAATGGATGCGCGACAGGTCAAACTGAACAGCCGAAAGATAATTGGGATGGTGCCCCCTCTTCCGGAATTGCTGGATGATGGCAGGGTCGTGCATCCACCAATTAATTTGGTGGCCATTATCGGTAAGAATTTTCGCCAGGGCCGTCGCCCAACTACCACTTCCTATAATTCCTAGTCGCATGCTGCCTGAAATTGGCTGCAAACATACGAACGGAATGAGGAATCTTACTTGGATTTCTTTTCTTCGAACAACTGTTCCTTGGGTACAACTTTAACCAGTGTACTGTCTTTCAGCGTTTTACTTACCACCGAATATGGACCTGTGATTACCTGGTCGCCCACCTTGATACCCCCTAAAATTTCGATGTAATTCAAATCCTGAATGGCTGTCTTTACCTTCACTTGCTTTACCCTTTGATCAGCTTGTAATACAAATACAACCAGATCAACATCGTCATCGGCAATGGACTTTTTCTCAGCCATGTTGCCATTTTCGGCAGCTTTAGACTTGTCCTCTTTATTGGCGTTCTTGTCACGCGGTGTTACCGCATTCAATGGTACAGACAATACATTAGAGCGTGTTTGAGTTTGAATATCTGCACTGGCATTCATACCCGGACGGAAAGGGAAACCCTGGGTTGTCTTCATAAGATCACTGTAGCTTGAAGTCAACAACCGAATGTGCACTTTATAGCTGGTTACCTCCGTATTGGCAGCAGCACCACCGAGCGTCGTACTCGGATTGGCAATCTTATATACCAGTCCTTTGAATTTTCTTCCGGAATAAGCATCTACCTCAATGAGCGCCGTATCACCCAATTTTACTTTGGGAATATCATTTTCACCTACATCAACCCGAACCTCAATACTACGCATATCAGCTACCCGCATCATTTCAGTACCGATGTTGAAACTGTTACCGGCAACACGCTCGCCTTTCTTCACATTCATCAGACTAATGATTCCACTCATGGGGGCAGTAATTACGGTTCGGGAAATATCCTTATCAGCGCGTTGCAACTGAGCCAATGAACTTTGTATGGAGGCTTCACTGCTCTTCAACCCCTCCCGCGCCGCATTGTAATTGGCTTGTGCTGTCAGAAAATTTTGCTCCGCCTGCTCAAACTCTGCACGGGAAATAACTTTCTCCGTCAATAATTTTTTCTGGCGGTCATAGATTACTTTGAGGTTATCGACTTGCGCTTTCAATCCGGCAATACTGGCTTGAGAATTGGCCAACTGAGCTCTTGACTGGTTTACACCGGCCATCACTTGATCGCGCTGGCTCATATATATATCAGCATAAATACGGGCCAGTACCTGTCCTTTTACTACACTATCACCTTCGTTTACGGTGAGTTCAACTATTTCACCGCTCACATCGGGACTCACCTTTACTTCAATTTCAGGGTATACTTTGCCACTGGCATTCACCGTTTCAATGATGGTGCGCAGGTCTGCTTTCTCAGCCGTTACGCGTGTACCCTCATCTTTTCCCAGCCAGCCTTTTTTCTTGGCAAAAACTAGCAATACAATTACGCCAATCAGCAAAGCAATGATCCAGATGATTCTCTTTTTCATAAAGTTTTATTTTTCCTCGGAAATAGTTATGGTAGTTATGGTCTTTATAATTTGATGCCCTGTCCCTTATACAATTCAAGCAGCTTCATTCTGAATACATAGTCAAACTGATTGGAAAGCAACTGCAATTTGGCACGGAGCAAACTGTTTTGATTGGTAATCAAATCGAGCGAGCCCAGCAATCCAATTTCGTAACGCTTTAAAGAATAATCATAGGCTTTTTGAGCTGTCTCTACGCTTTTTTTACTGGCATTGAACCGCTGCAGGGAAGTAACTGCATTGGTATAGGCCAGGTAAATATCTTGCTTGAGTTTAAGGTCAGCCGCTTCTTTTTGAAGTTCCGCCGATTTCACGTTGAGTTGCGATTGTTTTACAGAAACCTTTGTCTGGTTATTAGAGAAAATCGGGATACTGAGATTTAATCCGATGTTCTGACCCAGGTTGCGGTCGATTTGCGATCCCCAGCCATTCCACATTTGACCAAATGAACGGGTAGATTGTACTGCTTTAAAATTGGGGTTCTGAACAAAATAATTATTACCGCCCACCGCCACAATGGGTTCGAAGCCGGTAACGGGATTGTACCCATTAAAAGTGAACCCGCTCACGTATTTCACTGCATTAGAGAAGTTCGTGTTGATGTTACCGCCTACAGTAAGTGTCGGATAAGCCAATGACTTGGAAACCAAAACATTCTTTTTAGCGGCTTCAATGCGGAGCGCATTTACTTTTTGCTGTGGCTGATTGGCCAAACCTGTTTGATAAACCAGTTCGGGTTGCAAGTCAGCAAATGACTCGAGTGGAATTTTATCTACGGGTGGTGTCACCACATTAAAGGGAGTAGCAGGGTCAAGGTTGAGCAACCCTTTCATGTTGAGGAGGTTTTGCTGCTCACTCGCCAGGGCATTAAAATAATTGCTGCTGTCGGATGCCAGCTGGGCTTCAATCTCAGCCAAACTCAATTCAGGAATCACCCCGGCTTCTACCCGCTTGCGGGTAATATCCAGTTGTGATAGACTCTGACTGATTTGTACCTTGGTTATATTGGTTTGTTCTTTGGCAGCTAAAATCTGCAGGTAGAAAGTGGCCACATTCATTGAAATATCATAGGCAGCTCTCTCCACATCCTGTAAGGCTGCTTTGGCATTGAAAATAGCAGCCTGTTCGGTATTCTTCAAGCGTCCGAAATTATAGAGTTGCATACCCACATTCACGCCAAAATTCTGGAATAAGAACTGGGTGGTGGCAAATGAGTTGGTAGTAGGATCGATTGAGCGGCCAAAGCGCATACCGGTTCCGGTATTAGCGGAAACGTTCGGTAAAAGGTTGTACCTGGCCTGATCTGCCTGCAGTTGGGCGATCCGGGCATTGATGTCTGCCTGCTTGATAGAAATGTTGTGCGCAACAGCATAATCAATACACTGTTTAAGATCCCAAACTTCAGCTGTTTGGGCCCTGACAATGGTGGCGGCCAGCAGGTAACCGCATAAGAATATCCTTTTCATATAGCAAAGGTAACCGATTGGTACCCACGGGGTAAAAAAACATCTACCAGCGGAAAGTTTGGGCTTACAATGGTCGCATAACTGTTATGAAAGGTTGCGGGGGAGGGCTAAACGGGTGGAGCAGGGGGAACTTGACCTTTTACACCCATCCATTTCCTGGAAATAAAATAAAGCGCCATAAACCCTGCCAACACCGCCAAGCCGACCAGGGCAGTCCCGGGCGTCTGTATGAAAATACTGACACCTACAAAGCAATAGGCCGCCATAAATAACAAAGGCAATTGCGGAAATAAGCGCATTTTAAAAATTCCTGTTCCATCCAGGTGGGCGGTACGCTTCCGCAAAATAAATATGGTAGCACTGGAGGCGACCATCCCGAAACAATCGAGGAACATGGTGAAATTCAAAATCTTTTCGAATGTCTGAGCGAAGAAGAGTATGATGATGCAAATAGCAGCAAAAACAGTCAGGGAAGCTACCAACACATCATTCCGGGAAGATTTTTTAGAGAAAATACCGGGCAACACGCCCTCTTCACTCATGGCAAACATCACGCGCGGATTGCTCATCAGTAAAGCATTCACGTAAGCGAGCACCCCAAAAAAGAGAAAAAAGGAAAACACATCAGCACCCGTCTTTCCAAAAATAGTTTGCGTCAATACATAAGCAATTTCCTTTTCACCCTTCATCTGATTGAAACCCACAATCTGATAATAACTGAAATTCGCCAGCAGATAAAGGGTGATAATAATGGCAATGCCGATAAAAATGCCCCTGGGAACATTCCGTGCAGGCCGACTCACCTCACTACCAAAATTGATGGTCTGTTGATACCCGCCATAGGTAAAACATACAGCAATCAAACTCGAGCCAAGACTCTTCACCCACATTACCCAGTCTGCCCCGGCCGTATTGGCTTTGGCATCAGCAATAGCGGCAGCATTTACAGCAGGATGTGGAAAGAATAAAGCCATTATAAGCACCGCAATCATGCTGATTTTGATGATCATTAAAATATTCTGTGCGCGGGCACTTATGGTGAGCCCCCGTAGGTTGATGAAGTAAAAAAATAAGATGGCAGCACAACTGATCAGCGCTTTATGGGTATCTGTCCAGGCAATACCCGGTAATAACCGCGTAATATAACCACTGCCAATCAGTGCCACGGCACTTAAACTTGCTGCATTACTGATGAGAATGATACAGTTAACAGCAAAAGCAATGCTGGGATGATAGGCATAGGAGAAAATCTTATAGTACCCGCCCGTAACCGGATAACGACTTCCAATTTCCGCATAAGTAAGAGCGCCACATAAAGCAATGACGCCGCCCAATAACCAGGCAGTAAAATAGACAGCAGGCGTAATCGCATAGCTCGCACTGGTAGCGGCTGAACGAAAAATACCCATTCCAATAACCAGTCCTACCACTATCATGGTAAAACTAAACAGATTCAATTGCTGTTTTGACGACATAGATGAGAATAAGAGGAGCTAAATATAATACAGTTATCGGAATGAAGCTTTTATGAATGGCAGAAACTTTGTTGAGAAACAAGGCTGGTTGCTTTGGGCCAATTGTTATGCGTACCTTCGTTCTTACACTCAATTTCCTGCACCATGGACATCCGTTTCAATGAACTGCTGACCATTACATTTACACTTTTTGCTGTAATTGATATCGTTGGCTCCGTGCCTTTGCTGATATCACTGAAAGAAAAGTTGGGTGGCATTCGATCCTGGCAGGCCACCCTGATCTCGGGTGCGTTGATGATCTTATTCCTCATTGCGGGCGAGCCCTTTTTGAAAATAGTGGGACTCGACATCCATTCATTTGCCGTAGGCGGTTCAGTAGTGATTTTTCTTTTGGGATTAGAAATGGTATTGGGGCATGAAATATTTAAAGGAGACCAAGATGCCAAATCGGGAACCCTGGTGCCCATCGCTTTCCCCATCATCGCGGGTAGCGGAACCCTGACCACCATCATGTCACTGAAAGCGAATTTCAATGAAATGTATATCCTCTCGGGAATTTTGATCAACCTGGTCGTTGTCTACATCGTTCTGCGATCGCTTAAATTCATTGAGCGAGTGCTGGGCCCGGCAGGTCTGATGGCTGTGCGAAAATTCTTTGGTGTGATTCTCTTGGCGATTGCTGTTAAACTATTCAGTAGCAACATCGCGAAGTTTGGAAAATAAGCCGGTCCCTGAGAGACCAAAACGATTCAACCCGTTTCACAGCTTAGCTAAAATAATACAAGATCCATACAGTAATTCCACTGAGTATTCCGGCAAACCAGTGCACAGATGGATGTACGGTCTTTATATCAGCATTGGCTTCGGGTATTACCTTTCGCAATGCCGATGGAGCAAATAAAAGAAATGTACCCAATGCAGCAGGCCATGCAACAACCTGTGGTGACCATACCCACTGTATCAACAATAGAAAAAACAGCTGCATAACAACGAAGAAAAGGATTGACCGAATGAGTTGATGAGATGCCGGCAATACATCTAAACTATTGACGACAAAAAGTTTCCCTTCTTTTCTGTTTATGCGACGTGAGATCGACCATTGTAGAATTACACAACCAACAAAAACCACCATCACCCGGTGCATGAAATTGAGCTGAGCGCCAAAGTAGGAACGAATAATAGGAAAAGCATCAATGATATATACATACCCCCATTCAACAAGAGCACTTAGTAGGGGAGACATGATTAAAACCGGAACCGCAGAAGCGGGATGAATTTTTCTGGAAACGACACCCCAAAAGAAGACCGCAACAATACCGGGTTTTAGGTAGGAAGTGTTTTTTGATAAGGCCAGGAAGAAATTCCCACCCGAGGTGGGTGTAAAAGTCAGATAAGCCAATAAGGCGGCGAGCGCTGTTAGCAAGACCACGGCCCAACGTCCGGCCCAAACCAGTTGGCGGTCAGTGGCGTCTCGATGAATATATTGTTGGTATACATCAACGGTCAGTAAGGTAGAGGCCGCATTCAACATTGAATAGATACTTGAAAAAATAGCTGCCGTCAACCCGGCCAGGATCCAACCATATAATCCGGTACCTGACGGAACCACCTTACTCATCAGCACCAGAAAAGCATCATCGGGTTGTACACCTTCCAGGTGCCAGGTATTTTTAAAAAGATATGCCGCAGCCACACCTGCAGCAATGGAGAAAAAGGGTATGGTCAGTTTCAGGAGGCCTGCCGCCAAAGCCCCAAGTTGGGCATCACGATCTGATCGTGCCGATAGTACGCGTTGCACTTCAAATTGGTTGGTAGTCCAGAAAAAACCTTGCAGTACCAGCAATCCACTGAATACCCCTGTCCAGGGAAGATCAGGATGTTGAGCAGGCAGGTATAAACGCATTTTATGTTGCCCACCGGTACCCTGATCAAGTTCTAAGAGTCCGGCTAAGCCGCCGATTTCATCCCTGCTCAGCGTGAGCCAGCCCACCAATACCAATGAACTCACCATCAAAATAGAAATGATGTTTTCCGTGATCACCAATGAAGACATGCCCCCCCACCAGATTAAAAGACAGGAGATGATGGCAATACAAAGTATACCCTGGAGATATCCAAACTGATATTGTTCGGTCGTAAACAGGAGTCCAAGTTGCCGGCTGCCGATGTACAAACCACCCACCAGCAAAATGAGAATAATGCCAATGATGGAAATGCTATAGATCAGTCGGGCAGTATTGTCGTAGCGATGAGCCAGGTAGGCAGACAAAGTAAAAACACCTCGCTGCCGATAGACAGGGATGAAAACATAACAAAGCAGAATAATCGCGGGAATAGCCAGGATCTCATAATGGCTTTGGGCAAAGCCAATCGAATAGCCGATACCCAACATACCAATGATTTGCGAGAGACTCACATTTGCGCCATAGATGGAACCGGCTACCGACCACCACCGCAATGTTCTACCCGCCATGAAATATTCTTCCGCATTTTTCTTTTTTCTACCAGCCCAAAATCCGCAGAAAACCAGCAAGCAGGTTAAACTGCTGAACACAATCCAATCGGCAAGTCCCAACAATTGCAGCATGGCATAAAATTAACGCAGGGGAGCGGTGGTAAGGGGTGTAATTGGTTCCGAAGCAGGCTTTCGGCCTTGTAAAACATTCAGTTGAGCAAGGGGCAGATGTGGTAAGATATATTTTGCCACCAGTGCCGCCTCTTCTTTCAGTGGATATCCGGAGAGAATGAAAGAACGGATACCCATATCCATATAGCGATGCAGTTTTGAAAGTATTTGGGTGGGTGTTCCGACCAATGCGCCGCCACAACCGCTGCGTGCCCTGCCAATGCCCATCCACAAATGGGGTTCTACAAAATCATCAGCATCCGCTTTCTCTGCGCGCAAGGCATCTTGACGAAGAACGCCCGCAGAGTTGGCATCTTGTGCACGGTTTTTCAGATTGAGTTGCACTGCATCGAAACGACTCATGATTGCTTTGGCATGTGCCCTGGCAGCAGCTTCTGTTTCCCGAACGATGATATGTATGCGAAGCCCAAAATCAATTTGTCTTCCGTGAGCAGCGGCCCGTTGACTCATATCCTGCATGGTTGCATAGATCTGTTCTTCCGTTTCAGGCCACATCAGAAAGACATCACAATAGCGAGCGCAGAGATCGCGTGAGCCGGGGGAAGTACCACCGAAATAGAGCAGGGGACCGCCATTTTGCTGATAGGGTTTTACCGGATCGGTCTTCAACCGAAGCTGCGGGTAGATCGTTCCGCTGTGATCGATTTCATCGCGTGTCCATGCCTGTTGTAAAATTTCGATCACTTCTGCACATCGCCGATAACGCAGTTCAGGGTCTTCTTTGCATCCGGGCAAATCAGAATTGATGATATTGATGGTCAACCTTCCTTTGAGCAAGTGATCAAGTGTTGCGATGTGACGCGCCAACATTGGAGGATGAATTTCTCCTGTACGAATCGCCAATAATAAATTCATATGTTCTGTCGCTTGTGCAACGGCTGCGGCAAAGGGTATACCTTCCTGCCCTACCATATAAGAAGTAGGTAAGAGTATATTTCCGAAGCCTGCACGATCAGCTTCTATGGCGATAGAACTGCAGTGGGCATAGTTGCTACGTCGCGACGAATCGAGCTCACCCAAAAAAGCCGTATCACCGCCGCAAAGGTCATCAAACCAGGCCAGCTCCACCTGGCGCTGCGATGTTCGTATTGAAACTGATTGATAATCTGCCATGTACATGAAATGAACGAAACAAATTAGCAAAATTTATTTAAATGAATGATATTTGATTCATCATTATAGCCCCTGACCGGGGAATCATTTATTCATAAAAAACTCGTACCCATGTACCTGCGATTGCTTAAAAACATTTGCCTTTTCGGAACGATTCTAAGTGCCGGCCTCTTAGTTGGTTGTGTCAACATGTCAAACAAGGAAAAAGCTGCTGTAGAAACCGTTCAGCAAGTGGTAGATTCAACAGCCCACTACCTGATCAAAGCTAGCTACCCGCTTGAAGCACAGGATAAAGAGTCGGTGATTAAAAAGTGGGTAGATCTTAAAGTAAGTGATAAAAAAGCAGAATGGAAAGATGTGAAGGAGGGAAGCAATATGTACCTGATCACTTTTACCACCGTTCGTTCTGATTCTTCCCAAACAGTGGGTTACGTGATGAATGAATATGAAAATACAGGAGGTGCCAGCGGCAATCAGAAAGTGACGAGCTTTAGCTTCCGGAATAACCAACTGCTCGATATTCAGCAAATACTGAATTTTGCCAATAACAACGACATTCAACTCACCCGCTTACTGGCAGCGCAGGCAGCAAAGGATTCGATGACCTTCAATAGCGATATGTACAATGAAAGTCTTGGATTAAATTTTCTAAAAGCAGATGGCGTTACACTGGACAAAGAAAAATGTAAGTGTGATGGCGTTTTCTATGGCTCCAATCTCCAATGCTTTGTTATACGTGATCAGGGCATAGGCTTTGTTTTTGGAAAGTATGTGGTTGGACCAGGGTCATCGGGTACGCCGGAGATATTGCTGGACTGGAATACGTTAGCACCCTACTTACAACCAGGATTCAGCAGGGTACCCAAGCAGTAAATATTTTTTAGGTCATAACCTCCCCCATGAAACGAAAACAATTCATTCAGCATGGATTACTATTGGCGGGTGGTTTGTTCGGAGGCAAGCGCTTATTGGCGAAGGCTCCTGAGAAAGTCTATGGCCACAACGAAAAAAAATACCAACTCAACTTCAATTGGGGAAAGCTGGATGCCACTGTAAATCCTGTAAATGATTGCCATGAAATGGTGCAGGATAGCCGGGGAAGAATCTTACTGCTCACCAATGAAACCAAGAACAATATCCTTGCTTATGATAAGTCCGGAAAGCTACTCGGCTATTGGGGGACTGAATATCCAGGGGCCCACGGACTCACCCTGCAACGAAATGGGAGGGAAGATTTTCTCTTCATCACAGATACACAGTTGCACCAGGTATACAAAACAAGTATGGATGGGCGCAAATTAATCACGATTGACGCCCCTTTGGATGCAGGTATCTATCAAAAGAAAGAGGAGTTTGTTCCAACGGAAACTACTGTATTACCCAATGGAGAATTCTTCGTAGCAGATGGCTATGGCTTACAATATATTTTACACTATGATGCCAATGGTCGCTTACTGAATTATTTTGGTGGGCGGGGCCCGGAAGAAAAAAATCTCGACAATGCTCATGGCATAACGGTTGATACGCGAGCAGCAACCCCTACCCTATTGGTAACGGACAGAACACGTGCTTGTTTCAAAAGATTCACACTGGATGGAAAATTGCTGGAGAAAATCAATATTCCGGGCGCTGCAGTTTGCAGACCGGTTATACATGGCAAGTATTTCTATGCAGCGGTATTGCGCTCTCCCAATCTTGACAAGAATGATTCCGGATTTGTCACAATACTGAACGAAAAAAATCAGGTGGTATCGAATATTGGCGGCACGGAACCGATATATGAGAACGGACAGCTCAGGCCGTTGGCACAAGCAGAGCCCATTTTTAAGCACCCGCATGATGTATGTGTCGATGAGGATGAGAATATCTATGTGGCTCAGTGGGCATCGGGGAAAGTATACCCTTATCAGCTTAGGCGGGTGTAAACAATCACTCCCTATTATTGAAACCGGTTGCTATATTTTTAGATAGCGATAGATGGATGCAACAACAAAACCAACAATCAGATAAATAACAAATCGAATTAGTTTTTTATTCACTCTTTATCAGTTTAGATGGTATTGTTCTTTCAAAATGGCTTGCAGTTGAATACATTTACCTTGCAACCTTTTTGCCATGTTTATTTTTCGTAGAGTACCTCCTTTCACATATTGAAGACGCAAAATCAGCGTATTGATATCATGTTCAACTTTTGAAATCAATTGGGGGTTATTAACAGGTCTGACGATTTGATTGCTGTCATTCAGCATAAAGTAAAAAGTACGGGCATCAAATAAATTTTCTAATTGAATGGCTGCTTCTTCTGTTCTTGCCACATTTCTTTCTTGAACATCTTCAAATTCTTTCCCGGCTTTATCGTACTCCATGATCCGCTTTGCCACATCATTTTTGTCAATTAACCGAAGATTGCCGGCAAACTTTAATTGGTTGATGGTGCCATCACTCATTAAAAGACTGGATGTTCTTATTAATTGTCGCGCAAAATAGTATGCCTCATTTCCTTTATTATCATAGGTCTTATTGACAAATATCTCTAATAGAGAATCTATCCTCTGATAGCTTCTCGATTCATTTTCAATAAGGGTTGATAAGGAAGTAGAATCCGCTGACAAATCCTGCTGGAGTTGAACGATGTATTTTTTTTCTCGCTGGTTCTCTATATAATGCTCTAATTGCAATTCCGCTAAAAATCCACAAAACACCGCCAGAAATAGCATGAAAAATTCCCAGAAATATTCTTTCCACTTCTTTTGGTGAGAGGTGGTATGTGAATGATGATGTACTTCCATTATTTGAAATTTTTTACAAATTATATCGCTTCTCCAGAAATTGAATTAAGGTAGTTGCTTTATCTTTTTGTTGATTCATATAGTCTCGATTTACTCTTAGAATCAGAATCATCCTTCCCAGGTGTCCAAAAAATAGTTGTTGCTGCAAAGGATCGACTCTGAGTGGCGGCACATCGAATCTAATTAACGTTCTTGTAGACAAATCCATATAAGATGTGTCGGCGAAAATCCAGGCTTTGAAAAGGGGATAGGCTTTTTCCCAAACCTCATCATTTCCTTTTACCAAATAGTCGTTATGCTCTACTAATTTTTCCCTTATTTTATCATAGCTTAATATACTATCAGTTACATCTTGCTTATTGACCAATCTCAAGTTTCCGGAACTTTTGAGCTGAACAATGGTTGCATCATTCGGTCGAAAAATGGGCACGAAAGCACCTTTGACAAATTTTTCATAAAAAATTGTATCAGAAGAATGATTTGAGAAGTCTTTATCAGCCAATTGTAAAAGTGCGGTCCATGCTGCTTGCTTTAATAGATTTCGCTCCACTGTCTTTCGAATATCAGCTGTGTCTGATTTAAGGTTCTGTACTAATCCAATGATGTATTCTTTTTCGCGATGGCGTTCAACATATATTTCACGTAAATTCTCTGCTATAAATCCCAGAAACACGGCCAGAAAAAGCATCAGGAACTCTAAAAAATATTCTTTCCAATTCTTTTTATGTCCTAAATGATGGGGATGATGTACTTCCATTAAAAACAGATTAATCAATGAATTAAGGGGGTATCCAAATATAAGACGAATTGTAGCATCTCTTATTTCTCACCTTTACATATTTTTGAAAAGACCCCATGCTATATTTTGAGCTACATATCCTGTGGCTTACAATGAAGAAAACTAAAAATGTACCTTTACAACTAGATATTTCTAACACATTGACTCTTCAAACAATAGATTGATAGAACTCACCCATACTATGGCAAAAACAATACTTTTTCAAAATTGCACTTTGGTCAACGAGGGCAAGTCTTTTGTAGCCGATGTGCTGATAGAGAATGGCATCATCCAAAAAATCGGAACGCTTACGAATGAAAAGGCTGATAGCATCATCGACGGCAAAGGGAAATTTTTACTTCCGGGCGTTATTGACGGACAGGTACATTTTCGTGATCCCGGACTCACCCACAAGGCAGATCTCTATTCCGAAAGCAAGGCAGCAGTGGCAGGGGGAGTAACATCCTTCATCGATATGCCCAATACCCGACCCAATGTATTGTCCATGGATATTTTGGAAGACAAGTACCGATTGGCAGGAGAAAAGTCGCTGGCCAATTTTGGTTTCTTCCTTGGCGTGAATGATGACAATATGGAGGAAGTGATTCAGTTGGATACTACCGGATTGCTGGCTGTTTCAGATGACGGACTCTATTTCACCAAAAAAGGAAACTTACTGGCCGACAATCCCGCTACCCTCGAAAAGTTGTTCGCTCATTGCAAATCAATCATTGCCATACATTCAGAGAAAGAACAAATGATTGAAGCGAATGAGGAATTGTACCGCGATAAATGGGGCGAGAACATACCTGCCTGGTGCCACCCCCTGATCAGAAGCGAGCAGGCCTGCTATGAAGCCACAGAAAGAGCAATCCGGCTGGCAAAACAGTATGGGGCAAGGCTGCACATCCTTCACTTGACAACAGAAGCCGAAACGCATTTATTCCGGAATGATATTCCCTTGCAAGAAAAAAAGATCACCACAGAAGTATCTGTGCACCATCTCTGGTTTTCTGACAAAGATTATGATCGACTGGGCATGCTGATCAAATGGAACCCGGCCATCAAGACCCAGAAAGACAAAGATGGGCTGCTACAAGCACTAATAGATGATCGCATCGATCTGATTACTACCGATCATGCTCCACATACCCTAGAAGAAAAACTGCAGCCCTATTTCCAATCGATGTCGGGTGCGCCCATGGTGCAACACTCATTGAATGTGATGCTCGAATTCTATAAAGAAGGAAAAATTTCTATAGAAAAAATCGTAGAGAAGATGTGCCACAATCCTGCAATTCTTTATCATATTGAAAAAAGAGGATTTATCCGCGAAGGTTATTATGCTGATCTGGTTCTTGTGGATCTGCACAAAAGAACCGCAATAGAAAAAGAAGACATACTCTATAAGTGTGGCTGGTCTCCCTTTGAAGGCGAAATATGGAGCGGTTGCGTAGACAGGACCTGGGTC
>JBEIUM010000297.1:0-2444 GCA_040374385.1 Sediminibacterium sp. | reverse complement strand
CAGATCATCACGCAGGCTGCTGCGCCGGTACACCAGGTATATCAGAACCCGGCACCCGCTGCCGCTGCTCCGGTAGCCCCCGCCGCCCCAGCCGCACCCGCAGCTTCCCCCGCTACAGATAAATTGATTACTATTAAAAGTCCCATGATCGGCACTTTCTACCGCAGGTCTTCTCCGGATAAGCCGGCGCTGGCTGATGTAGGTCAATCTATTGCTCCGGGCAAAACCCTTTGTATTATAGAGGCCATGAAACTCTTCAATGAAATTGAGAGTGAAGTGAGCGGTACCATTGTAAAAGTGTTGGTGGAAGATGCCAGTCCGGTCGAGTTCGATCAACCGCTGTTCCTGGTAGATCCAAAATCATAATGTTGCTTTTATCTTTCATCGCCAGGGATTCTCTGTTATTCAGTAAGATCCATAAATCAGTTTAATCATGTTCAAGAAGATATTAATTGCCAACCGTGGTGAAATTGCCCTTCGGGTAATCAGAACCTGCCGGGAAATGGGTATCAAAACCGTGGCTGTTTACTCAACGGCTGATAAGGATAGTTTGCATGTAAAGTTTGCAGATGAGGCTGTTTGTATTGGAAAGCCAGCCAGCGTAGATTCTTATCTCAATATTCCCCATATCATGGCTGCGGCAGAAATCACCAATGCCGATGCGGTGCATCCAGGGTATGGATTTTTGGCTGAGAATGCTCGCTTCTCTCAGATTTGTGCTGATCATGGTATAAAGTTCATCGGTCCGACCCCGGAAATGATTAGCAAGATGGGGGATAAGATTACGGCGAAAGAAACCATGATTGCTGCAGGTGTGCCTGTTGTGCCGGGTGGAAAGGGGTTATTAGAAAGTCTGGAAGCAGCGAGTCGTATGGCAGTAGAAGTCGGATATCCTGTCATTCTAAAAGCTACTGCCGGTGGTGGTGGTAAGGGTATGCGGGTGGTTTGGCGCGAGGAAGAGTTGGAGAAAGCTTACACTACCGCCAAGACAGAAGCAGCCGCCGCTTTTAAGAACGATGGTATTTATATGGAGAAATTTGTGGAGGAACCCCGCCACATAGAAATTCAAATTGCCGGTGACCAATATGGGAATGTTTGCCACCTCAGTGAGCGGGACTGCTCGATTCAGCGTCGCCACCAGAAGCTGGTGGAAGAATCTCCCTCACCCTTTATGACTCCCGAGCTGCGGCAGCGCATGGGTGAGGCAGCGATCAAAGCGGCTTCTGCCATCAATTATGAAAGTGTTGGCACCATCGAGTTTCTGGTAGATAAGCACCGCAACTTCTACTTCATGGAAATGAATACCCGTATTCAGGTAGAACATTGTGTAACAGAGGAAGTTGTCAACTATGATCTTATTAAGGAGCAGATAAAAATCGCCGCCGGCGAAAAAATTTCCGGCCGTAATTACGAGCCCCAGCTTCATGCCATTGAATGTCGAATCAATGCGGAAGATCCTTACAATGATTTTCGTCCATCGCCCGGGAAGATAACAGTTTTACATACGCCGGGTGGTCATGGTGTTCGTGTTGACAGTCATGTTTATGCTGGTTATGTGATTCCTCCCTATTATGATTCAATGATCGGGAAACTGATCACAGTGGCACAAAGTCGGGAAGAAGCCATTGATACCATGTACAGGGCGCTGAGTGAATATGTAATTGAGGGAGTAAAGACGACCATTCCTTTCCATCTTCAGCTTATGCAGAATGAAGATTTCAGAAAAGGAAACTTCACTACTAAATTCCTCGAAAGTTTTAAAATGGTATAGCGATAGGCAGGCTACGATAAAAAAAACCTCTTCATATGAAGAGGTTTTTTTATTGGTTTGTAGGTGAGTGATTATTGATTTCCTCCACCGCCGCCTCTGCCGCCCATACCCATTCGGGGTTGTGAGAGGGCTTCGATTACTTTTTTGGCCAGTTCTGCGGGCAATGCTTTTTCAATACGCTTATTCCGCTCTTCCGTGATCTCTTTCATTTTTGCCTGACGAGCTTCCGGATCGAGGTCGCGCAATGCCATTTGTTTTGGGCGCATGTCGTTGGAGATGGCAATCAGTGAATCTGCCTGCACATCATCGCATCCCATGGCCTTGAATCTTTCTTTCATCATGGCAGTGCGTTGTTCGGGGGTCATTTGCTGACCACCACCGGGTGGCTGAGCATATAAAGTACTTCCCGCTGAACCGATGAACAGCATTGCCAGCAGCATCCATTTTTTCATAAATAAAGTTTTTAGGATGATCAATTTACACCTTTTTTAAGGCACCTATCCACTAATTCGGTCAATCAGGGGCATAAGTCGGCCTTTAACAAAAAAATACCCGAAGGAGCGCTTCGGGTATATAATTTTTGATTGTTTTAATTATCGGATGAACAACATCTCGCGATACTTGGGTAGCGTCCAAACATCGTCGTCTACTAGGTGCTCGAGTTTGTCCACAT
>JBEIUM010000249.1:0-3747 GCA_040374385.1 Sediminibacterium sp. | reverse complement strand
TGTAATTCCCGCCGCTTGCAATTGTTTGATACCCCCGCTATTCACGGCAGGAAATGGATCGGTAGCAGCAACCACCACTTTTTTAATTTGTGACTGCAGAATCAGATCGGTGCAGGGAGGTGTTTTACCATGATGACAACAGGGTTCCAGGGAAACATATAGGGTAGAGGAAGGAATGAGGTGTTTATGTTCCGGTAATACGCGCTGCAGACAATCAACCTCAGCATGAATACCTCCATAGCGAGCGTGATAACCTTCTCCAATGATCATACCCTCATAAACCAATACAGCTCCTACCATTGGATTAGGGGCTGTCAAACCACTACCCAGTTCAGCCAGCTGCAGGCAACGGTGCATATATTGGGTGGCATCATGCATAGATGCAACAAAAATAGATAAATGGTAGTTACTTTGCAGCATGACATTCCGGGAAGCAGAAGCGATATTAACGAATGAACTAAAGGACTTATACGACCAACGGGAGTCGGCACAAATAGCTGCCTGGGTTATGGAGCACATTACCGGAAAAAAGAAAAGTGAGCGATTAGTCGCTACTACACAAGAGCTAAATGAAAAAGCAAGCGCAAGCTGGTTTGAGATAAAAAAAAGATTACTACTGGGCGAGCCCATTCAGTATGTGCTGAACGAAGCTCCTTTTATGGAATGGATATTCTCAGTCAATCAATTTACCCTCATACCCAGACCCGAGACAGAAGAGTTGGTGGCATGGATACTATCAGATCATACTTCAGAAAAAAGCCTCCAACTAATGGATGCCGGAACAGGCAGTGGATGTATAGCCATTGCATTGAAACTTAACCGACCAGCCTGGCACATTACAGCAGCTGATATCAGCCAAGATGCCTTGTCCATAGTCAGGGTGAATGCAGACAGGTTGGGCGCTGAAATCGAGACGAAGGAAATTGATATGTTAAACATCCATCATCTGGCCTGGCAAAATGGCCTGGATATTCTGGTAAGTAATCCCCCCTATATTCCGATCAGCGAGAAGGCCAAATTGGCCAAGCATGTGAGCCAATTCGAGCCGGAGCCTGCCCTTTTCGTTCCTGACAACAATCCACTGCTTTTTTATGAGGCACTTGGTACCGCCGCAAAAAAATACCTACAACCGGGTGGCATGCTATACCTGGAAATCAATCAGGCTTTTGGAGCTGCCATCACTTCATTACTGCAGCAAATGGACTTTCAGGTAACTTTGCGTAAGGACTTGCATGGGAATGACCGAATGATAAGAGCAGTGAAATAGGGTCAAATCAAGTTCCGGTTGTTCAAATTCATATTTTAACCCCAAAAATTACATGCTTCAACTTACCGAATTATTGGCCGGTATCGGATTGTTTCTGTTTGCGATGCATTTTTTGGAAACATCGCTGAGGGAACTATCGGGAAGAAGATTCAAACTTTTTCTCCAAAAAATGGCAGCCAGGCCCATTAGTGCCGTGGCCGGCAGTGCATTGATCACCGGCATTCTGCAAAGCAGTTCCATGGTAAGCTTGATGGTGCTTGCTTTCCTGGGTGCAGGTGTATTTTCTCTGGAACAATCGCTGGCGCTGATCTTAGGTGCCAACCTCGGCACAACACTTGATAGCTGGATCATAGCGGTTTTTGGGTTTCAGGTGAATATTGAAAAAGCGGCTTTTCCCGCAATTTTTCTGGGAGCCTTACTTCTACTGATCAGCGGTAAGCGAAAACAATTTAGTCAGGTATCTTTTTTTCTGTTGGGTTTTGGTTTGTTGTTTCTATCCCTCCACCTGATGAGAACATCCATGGAAACAGCTGTTCAGCAATTCAAAATTGAAAGTTATTTGCAGGCCAGTCATTACCTATTCCTACTCATTGGCTTTGTTATCACATTTTTAATGCAATCCAGTTCCGTTACGATGGCCATTGTACTGACAGCCATACACAGCGGAATATTACCACTCGATAAAGCAATTTATATTGTGCTGGGAAGTGAAACGGGAACTACGATTAAAATTTGGTTAGCCTCCCTGGGTGGCAGCTCTGCCAAGAAGCAGGTGGCTGCGGGTAATTTCTTTTTTAATGTGGCACTTACCATTTTGGCACTCATCTTCATGCCATCCATCATTCATTTCATTACCAAGATCTGCGGTATCCGACAACCCTTGATAGCACTGGTAAGTTTTTCCAGTCTGATCAATTTGTCCGGAGTCATTCTGTTTATTCCGATTCTGCAACCCTATGCAAAATTTTTGAAAAGAATTTATCCTGCCGGCAATCATCATAAAACCGGATATTTATTGCCGCGGGAAAATATTGATGCTGATACGGCCGCCGATCTTTTACAAAAAGAGGCCGGGTACTTTATTTATAATACCATGTTACTCAATAATCAATTACTTCAAATTCCCCCTGAAAACTGCCCTCGAATACCCAGCTATGAAGAAAAGAATGAGCGATTCAAACTTGATTCGATGAGTAAGGAAGAGCATTATGATTGGATCAAGGAATTACATGGTGAAATACAGGCGGTATATTTCAGGTTCTCACAATTGAACCTTCCTGCAGAAAACCCCAACCTACCCTTATATATTTCTTCCATCAGAAATGCCATGCATGCTGCTAAAAGTATCAAGGATATCACTGACAACATTCATAATCTCAGCAGGTCGTCCAAATCACTCAAATTTGATTTTTTTACCGCCTTCCAGCAACAAGCTGAAAACCTGAACACTTCGATCATAGCTTGGATGCAACAACTTGAAAAGCCATCCTACCAAGAACTGCTTGCTGCCAGCAGAGGAATAGAAAAAAATTATAGTGATCTACTCAATCAATTTTATAGGGAAGCAGCAGACTCTAACTTATCAGAGATGGAAATAACGACGTTGATTAATTTCAGCAGAGAGTGTTTTAGTGCCAACCGCTCGATATTAATGGCATTAAAAGACTGGATACTAGATGAAAAAGAAGCAGCCTCATTCAATGAGGAACCTTCTTTCCTAAGTTAAACTTTTAATCGAGGTAAGATAAAAATATCCAGAAGTGTGGCCGTGCTTACAACTTAGGTATCGCAACGTTTAAGCGACCATTGGTCACTGTCGCCTGTATGCCTTCCGTAGCAGCATTCTCAGGTAAAGAGAATGATCGACGAAATAAAAGGCTTTCTTCCTGCGGCGTATTGATGGTTTTTTCGGCTGCTATGAAAAGAATGCCATCCTCACATTCAATAGAGAAATCCTGCTGATCGAAACCGCTGACAGGCATATCGATATAAAAATGACGTGCATCTGCAGTAATGTTTACAGAGGGCATGTAATTTTTCCAATCCAATGTAAAGAGCTCGGATTCAAAATCGAGCAGTCGGGCACCAAAAAAATCATCGCCACGGAGTGCATCCAGTGCCAGGGAGGGTAATTTTTGTTCGTATGCAGCTACCATTTCCATTTGATTGATTTACAAATAAGTGTTAGTATTCAAATTTCAGACTTCTGAATTAGATAGCGCTCAATTTTTGTTCAAAGATATCCACATCATTTTCAATCCAAATTACACATAATTTATATGTAAATTGCAATTACCAAGCAACCCTTATTCCATGTCAGCCCCCTCCTCCACCAAGAAGAAGCGTATGTCGCTGAAAACCAAGTGGAAAAAAGTTGGTCGGTTGATAGGGCCCGGGTTGGTAACTGGGGCCAGCGACGACGATCCTTCGGGAATTGCCACCTATTCACAGGCGGGTGCTGCCTACGGTCTATCAACCTT
>JBEIUM010000125.1:0-7318 GCA_040374385.1 Sediminibacterium sp. | reverse complement strand
CCAATTTAGCTGCATCCGCATGCGGCTGCAGGCGTTTGATTTCTCCATCCTTGTGTACCAACTGCTGCTCTTTTTTTTCAAGTTCCTGGCGCAGCCGGTTTGTTTCCTTCTGCAATTGGGTGTATTGTTTCAACAGTTGCCTTACCTGCAACTTGAGTTGATCCATTTGTTCCTGTAATTGGCTCATCCGTAAAGATTCTTCGATTGAATATCGGATTATTTTCTGATTTCTGCCTGCACTTCCTTCTCTAAACGACTGATCAGCTGTGACATCATTTTATCTACTTCCTTATCGGTCAGCGTTTTTTCTTCATCGGAAAAGAAGAAGCTCATCGCCATCGACTTTTTGCCGGCGCCGAGTTTTTCACTTTGAAATACATCAAATAAACTGTGTCGTTTGAGCAGTGGCATACGAAGGGAGGCAACAGCAGCTTCGAGCTCTCCATAGGTTCGCTGGCTATCGACCACCATCGATAAGTCACGCTGCATAACTGGAAACTTATTGACTTCCCGGTAGCGAATTCGATTGCCGGCCATCAAGTCAAGTAATTCCTGCATCTGCAGATCGATCATGCATACCTGCTGGCGGATATCAAAAGCAGCTAATTTATCTGAAGCTACTTCCAATATTTTTCCAAGTGTTCTATTCCCATATTGAATCAAGGTGGTTCCGGCTGCTCCCGGTTCAAACCTGGCTTCCACCCCCAAACAACCAATCAGTCCGGCTGCAATGCCGCTCGCGTAATAGTAATCAGTGGACTGGGGCTTTTCACGCCAGTGCTCTGCAGTGCGATCACCGGTCAGATACACCGCGAGGTGTTCCTCTTCCCGATAACCCTGTTCTTGCGTTGTATGATAGGTCTTGCCCCATTCAAACAGAAAAAGACGGCTATTCTTTCGATTGATATTATAGGAGATAACCTCCAGTCCTGTCTCAAGCATGGAAGGACGCATCCAGTTGAGATCGGCACTGAGGCTGTTGATCATGGCTACACCATCGGCCTGCTCGTGCGCAGCATAATATTTACTATTCGTGATGGAGTTGGTACAAATCTCCATACCACCCCTTCCGGCAAGAAACTGAGCCAGCTTTTCTTTGAGGCGCTCCTTCCCCGACAAAGGATCGAGGGAGGGACTAATGGTAATGCTGGCAGGAATCTCAATATTGTCAAGTCCGTCAATGCGAACGATCTCTTCCACCAGATCGGCGGGCAATGAAATATCAGTTTTATGCAGGGGTACAGCAAAACGAATTTCATCCATCCCCTCCCTTACCACTTCAAATCCCAGGCTTCCCAAGATTTTTTTCACAGCCTCCGTATGATAGTTTTTTCCACTCAGCTTTTTGAGATAATGATATTTGAGACCTACTTCTTTCTTTTCTACGGGCTGCGGATAAATATCAACTATCTCTCCCTCAATGAGGCCACCTGCCACTTCTTTGATCAACAGCGCCGCCCTTTTGAGCACATTGACCGTTTGAGAAATATCTACGCCTTTCTCAAATCGACCTGCAGCATCTGTTCGAAGCTCATGGCGCAGCGATGTTTTACGAATGCCTGTAGGATGAAACCAGGCACTCTCTAAAAATATATGAGTTGTTTGCGAACTTACCCCACTGTGTTTGCCACCAAAAACGCCACCGATGCACATGGGACCTTTGGCATTGCAGATCATCAGGTCTTCACTGCTCAGCTTTCTCTCTTTCTCTTCGAGTGTAATAAAAGGGGTACCCTCGGCAAGTTTTTGTACGATTACCTCATTCCCCTCAATGGCAGCGGCATCAAATGCATGCAAGGGTTGACCGGTATCGTGAAGTAGGAAGTTGGTGATGTCAACAATATTATTAATGGGTCGTTGTCCAATGGCCATCAGACGATTTTTCAACCAGTCCGGAGATTCACCCACCTGCACACCACGGATAGTGACACCGGCATAACGTGGACAAGCTGCCTGGTCTTCTACCCTCACCGTTATGGTCGTTTCGGGCAGATCAGGTTTGAACCCATTTACCTGCTGTTGATTGCTCTTTGTCTCTTTGATGTGGTGGGTGAGATAAGCACAAACATCGCGGGCAACACCGGCATGACTCATGGCATCCATGCGGTTGGGCGTTAAACCGATGGTGTACACCCAATCTTCATAGGGCTGAAACACATCGGTGAGGGGAGTGCCGGGAGCAAGGTTATTGGGTAATACAAGAATGCCTTCATGGGAAGTACCCAGACCAATTTCATCTTCTGCACAAATCATGCCTTCACTATCCACTTTTCGTATGGCTGCTTTACGCAGGGTGATGGGTTCGCCGCCGGTTGGATAAATGGTAACACCTACCGGTGCCACCACCACTTTTTGTCCGGTCGCAACATTGGAAGCACCACACACGATTTGCAGTGGCTGCGTGCCGCCAATGTGCACGCTCGTTAATTTCAATTTGTCGGCATTAGGGTGTGGCTGACAATCGAGCACTTCGCCGACTACCAATCCCTTTAATCCACCCCGCACACTTTCATAGCGGGTTAATTCTTCTACTTCCAAACCGATGGAAGTTAAAATCTGTGATAATTTCTCCGGGTCAATAGGCTCGGGTAAATAATCCATTAACCAATTGTAGCTGATGGTCATTGTTGATACATATAATTCGGTCAAAAATACGTGAATATTGCTGGATGCCCGACGATGAATCAAAATTCAGCCGGCAAGCAATCCTTTCCGGACACAAGAAATGCTTTTGAGGAAAAAAGTGGAAAACCCACCTAAAGAGGTGGAAAGCTGCCCTGTGGCTGTGCATACAGCGTGCATAAGCTGTGAAAGAAATATTGGCTAAAATAATTTCTGCTGCCGACGCGTTCGGTCTATATTCGCTGTTCAGTTGTTCCCGGCGAAAGGTGCTGGCACCCGCCACCGAAAATGACTGAACCCATTTTTTGACTGACAGAACCGAAGCGTAATGGACCTCTCTCCCATCAACAAAGACAGAAAAAGAAGAAAAACAGGTGTAACCGATACCTCTCCCCTGCTGTATGGCAAGGTGCCACCACAAGCCAGGGATCTGGAGCAGGCGGTACTGGGTGCCATCATGCTGGAAAAAAGTGCTTACGATACGGTGACAGAAATTCTGAAGCCGGAATGCTTTTATACGGAAGCCAACCAACTCATTTTCCGCTGCATGCATGACCTGCAGCAGAAAAATATGCCCATCGATTTGCTCACGGTCGTGGAAGAACTGAAAACCCAGGAATTGCTCGACCAGGTGGGTGGTGCCTACTACCTGACACGGCTGACCAATTCCGTTGTTTCTTCAGCGAACATCGAAACCCATGCCCGCATCATTCTCGAAAAATTCATTCAACGAGAACTGATACGCATCAGCGGTGAGATCATTGGCTCTGCCTATGAAGACAGTACCGATGTATTTGATTTGCTGGACGAAAGTGAAGCCAAGATGTTTCACATCACCAATAACTACCTGAAAAAGAATTTTACTGAGATAGGTGATGCCATCGCTGAAACGCTGACAAGAATTGATATGCTGCGTACCAAAACCGAAGACATCTCCGGGGTACCCAGCGGTTTCACCCGACTTGACAAGATTACTTTCGGTTGGCAACCCACCGACCTCATTATTCTCGCAGCCCGCCCCTCCGTGGGTAAAACTGCTTTTGCCCTGAACCTGGCGCGCAATGCTGCTCTGCACCCTACCCGCCCTATACCGGTAGGCTTTTTTTCACTGGAGATGAGTGCTTCCCAGCTGGTCATGCGTATCCTCAGTGCAGAAAGCGAAATTGACATGAAAAAAATCACCCGGGGTAAGCTGGAAAACTATGAATATGAGCAACTGCTCACCCGTGGTATCAAACGGCTGGAATCAGCACCCATCTTTATTGATGATACGGCTTCCCTGAATATTTTCGAATTCAGGGCAAAAGCGCGGCGGCTGGTGAATAAAAATAAAGTGGGTCTCATCATCATTGACTACTTGCAGTTGATGGGCGGTATGACCGACAGAAATACCAACCGTGAACAGGAAATCAGCAGCATCTCAAGAAACCTGAAATCACTGGCCAAAGAATTGAATATTCCCATCATTGCACTCAGCCAGTTGAGCAGAGCTGTTGAAACAAGAAAAGAAAGCAAAGTACCTCAGCTCAGCGATTTGCGGGAATCAGGTGCGATTGAACAAGATGCCGATATGGTGATGTTCATCTATCGTCCGGAATACCACGACATTCAAAACAATGAACATGGTGAAAGCACCAGCGGTGAGGTACAAATTCGTATAGCCAAGCACCGGAATGGTGAGTTGGATTTTATTAAACTACGTGCCAACCTTTCTATTCAGCGGTTTGAAGATGACCCCGGTGATTTCAACAGAGGAGGAAACTTTACTTCCGGCGGTGTAAGACCCCCGGGTAGTCCCATCGGATCGGGCGTCGGACCGGATGGTGCTAAACTATTTGTAGAAAAAGGCAGCCGGATGAATGAGTCGAATTTCGATGAAGGCCTGGATGATGCTCGCCCCTTCTAAGAAACTAGGACCACCTTGCTGTCTAACCTATATTTTTGTGTTCATGTCTCTCCCGTTGTTTTATGAGCCCGATCTCATGCTGCATTTGGCAACACTGCCGCTGAGCGACGATAGTGCCCGTCATTCCATACAGGTATTGCGCATGCGCGAGGGAGATGCAATCGAAATCAGCAACGGGAAAGGACTCTCCTGTTTGGCTACCCTCAGCATCAGCGGAAAAAAGCAAGCCATCGCCCACTGCACTTCATTTCATCAACACAGCCGCCCTGCAGCACAATTAACACTCTGCCTATCGTTGCTGAAAAATCCGCAACGACTGGAATGGTTGCTGGAGAAAGCAACGGAAATAGGTATGGCCGGCTTTCAGCCGATTCTATGCAAACGCACCGAGACATCCCGCTTCCGCAGAGATAGATTGGAAAACATTCTGGTAGCTGCCATGTTGCAGAGCCGACAATATTTCTTACCTGCCTTGCATGAACCCATAGAATTTGAAAAGTTGATGAAGCAGACGGCAGTTGCGGAACAGTGGATCGCTCATTGTATGGATTCAGCAAAAAAACCACTGGGTAATTTTTATGCCACAGGTGAAGCCAGGATACTGATCGGACCCGAAGGCGATTTTACTGAGGAAGAAATTCAATCTGCTGTCGAAAAAAAATACCTCCCCGTAAGCCTGGGTGATACCCGACTTAGAACGGAAACGGCCGGACTGGTAGCAGTCACCCTCCTACTAAAAAAATTTACCAACCCAACATAATTGCTTTAGTCATGTATGCCAGGTTTTCGATTTTACTGATCGTTTTTGCGCTAGTTTTTCAAAGCTGTTCCCTGAACAGCGGGAATGGCGAACCCGTCAATCGTGACACCACGATTACCCCGGCTACTTCCTTCAATAACCTATTTTTCGACAGCAGTAAAATCGCTGAATTCCTCGAGAAAGAACCGCGCTATGCGAATTATGCAGAACAATACATAGACTTCTACCGTGGTCGTAATTTCCAGTATGCCTGGTTCGACTCTTCCGGACTGTCAGAGCAGGCGCTTAACTTCATCAACCTGGAGAATAATTATATTCAGGATATGGCCGACAGCAGCCTGCATCATCCCCGCTTGACTTTGCTGAAAGATTCACTGCTGAACAGAAAAAAAATCAAACCGGCCGCATTGCAAGAGCGAATGACGGCGGCAGAACTGCTGTTAACAGGACAGTTTTTTCTTTACTCTGCCAAAACATTTCAGGGCAGCGATATTAATACCAATGAACTGGGCTGGTTCATTCCCCGAAAAAAAATCAACCTCACCGAAATGTTAGGGAATGCTGTTTCTACGGGTGAATTGTATCCGCGACAAAACAACTTGCAGAACAGACAATACGCACTTCTACAACAACAGTTGGTTAAATATGTCGCCCTGGCGCGGCTAACAGAACCAGATACGATGGTTCTACCTGCAAAAGCCCTGCACCTGGGTGATTCGGGAAAATTAGTGCTCGCGGTGAAACAACGGCTTGCCTTTCTGGGTGACTCAACACTTCGGCCACCCTTCGATGACCATTTCGACAGCACCCTTTACAATGCTTCCCGACAATACCAGAAGAATATGGGATTGACACCTGATGGTGCCATTGGCAGTAAAATGATTGCTGAACTAAATGTTCCTGTAAAAAAACGTATCCGCCAATTACTGATTAACCTCGAACGTGTACGCTGGCTGCCGGCAGAAAATGATTCGAACTACATCCTTGTGAACATTCCTGAATATAAAATGCATGTGTACGACAGCAGTAAATGGAGTTATGATATGCGCGTTATTGTAGGTACCGCCGCCAACAGCTCAGCTATCTTCAGCGGACAACTCCGCTACGTTGTTTTCAGTCCGTATTGGAATGTTCCTGAAAGCATCGTAGTGAAAGAAATCATGCCGGCGATGGCAAAGAACCCCGCCTACCTGACAAAAAACCACATGGAAATAACCGGATATAAAGGCAAGATCCCCATCATCCGTCAGTTGCCGGGACCATGGAATTCCTTGGGACTGGTAAAATTTCTTTTCCCGAATAACTTCAGTATCTACCTCCATGATACGCCCAACCGAAATTTATTTCAGCAATCGAACCGCAGCCTCAGTCACGGCTGTATCCGGCTAGGGGAGCCCAAGAAATTCGCTTCCTATCTGCTGAGAAAAGATCGCAGCTGGACAGAGCAAAAAATCGACTCGGCCATGCACCTGAAAAAGGAACTATGGGTTACCCTCCCTAAGGGTGTTCCCGTGTTGCTGGTCTATTTCACCGCCTGGGTAGATAGGGAGGGACAACTCAATTTTCGTAAAGACATCTATGGCCACGATACCCGCATGGAAGCAAAACTCTTTGAACGTTGATTTTCCTGCCGCCCGCAGGATTTAGTACTTTTGCAAAAATTGTCCCACATAACCATGCAGTTAGTTGAAGTAAATAATTCTGCCACCGCCCGGGAGTTTCTGCGATTTAACCGCTGGATCAACCGCGAAAATCCCTGCTATGTTTCACCGATGGACAACGAGGTGAATGATGTCTTCAATCCGGAAAAAAATTCTTTGTTCCGATTTGGCGAATGTTGTCGATGGCTGCTGGTCGATGAGAAAGGAAATACTTGTGGTAGGATAGCTGCTTTCACCAATAAAAAATATAAAACCCGCGGAACCGATGTACCTGTAGGAGGTATTGGTTACTTTGATTGCATCAATGACCAGGGAGCTGCGAATATCCTTTTCCGCCATGCCCAACAGTGGCTGGAGAGCAAGGGAATG
>JBEIUM010000266.1:0-3293 GCA_040374385.1 Sediminibacterium sp. | reverse complement strand
ATCGTGTTAACACCCTACGAAAAAGCAAAGCGATATCGAATTTGGAAGATCCAACTGAAACGGAACCTTCGGGATGCTTTATTTATGATAGTAGGGGTATTTTCTGCCGCCTTCGGACTGGAAGGCTTCTTACTAACTAATCAATTCATTGATGGTGGGGTAACCGGCTTATCATTGCTTGCATCTAACCTGACCGGTTGGTCTTTGTCTTTGCTCATTGTTCTTTTCAACGCACCTTTTATTGTGATGGGGTATCATAACCTGGGAAAGAATTTTGCCATCAAAACGGTTATATCCATTGTTTCTTTGGCCATTGTTCTGGTACTTTTTGATTTTCCAGTGGTCACCACCGATAAGTTATTGGTTGCCATATTCGGTGGATTTTTTCTGGGTGTGGGTGTAGGTTTAAGCGTTCGGGGCGGCGCTGTAATTGATGGAACGGAAGTGCTCGCCATCTACCTCAGCCGAAAAATAGGGGCAACGCTGGGCGATATTGTTATTCTGATTAATGTGCTGATTTTTTCGGCAGCAGCTTATTTATTGAGTGTCGAAACCGCACTTTATTCAATGATCACCTATCTGTCTGTCTCGCGAACGCTGGATTTTATCGTTGAGGGTATTGAAGAATATATCGGCGTGACCATCATCTCTTCCCACCATGAAGATATCCGTCAAATGATTATCCGTGAATTAGGACGCGGTGTAACTGTTTACAGCGGAAAAGGTGGTTATGGTAAAAGAGGTGAACGTAAAAAAGACCTCGAGATCCTATATACAGTGATCACACGTCTTGAACTAAATAAAATGCATACCGAAATCGAAAAGATTGACCCGAATGCCTTTGTGGTGATGAACAGTGTTAAAGATACCAAGGGTGGTATGATCAAAAAACGGCCCTTGCATAAGAAATAAGAAAATGCCATTGATTTTCCCGTTTTTACAACCAGTATAGGTTTTCAGCAATAGCATCAAGTAATCAGCACAAAATGGTATCGTAGAGAATAATTATTTTTACTGTCCCCAACACAACCGATACCAGCATTGATCTATGAAGCCTGCAACATTTTTTAAGAATGAATGGACCATCGCCTTGCTGGCAGCCATCGCCTGGATGCCCTTTCTGGGACAGGTTCATCTATTTGACTGGGATGAAATCAACTTTGCTGAGAACGCCCGGGAAATGCTGGCAACCGGCGATTATTTCTCTGTTCAAATGAATTATATACGGTTCACAGAAAAACCACCCCTCTTTTTCTGGTTGCAGGCGCTTAGTATGCATATTTTCGGTGTAAATGAAATGGCTGCTCGTTTTCCCAATACGCTTGCAGGTATCATCACGGCTGTGGCCATCTTTCGCATTGGAAAAAGATGGGGGAATATCTCACTGGCACGAACCTGGGTATGGGTCTATATGGGTACTTTTTTCACCTTCCTCTACCCGAGATCAGGCATCATCGATCCCTGGTATAATCTTTTTATTTTCGGTGCGGTCTATCATTTTTTTCTCATCACCATCCAACCCGATAAAAGTGTTCGTCTTTCGTGGATGACAGGTATATTGCTGGGACTGGCGATACTCACGAAGGGTCCGGTTGCATTGCTCTTATGTCTTTTCACCTATGTTGTGATGGTCGTAATGAAACGGGGCAATACGTTGTTATCCTTCCAATCTTTTCTTTGGATCACGCTTGCATGCTTTATCACCTGTTTTGCTTGGTTTGGTGTCGATCTGATACAACATGGTCCACAATTTCTATTGGAATTCATTGAACGTCAGATAGCTTTGTTCAGCACATCTGATGCAGATCACGGAGAACCCTTTTTTTATCATTGGTGGGTACTCTTATTGGGATGTTTTCCGGCATCTGTCTTTTTCCTGAAAGGATTATTTCACCGAACTGAGCTGGCAGAACTGCGCATTTTTAAACAATGGATGGCCAGTCTGTTTTGGGTAACGCTTTTATTGTTCTCAATCGTTACTACCAAGATTATCCATTACTCATCTCTCTGCTGGATACCCCTCACATTTATAGCAGCACTCTACATTGAACACCTGATCACACACCTGGAAGAAAAGATACCCGGCTGGATCAAAATACTGACCGGTATCATCGGTATTTTAATGGGTGGTATCTTAACAGCCATACCCTTTGTGATGATGCAAGTTGATCAATGGAGAGATAGGGTAGAAGACCCCTTCGCGCGGGGTAACCTCACAGCCATGGTGGAATGGCAACCCTGGCAGGCTTTGGGTGGAATAGCTATTATCATAGCAACTACCTATTTTTTAATGAGTAAGCAGAGGGGAAAAACAATTCCACTTTTATATGGGGCTGTTGCCTTCGCTACTTTATTTCTTATCATTTTTATCTTTCCCTCCGTAGAAGCGATTAGTCAACGAGCGAACATAGAATTTTTCAAGTCGCACAGCACAGAAGATTGTTACCTGGAAACCCTGGGTTACAAAAGTTATGCCCCCTATTTTTACGGGAAAGTGCCACCCCCCGATTCAGCACAAGAAAAATTACTGTCGGCTATCCGCAGCAATGGATCTCAACGCCCCGACACGCTTTCCAGCGCCGAAAAGGAAGTGAACTATAAAAATTGGCTGATACGCGGAGCCATAGAAAAACCAGTCTATTTCTCCGTAAAGACCATGGATGAACCCCTGTATGATACAATGGCGGGTTTTGAAAAACTCTATGCGAAGAACGGTTTTGCTTTCTACAAACGTGCAGCGCTGAAGCCACAGCACTGATCAATGTTTGTGCCTGTATATGGCTGGCTGTATGATGCCAAGTCTTTTAAGAAAATAGCCGATTGAAACACCCAGCACACCCAGTCCATATTTTATACTGCGACTTAAATTGATGCTGGAAGCCTCATCAAAATACTTGGTCGGACAAGTAACCTCACCGATTTCAAAACCTGCGTCAAATATTTGTGCAATCATTTCATTGTCAAAAATGAAGTCATCATTGTTCAACTCATAATTGACTTTTTCCAGCACCGCGCGACTGAAGGCCCGATAACCGGTATGATATTCACTTAACTTTTGATTCATGAGCACATTCTGAAAAAAGGTAAGTGCCCGATTAGAAATGTATTTATACATCGGCATCCCACCGCGAAGGGCGCCCTTCCCCAGAATTCTTGAACCAAAGACAACGGGATAAAGTCCGTTCGCAATGATACTGCTCATGGCAAGTATCAATTTTGGGGTATATTGATAATCAGGATGCAACATCACCACTATATCTGCCTCTAGTTCAAGGGCTTTATTGTAACAGGAT
>JBEIUM010000309.1:0-2169 GCA_040374385.1 Sediminibacterium sp. | reverse complement strand
GTACAGGAGAAGTATTGATAGGTGCTGCCACTTATTTGCTGGAAAATACCCAGAAGATCACCCTGACCAATGGGTATGGCTTTTTTTCCATCACAGCCAAAGCAGGGAATTATCGTTTGGTGGTCGCTTCAACCGGCTATCAGCCGGATACCATCCGGGTTGGGTTAACTGCCAACCAAACCCTGGTTATCAAATTACGACCCATCGGAAAAGAACTGGCCGAGGTAGTGGTTTCCAGCAGTCGAAAAAACGACCAGGTATCTAGACCACTCATGGGGGTGCAACGGCTGACCATGAAAGAGATGAACAGCGTGCCTGTTATTTTTGGAGAAAGGGATGTTTTAAAATCTATCCAGCTGCTGCCCGGTGTAAAGTCTGCCGGTGAGGGAAACAGTGGATTCTTTGTTCGTGGCGGTGCTGCTGATCAAAATCTTATTTTATTAGACGAAGCGACTGTGTATAATGCTTCACATTTATTGGGCTTCTTTTCCTCTTTCAACTCTGATGCCATCAAAGACGTTACCTTATACAAAGGAGCTATGCCAGCGGAATATGGTGGTCGACTTGCCTCTGTGGTTGATGTAAAAATGCTGGATGGGAATAATCAGTCTTTCCATGCCAGCGGTGGTATCGGCTTGATTTCGTCTCGTCTTAACCTGGAGGGACCATTGGAAAAAGATAAGGGTTCATTCATTGTCAGTGCAAGAAGAACCTATGCAGATATTTTTCTGGGATTATCACGAGACAGCAGTATTCGTGATAACAGCCTATACTTTTATGACTTCAACGCAAAAGCCAACTACACCCTAAATAAAAAGAATCGACTTTTTCTCTCCGGCTATTTCGGAAGAGATAAACTTGGCTTTGGCAGAACTTTTGGCATCGATTATGGAAACAGCACTGCTACATTGCGCTGGAATCACATTTTCAATGGAAGGCTGTTTATGAACAATTCCCTCATTTACAGTAATTATAATTACAACATTGAGATTAAATCGGGTGTGAATAATCTACTTATTAAATCTAAGATTGAAGATCTGTCATTGAAAACCGATTTCCAATATTTCATCAACAATGACAATAAATTCAATTTTGGTTTTCAAGTAACCCGACACCTATTATCCCCGGGAGTTGTTGAAGCTTCTGTCACTTCCAGCTTTAATTCACAGGCTTTACCGTTGAAGCGGGCTATGGAAAGTGCCGCTTATATTAATCATGACTATGCACCTTTTAGTGCGTTGCGCTTTAATTATGGCTTACGTATAACACACTTTGCATTGATGGGACCGGGAACTTTTTACAGTTATGATACCGCCGGAAATGTAAAGGAGGTAATTCAAAAAACGGGTGGAAGTCCGGTAGCTTCCTATCTGAATCCAGAGCCTCGATTCTCAGCCAGTTGGCTGTTAAGTCCATTAAGTTCAGTTAAAGCATCGTTTACACGGAATGTACAGAATTTACACTTACTCAGTAATTCTGCAGCCATCAATCCAACCGATATATGGATTCCAAGCAGCAACAATGTGCGTCCCGAAATTGCAGATCAGGCTGCCATTGGATATTACAAGAATGGCGCCAGTGGCATGTATGAATTTTTTGTAGAAGCATATTACAAATGGATGCAGAATCAGGTAGACTACAGAAATGGTGCACAGTTAAGGGCCAATGAACAGGTTGAATCGCAACTATTATTTGGTTCTGGCAGAGCTTATGGTATCGAGTGGTTCCTCAAAAAGCGAACCGGACTATTAACAGGTTGGATCAGTTATACACTTGCAAGAACGGAGCGTAAGATAGAGGGTATCAATCAAAGTAATTGGTATCCTGCTCGTCAAGACCAAACACATAACCTGGCTATTGTAGGTATTTATCAGTTGGGAAAAAGATGGTCACTTTCAGCTAACTGGGTATATAACACAGGTAATGCAGTAACATTTCCGAGTGGTAAGTATAGAATCAATGGCCAAACAGCTTATTACTATACAGAGAGAAATGGCTATCGTTTTCCTGATTATCATCGCCTGGATATTTCCGCCACCTTGAAGAATAAACCCAAAAAGGGTCGGGAAGGTGGTTGGACATTCTCGCTGTATAATGCTTATGGCAGAGAAAACACCTATAGTATTGAGTTCAAAGACGATCCCAACAATTCGGAAAAAACCATTGCTG
>JBEIUM010000066.1:0-12716 GCA_040374385.1 Sediminibacterium sp. | reverse complement strand
CGGACTAAAATCTGTTTTGGCATTCAGTTCTGCATCATCGGTGCGGGCATTCCAACCGGTCTTTCTCTCCTCAGCCGTATAAGTAGTGGGGTGAATGAAAAATACATCTACCAACGAATCGGGTCGGTAAGTGGCACGCAAAGGTTCGGGTACACTGTCGGAAGGGTCTTTTTTATATGGATGGGCAGCCCAGTAATCAAGTTGTGCATAGTCGGGAGCTCCATCTGCAGAGGAGAAGGTATACTTTTTTGAATAGTTGCTGAACTTGGGGGAACAGGCAGCAAATACTAACAGGGAACTGCCCAGCAGGGCATAGATTAATTTCATGGTACAAAATTCATAAAATAAAACCAATTGCGCATAAAAGATACATCGTAATCGTTAATCTATAGACCCTGTATGGGTGTTACATGTTGCATCTTCCAAAAAATAAATTTTATGTCAATACCGGTAGTTGATCTGGATCAGTTTTTACAGGGTACCCCCGCCCGTCAGGCTGCATTTGTACAGGAGTTGGGTCATGCATTTGAAGAAGTAGGTTTTGTTTCCGTAACCAATCATGGCATACCCGCTGACCTCATCGCTGACCTATATCGTTTGGTACAGGCATTTTTCTCCTTGTCAGAAGAACAAAAAAGGAAATATGAAGTACCCGGATTGGCCGGACAGAGGGGGTATACCAGTTTTGGAAAAGAACATGCCAAGGGCAGCGATGCACCCGATTTGAAGGAATTCTTTCAATATGGACAAACCGTATCTGATGGTGACCCAATCAGGCAGGAATATCCTTCCAATGTACAGGTATCTGATATTCCCGGATTTGATGCGACCTTGCTCAATGCTTATCGCCATTTTGAAAAAAGCGGCGGCGCATTGCTTTCCGCCATTGCCCAATACCTTGGCCTCGACAGCCATTATTTCGATGGTCACTTACACAATGGCAATTCCATACTCCGCTGCATTCATTATCCGCCGATTACCCATGAGCCTAAGTCGGCCATTCGTGCCGAGCAGCATGAAGACATTAACCTGATTACCCTGCTGGTAGGTGCATCTGCTGATGGCTTGCAGATATTAAATAAACAGGGTGAGTGGGTTGCGGTTACCTCTTTGCCAAACCAGATTGTGGTGAATGTGGGCGATATGCTGCAGCGCCTCACAAATAATATGTTGAAGAGTACCACCCACCGGGTGGTCAACCCGCCCCGCGAGATGTGGCATACCAGCCGCTTCTCCATGCCCTTCTTCCTGCATCCGCGCAGCGATATGAGCCTGGCCTGTCTCGACCGTTGTCTCGATGCCGCTCATCCCAAGGCTTATGCCGACATTACTGCCGGCGAATACCTGGAAGAACGGCTGCGCGAGATCGGGCTAAAAAAATAACCAATATCTTTAGCAGGATAATTTCTTCCGGGGTCTAAATCAGTTGGTTTGTATTTTTTCAGACACATCCCCTTTTTAAAGGCTGTGCTGATGCACAGCATTACTGCCTTTGGTGGTCCACAAGGTCATCTGGGTATGATGTATAACACTTTTGTGCAGCGTCGTCGCGATGTTACGGAAGAAGAGCTGATGGAATACAACGGTTTTTGTCAGTTATTACCCGGCGCTTCCTCAACACAAACACTTACCCTCATCGGCTATAAGCGTGGCGGGTTGTTGCTGGCCATAGCCACCCTGCTGATCTGGATCACTCCGGCCTGCCTGCTGATGGGCGGACTCTCCTTCTTGCTCGACTATTTTGATGACCAGGGAAAAACCATTCATTGGTTTCGCTTTATGCAGCCTATGGCCATCGGCTTTATTGGCTTCTCAGCCTTTCGCTTCATGGAAGTATCCATCACCAATACCATCACCAGGGTGATCATGGTGCTCGCAACCATTGCTACTTTCCTTGCATTTAAAACACCCTGGGTATTTCCGGGACTGATCATATTATCGGGCATTGTCACCAATTTCAGCGATAAGCGTATACCCGATAAAGGCGGCCACCGCAAACCCATTCGCTGGGGTAACCTGCTCATTTTTTTACTGGTATTTGCAGTAGCGGCTTATTTGTCAGAGACAGCCTCCAACCGAAACTGGAAAAATCGCAGGGCATTCAATCTTTTCGAGAATGCCTATCGTTTTGGCAGTCTGGTATTTGGTGGTGGTGATGTGCTCATGCCGCTGATGTATGAGCAATATGTTACACGGCCTGAAACCAGGCACATCCAAACCCAAAAGCGCGATGTGCTGCGTATAAAGCAGGAACATTTTTTAACGGCATCGGGCGTGGTAAGGGCGATTCCCGGTCCCGTATTTTCTATCGGTGCTTTTACCGGTGGCATGGTAATGCGGGAGGAGGGTTTGGCGGCGCAGGCCGCCGGAACGGTGATTGGTGCCGTGGCCATCTTCTTGCCCAGTGCTTTGCTGGTACTGTTCTTTTTCCCTGTATGGCAATACCTTAAAAAATATGCTGTCATCTATCGGTCGCTGGAAGGTATCCATGCTGCTGTGGTGGGTATCATGGCCGGTGCCACTTGTTATCTGATCGCCGATACCTTCTGGTATCCGCTCTGGCAGGGCGACCCCCTTGCCATAGCCGACCTGGGCATTGTGGTGTTTACCATTGTTTTGTTGCAAACCAAGCGGATAGCTCCCCCCTGGATCGTAGTAGGGTGCCTGCTCCTGGGCGGTTTGCTCTAAGCAGGGCACATGAAGTTGTAAAAAAAATCGTAATTTGTAGTATGGTAACCATTGCACTGTATAATCTCAAAGGTGGGGTGGGTAAAACAGCTGCCACCATCAATCTTGCCTATCTGTGTGCCCAACAGGGATTAAAAACACTGATATGGGACCTCGATCCCCAGGGCTCCTCTTCTTTTTATCTCGGCGCGCAGGCCAACATAAAAAATGAGTCGAAGAAAATACTCAGTAATGAATTTGAATTAAGGCATGCCATTCAGGCAACGCCCTATGAACACCTCGACGTGATTCCCGCCGACCTCTCGGCACGACATGCCGACGTGCTGCTGCATGAGATGAAGCAATCGCGCAAAAAGATCGCCGCCTTACTGGCGCCATTGAAGCAACAGTATGATGTGGTTTTCCTGGATAGTCCGCCCGGTATCTCACTCCTGCATGAAACTATTTTTTATGCTGCCGACTGGGTGCTGATGCCGAATATTCCAACTACGCTCTCGATCCGCTCGTATGAAACGGTGATGGATTATTTTAAAGCCAATGAACTGGATACCTCCAAGATCAAATGCTTCTTCAGCATGGTAGATCACCGGAAGAACCTGCACCATGAGGTGATGGCAGACTTTTATAAAGACAAAGTATTTTTCAAAAATTACATTCCTTATCTCAGCGATGTAGAAAAAATGGGTGTTCAGCAGGCACCTTTGGCCACTTTTGCCCGCAGCAGCTATGCCGCACAGTGTTACCAGGATCTCTGGAAGGAGATACGCCGAAATTGTATTGAGTAAGTTGTAAGTAAACAAGTGCTGTCGATGACAGCCCCTCCTTCACATGAACCGATCCATTACTTCCTGGTACAGTCCTGCCCTCGACGCTGAAATGCCGGTCGTTACTTATGGACACTATGGATTTGCCCTCGTTTTGATTCCGACAGCCGCTGCCGATTTTCTCGAGTATGAACGGTTTCAGCTGATCGATGCACTGGCCCCCATGATAGATGCCGGCAAGCTAAAAGTTTTTAGCATCAACAGCATTAACAATGAAAGCTGGATGCATGCTACCATGTTGCCCGAGCACAAAGCCATCCGCCACAACCAATTCAATGAGTATTTCTTCAAGGAAGTGATACCCTTTGTTCGCTCCCATACGAGTGAGGATACGCCAGTTTACTGTTGTGGGGCTTCTTTCGGAGCCCTCCATGCCATGAATCTTTTTCTAAAACGCCCTGACCTCATTCAAGGTACCATCAGCATGAGTGGTGTTTACAACCTGATGGAATATACCAAAGGGTATTTTGATGAACAGGTTTATTATAATAGTCCGGAACATTATCTGCCCCGGCTGGAAGACAACTGGTACCTCGACCATATTCGCAGCAGCGCCCACATACATATATATACCGGTAGCGGTGCTTATGAAGATCCGGAGGCATCCCGGCGTTTTTCAGGCATCCTGCATCAGAAAGGTATTCCCCATGATCTCGGCGTGTGGGGGAATGATATCACCCACGATTGGCCAACCTGGCGCAAGATGTTGCCCCACATCATAGACACCCATTTTTGATAGCTGCCCCGCCCCCTAAACTGCAAAATCCTCGTTAATTTGCAATCGAATTGATAACCGCTGCCGGTTGTTATTTAATATTACATGTAAACCCCTGTCTTGAGGAGATCGCTACCCTTATTCATTCTTGTTCTGCTATTGTGTAGTTTTTTTTCAGTGTCTTCGCATGCGCAGCAGGTAACCATCAGTGGAACAGTGTACGACCTGTCGGCTCGTCGTCCGCTGGAGGCCGTTGGGGTACTTAGTACCTCCGGCCGGGGTACCATTACCGACTCCATGGGCCGCTATTCTATCACGATTTCTTCAAAAGATTCTATCTGGTTTTCGCTGATTGGCAAAACCACCGTGAAGTATCCTGTAGATACCATCTCCAACACAGAGAATTTTAATGTGATGTTGCACCTGCGTGCTTTTGACTTACCCGATGTAACTGTAAGGAATAGGTATTACCGCTTCGACTCTATCCAAAACAGGCGCGACAATGCCAAAGCCTTCGATTTCAAGAAGCCAACCTTGCGGCTCAGCAACAACCCGAACTATAATCCCGGTGGATTGACCGCCGGGTTTGATCTCGATGAGATCATCAATATGTTCCGATTTAAGCGGACAGCGAGTTTACTGAATCTGCAACGTCGATTGCTGATGCAGGAACAGGAAAAATATGTGAACAGTCGTTTCACCAAACCATTTGTACGCAAGATCACCCGACTTACTTCGCCTGATCTGGATAGTTTCATGGTGCGCTATCGACCCGATTATGAGACACTGCTCCGTTTGAATGACCTTGAGCTGGGCTACATGATCGGAAAAAACTTTGAGCAATTCCGCTCAGAGCGATACAATTGGCGAGGTGGGTTGCGGCGCAAGCGCTAATTAGGAAATAGAATTTTTTTCCAGTGTTGCAATGCCATGATGGCTAAGTAATTTAACCAGTTCCAACAGGGCTTCAAATCGGTTGTCGGGATGCAGTCCCTTCTTCCAGCGGTAATAGATCTGTTGAACAATAACGGCATTTTTGAACAGGCCGAACACATAATAGAACAGCAGGTCACCGAGGTCTCTGCCACTTATTTCTGCATAGCGATCGGCGCAGGACTGTCGGTTCAGGTTGCCCGGCAGCCAGGTGATATTGTAGGCACGAAATGCTTTGTTATCATTGGCTTCAAACCAATAAGCGAGGGCTGCGCCGAGATCCATCAACGGGTCGCCCACCGTTGCCATTTCCCAATCAAGTACGCCGGTGATGGCAGAAAGCTTGTGGTCGAATAAGACATTATCGTATTTGTAATCATTGTGCAATAGCGTAGCTTGTTGTGCACGCGGGGTTTGTTTTCCCAGCCAGTCTGCCAGCACTTCCATATCATTCAGCTCATCGGTTGCTGATTGAAAATATCTTTCGGTCCAGCCCTTCACTTGTCGCTGTACATATCCTTCCGGTTTTCCAAGTTGTGATAGACCGGTAGCATTGATATCTATGGCATGCAGATCAACCAGGTTGTTGATGAGTTGCGCTGATAGGGTATGAAATTTTTCCGGAGCGATCGTTGTTAACGCTTCGTTTCCCGGTCGAAGAACAATGCCTTGTAATTCTTCCATGATGTAAAAGGGGGCACCCAGTATTAAGGGGTCTTCACAATAAACATAGACCATTGGCACCAGCGGATAATGTGGGCGCAGGGCTGATAGCACTCGGAATTCTCTGCCCATATCGTGGGCTGTTTTCACAGCAGAGCCCGGGGGCGGCATGCGCAACATATAGTTGCCGGCAGTTGTGTTAAGGCGGAAAGTGAGATTTGAATAGCCGCCGGTTACAGGATGAATGCTCTGCACAGTTCCTCCAACCGGCAGATGAATGTCTAACCATTGCTGCAAGGCAGGCAGCTGTTGATGTATATCCGGCAATGGCATGCAGTTCGGTTAAGCGGATTTGTTCTTTTTCTTTACATCAAGGCCATAGCGTTTCAGAATTTGTATGGCCAGACTTTGTTTGTGTACTTCATCTGCACCATCCCAGATGCGCGCACCGCGTTCATGTTGGTAGAGATTGGCAAGCAGCGTATCGTCGGTAAGTCCCATAGCACCATGCACCTGTATCGCCCGGTCCAACACTTTCAGGAACATGTTGGCAACATAGAATTTTATGCCTGATATTTCTTCGCGGCATTGGGCGGCACCGCGCAGGTCGATGTGGTGGGCGGTGCGTAACACCAGCATGCGGGCAGCATCGATCTCTACGCGGCTTTCTGCAATAAAACCTTGTATGAATTGTTTTTGTCCGAGCAGCACATCTTCTTCCATTTCACGGGTGGCAGCACGGCGGCACATCAGGTCGAAAGCTTTTTCAGCGATGCCTACCCAGCGCATGCAATGGTGAATGCGTCCCGGGCCCAATCTTTCCTGTGCCAATTTGAAACCCATGCCTTCTTCGCCGATCAGGTGGCTGGCGGGCACACGACAGTTCACAAAGTTGATCTCGGAGTGGCTCGCCCAACCATCGCCCTGTTCGCCAAAAATGGGGATGTTTCTCACGCGAACATAGCCGGGCGTATCGGTAGGCACAATGATCATACTCGCCCGTTGGTGTGGTGCGGCATCGGGATTGGTAACAGCCATAACAATGGTGAAGGCAGCACCATCGGCGCCGGTGGTAAACCATTTGGTTCCATTGATCACATAACTATCACCCTCTCTCACTGCAGTAGTGCCTAAACGAACAGGATTAGAGCCCGCGAGGGCCGGCTCTGTCATAGAGAAGCAGCTGCGAATGGAGCCATTGAGCAGGGGATGTAAAAATCTTTCTTGTAGAGCTGCAGAAGCAAATCGCATCAGTAGTTCAGTATTGCCAATGTCGGGCGCCTGGCAATTGAATGTATATTGGCCATAATAGGGTGCGAGGGAAAGCACTTCACTGATTTGTCCAAACTCACAGAGGGTTAATCCCATGCCGCCTTCTTTAGCGGGCAAATGGAGGTTCCACCAGCCCCGGGCTTTTACCAGTTGGCGTTTTTCCTGCAGCAGCGCTTCTGTTTCCTTGCCACTACGTGCCCGGTGGTCTTTCTCCAGTGGTATGAGTTCTTTTTCAACGAAGGCACGAATAGCAGGTACCAGAGAGCGAATGCGGTCGGTGACAAAAATTTCTTCCATAATTTTCTGATTAAATGGTTAAACCACCATCTGCCATAAAAATGGCGCCGGTGCAATAGCCGGAAGCATCGGATGCCAGATACAGGCACAGGGTTGCTATTTCCTCAACAGTACCCATACGACCGGCCGGCAGGGTTTGCTCAAATTGTTTTACCCAATTTTCATCTTTCCACCGCGCTTCCGAAAACTTGGTTTTGATCCATCCCGGACACATGGCATTCACCCGAATACCATCCTTGCCCCATTCTTTGGCAGTCACTTTGGTGAGCATGTTCAGGGCTGCTTTTGAAATAGCATATAACCCCAGTCCGTAATCTGATATCAGTCCAGCCACAGAGCTTACATTGATGATACTGCCGCCACCATTGGCTTTCATAACCGGATAAACCAACTTACTCAGTTCGAAGGGTGCTTTCACATTTACCTGCATGATTTTATCAAAAGCCCATTCCTCTGTTTCGGCAATGGGTCCGTATACAGGATTAGCAGCGGCGTTATTAACGAGTATATCGATCTTACCATGTTTTTCCAGCGCCTGTTGAATGAGGTCTTGGCAAGAAGCCATGTTGCCCGTATTCCCTGCAATCGGGGTGCAGGAGCCACCGGCTGCACGAATGCTTTCAGCTACTATATCCAGGTCCTCTTGTTTACGCGAGTTGATGATGACTGTTGCGCCCTGAGCAGCAAACAGTCGCGCAATGGCTTCTCCTATGCCTTTACTTGCGCCGGTGATCAATGCAACTTTACCGGTCAAGTCAAATGATGTGAGCGTATTCATATAAGTATTGCTTACGGATGATGTATGCTTGATTAACCTTTTTTCTGGTATTTCTTTACTTTCTGCATGGAGGCCATGAATTGTTCTTTCACCATTTTGCGGAAGCGAAGCGGTGCAAGTCTTTTCATCCACCACATTTTCCGCGCAGCGGATGGTAAAATAATATAGAGTTCTTTTTTACCGGCACGATGGAGTATCTCTGCCGCCACATCAATGGCTTCCAGTCCGGAACGATTGATAAAATGTTCTGTAGCTTTTCTCACGAGTTCACCGCCGCGGGCATGTTGAATAACATTTGTCTTGAAGTAAGTGGGCATGATGCAGGAAACATGTATGTTATGGTCCATCAGCTCGCCATATAATGTTTCGCTGAGGGCGAGCACGGCGGCCTTGGTCATGTTGTAGGCTGCCATGGTCGGGGCGCAACTGAAGGCGGCGGCACTGGCGGTGTTGATGATTTGTCCGGAGCGTTGTTTTTTCATGGCAGGAACAAAATAGTAGCAGCCGTAGAGCACGCCCATTTGGTTGATACCGGTCATCCACTCGTAGTTTTCCAGTGAATAGTCTTCCAGCACACTGCCATCTCCCACACCGGCATTGTTGAAGAGCAGGTCGATGCCTCCGGCTTGTTGCAGAAAGGCTTCGGCCACCTGTTTATATTGTTCTTTGTCGGATACGTCAAGGGGCAGCAGGATCGTCTTCCCTCCGGCAGCGCTGATTTCAGTGGCGGCAGCTTCCAGGGCTACCACATTGTTGTCAGACATGCCGAGCGTCCAGCCATCTGCGGCCAGGTGCAGGCAGAAAGCCTTGCCCAGTCCTGATGCTGCGCCGGTGATAAAAGCTCTTTTTTGGGGATACTGTGAGGAGAGGGCCAGCATAAATACGAGTTGTTTAGGTGGGGAAGAAGAATCCTATGGGAAACTTAAAATTACAATTCAGGTCTGTATTGACCGAATTATTTATATGTCGGGCCGCCTGTCCCGGAATGACCAACGCCTTGGTAAATAATTTCTATCTTTAGCGATTATAAAACAGTAAGGATTGAAAAGAATATATGTATCTGTTTTGCTAGCCACCCTTTTGTTGGGATGTAAAGGCAAAAAGTCTGAGGAAAAAGCCGCACAAAAACCTGGTGGTGCCCCGGCGCTGGTGGATGTAATGATTGCCAGTCCGGAAGTGATCAGCAATACCCTGGAGGCCAATGGTACCGTAGTAGCGCAGGAATGGGTAGAATTGAGACCGGAAGTGCAGGGTCGGCTGACCTTTTTACAAGTGCCGGAGGGAACGATTGTCAACCAGGGAACGGTCATTGCCCGGGTCAATGATGCCGATTTGCAGGCACAGATGAGCAAGACCCGTGTTTTGCTGGACCTTGCGCAAAAGACCGAAGCTCGTTTGGCGAAGTTGATTGCAGTAGGAGGCATCAACCAGGCCGATTATGATGCCGCACTGAATCAGGTTAATACATTCAAAGCAGACCTTACCTATACACAGTCCCTGATCGATAAGACGGTTGTCCGCGCTCCCTTTACCGGACTCCTGGGTTTACGTCAGATCAGTCCGGGTGCTTATGTTACGCCTGCCACGGTGATTGCCACCTTGCAGCAGGTAGATAAAATGAAGGTAGATTTTACCGTACCTGAAAAATATGCCCGGTTGATGAAAAAGGGAGCGGGGGTTCAGGTGCAAACAGATCTCTCCCGTCCGGATCGTCATCCTGCTACCATTGTTGCTACGGAGCCGCAGATTAATTCCATCAGTAGAAACATCAAAGTACGTGCTGTATTGCAGGGAGCGAAACCCAATCCCGGATCATTTGTCAAAGTATATGTTACGCGCCGACAAGATCAACCCAGCATACTTGTACCCACAAACAGTATTATTCCGGATGATAAAAATAAGCAGTTGATTTTGGTAAAAGAGGGGAAGGCCATGTTCACCAATGTTACCACAGGCATACGCACGGAAGATATGGTAGAAGTATTGAGTGGAATCCAGAAAGGGGATAGCGTTGTCGTTTCCGGGGTATTGTTTTGCCGCCCTAAATCACCCGTAAAAGTGCGGGGAGTAAAAACAGCTGAACAGCTGAAACAGTAATTTCCTTTATTTGTCCGGCCATGTGCCGTTATCTTTTTTGAGCGTATGAATATTTCCGAGTTATCACTGAAGCGACCCGTACTGGCAACGGTAATGAACCTGGCCCTGATATTGTTTGGTGTGGTCGGATATTCATTCCTGGCGGTGCGTGATTACCCTGCTATCGATCCGCCGGTGATTTCAGTGAGTACCAGTTATACGGGTGCGAATGCCGACATCATTGAAAGTCAGATCACCGAGCCCCTGGAAAAACAGCTGAATGGTATTCCCGGTATCAAGTCAATCACTTCCTCCAGTTCCCTGGGGAGCAGTTCCATCACCCTCGAATTTAATTTGGGAATCGACCTGGAAGCGGCTGCCAGCGATGTGCGTGATAAAGTAGGTCAGGGGCTGCGCAGTTTACCACAAGACATTGATGCACCACCTGTTGTTTTTAAGTCAGATGCCAATAGTGACTTCATCATTGTATTAGCTGTACAAAGCCAGTCAAAAAGTTTACTTGAGCTGAGTGACTATGCAGAAACGGTTTTATTACAACAGTTTCAAACCATCAACGATGTAAGCGCCGTAAATATATTCGGTCAAAAGAGGTACTCCATGCGCCTTTGGTTGCAGCCCGACCGGATGAGTGCTTTTAATATTGCTTTTTCAGATATCAGGTCGGCCCTGAACACTGAGAATGTCGAATTACCACCCGGCAAGATATATGGTAACCGAACTGAGCTGACCATTCGCGCTATGGGGCGACTCACGACCGAACAGGAATTCCGTGATCTGATCATCCGCGAAGATTCACTCGGCATTGTTCGGCTGGGCGATATTGCCAATGTTGAAATTGCTCCTGAGCAATTAGAGCAATCCTGGAAGGTGAATGGTTTGAATGGTGTCGGATTGGCCATCATACCCCAGCCCGGTGCCAACAACGTAAAAATCGCCGATGATTTTTATAAGCGTTTAGAAGCCATCAAAAAAGCGAATAAATCAGACATAGAATTCAGGGTGATGATTGACAGCACTGAGATCATCCGCCGTTCCCTGAGCGAAGTGAAGGAAACGCTCATCATCTCATTCGCTTTGGTGGTACTGGTAATCTTCTTCTTTTTCCGCAATTGGCTGGTTGCTATCCGTCCGCTCATTGATATACCGATATCGCTGATTGCGACTTTCTTTATTATGTACCTGTTTGATTTCTCCGTCAATATTTTAACCTTACTGGGTATTGTACTGGCGACCGGACTGGTAGTGGATGATGGTATTGTGGTGACGGAAAATATCTTTCGTAAGCTCGAGGAGGGCTTACCTATTCGCAAGGCGGCGCTGGAGGGTAGTAAGGAAATATTCTTCGCCGTGGTTTCTACCTCGCTTACGCTGGCCGTTGTATTTATGCCGGTGATTTTTCTGGAGGGCTTTGTGGGTCGACTCTTTCGGGAGTTTGGAGTAACCCTCGCAGCTGCGGTACTGATATCTGCCTTCGTATCGCTCACCATCACACCCGTGTTGAACGTATACCTGAGTGCGAAAAATATTCATGAAGGTTGGTTCTATAAAAAGACAGAGCCCTTTTTTGTGGGCATGGAAAACGGGTACAACCGACTCTTGCGATCATTCATGAAAATTCGTTGGGTAGCCTGGGTAATTGTGGCGGCTTGTATGGGTATCATCTGGATCATTTATCAGACATTGCCCAGTGAGCTGGCTCCTATGGAAGACCGCAGCAGCGTGCGTTTTAGCGTTACCGCTCCGGAAGGTACCGGTTACTACTCGATGCAGAAATTATCTGATGAAATTCAGCAGTTCTTGTATGACTCTGTACCTGAGCGCGATTTTGTCATTGCTCGTACCTCTTCCAGTTGGGGTGGCGGTGGTGGATCGGGTGTAAACAGTGCGCAGCCCCGGATTAGTTTGGTTGATCCCTCGATGCGTAAACGCACCCAATCGGAAATTGCGACAGACCTGCAAAAAAAGATGTCGCGGTTTAATGATGCCAGAGTTTTTGCTACACAGGAACAAACCATTTCCGTAGGCTTTGGATCGCGCGGTTCATTGCCCGTGCAGTTTATATTACAAAATCAGGATCTTGCTAAGCTGCGTGAGATCATTCCCCGCTTCCTCGATGAAGTAAGAAAAGATAAAACCTTCTCCAATTCAGATGTGAGCCTGAAGTTTAACCGGCCGGAAGTACAACTTACAGTTGACCGGATGAAAATTAAAGACTTAGGGCTTAGCACCACCGATGTTATCAGCACCATACAAGCTGCCTTCAGTGGTGGACGACTGGCTTATTTCATCATGAATGGATATCAATACCAGGTAATCGCACAGGTAGAACGCGATAAACGAAATACCACTGCCGATATCACCAATTTGTACGTGCGGAATAATAAAGGACAAAGCATACCCTTGGACGCTGTGGTGAAGCTCGAAGAAAGCAGCAATCCACCCACGCTGT
>JBEIUM010000259.1:0-3554 GCA_040374385.1 Sediminibacterium sp. | reverse complement strand
GTCTTAGTTTCATTACAAAATAGCTCCTGACCAGAGATGATCTAAAAATTCTTTCCAAGGCATAACAGTTATTTCTCCCATTTTTCTTGTAGTAGGGTCATTGCTAACAACTATAGATTTATTCACTTTATATTCTTCGGAAAAAGCTTTTAACCCTTTTAGATGATGGGGTTGCACGTTGTTGGTACTTTTTACTTCTATGGCTACTTCGTGGTCGCCCAGTACGAAATCAACTTCCAACTGAGAAGTAGTTCGCCAATAGGAAATGGGATATTGCCTGGCAGTATACTGTGAATGTGCATACAATTCCTGGTAGATAAAATGTTCAAATGCATTACCAAATGATTCACTCCCCTGTTCAATTTCTCCTCGCTTGATCAGGTGACTGGCAATACCCACATCAAAAAAATAGAACTTGGGTGAGAGAATGACTCTTCTTTTTGGCTTTTTTTGAAAGGAGGGAATAAATCTGCCAATTAAAGTATCCTGTAGTATTTGGAAGTATTCTCTGACCGTGTTATGACTGACACCACAATCTGTTGCAATATTTGAGAAATTCACCATTTCACCATTTGAGAATGCTGCGGCTCTTAAGAACTGTGAAAAGGATTGAATATTTCGAATTTTAGCTTCTGCCGAAATTTCCTCCTGTAAATAACTTCCAATATAAGCATCCAACAAATTTTTAGGATGAGGAGAAGCATAATGTCTGGGTAGCAACCCACTATTCATTGCATTTAATAAATCAAAATCCGGTATCTCAGCATAAGACAATGGTAACAATTCGTATCGAAGTGCTCGACCACCCAAAAGATTAGCACCTGATCGAATTATTTTTCTTGCACTCGAACCACTTAGTATAAACCTTCTTCCCTGATTAACTATGAGCCAATGTATTTCATCCAACAAAGCAGGAATCTTTTGAATCTCATCAACGACTACCGGTCTATTGGAAGCATCAGCCAAAACTACCTCCCGAAATTGTTCAGGCTCACCAACAAATCTTCGATAAACATCAGATTTTAATAAATCAAACCATAGTGCATCTTTAAAAAGTTCCTTTAGTAAGGTACTTTTCCCTGTCTGTCTGGCTCCCCAGAGGAATAAACTCTCTTCACCCGCACCAATAAATTGCTGTCTACGCTGAAACATTTGGCTACTTATACTTACAAATATCATGTATTTTGTAAGTATTACTTACATAAAACATGATATTTTTTAAATAAATTAATTATTTATAAACTATACATAATTATTTAAATTAATATTTTGTAATCATTCGGTCAGTTGGAAAATTTGGATTCAATTCCAAATAATTGGCGAAGCGAATAAAAATCTAAATAGTTGGGGAAAATCAGAAGCGGTACGCTACTGAGAGGGTGGCATTAAAATTCAGCCAGTCATATCCATTGTCGAAATATCCCAGGGAGGGGAATACGTACCACTGATAATTGAGCGAGCGGGTAAGCGTGGTTCGGGCGGAGAAGAGAATATTTTGATATTGCCAGTCGGCATGTAATTCGGTAGATAGATCGATCCAGTGTCGGGTATAATCGCGGGTGCCAATGAAGGCAGTATAATTGAAATCCATATTGCGGGCGAGTCGCTCGATGCGGAGACCCACTTTGTTGTAACCCTTGATCCAACTCAGATCGATGGTTTGGCTGTTGCTTCCCGGACCAATCCCTGCTCCAATCACCTGACCCCGATGGGTATAGCCCTGGCGAACAAAAGGGTGTGCATAAAAGCTGATACCCTCCAATACCAGTTCCGGAGTGGGTAAACCCATTTGGGTCAGTTCAACGGAGAGATCCAGCCAGGTGCCCGGTTTTTTCAGGGGGAATAATTTGCGGAATCCACCTACAAAGGCACGGGGATAATTCACATCAGCCAAAATATTGGTCGGGCTGGGAACCCGGTCGTTCCTGCCGTATTCGAGGTAAACCTCTGCATGATCTTTGGGCAGCAGGTATCGGGCAAATAAGGAACCCAGGGCTGCTTTTTTTCCTGCTTTTTGACTGTTGGAGATCACCACACCAGCCAGGGGGAGTATATCGGCTATTCCCTTTACATCAGACAGGTATTGATAGGAAGCCTGTGCCATTCCCAGGGTGAGTCCTTTCACCCATTTGGGTTGCCAGCTTATGGTGAGACCGGTCATGTAACGCTCCTCCTCTTTTTTGGCTTTATACAACCGGTTCCCATTGAAGTAGCGGTTGGTGTCGGCGGGGAATATGCCCGAGGAGAGCAACTGACCGGCAACCAATTGAGCTTCGAAGGTACCGATGGGAGTGGCTATGGGACGGGTAGTATTGGCGGTGAAGTGCAGGAAACCGGGAGCATTGTTGCTCATAACGAGGGCATTGTATCGACCCGGTCCCCACCAATAATTCTCCGTGGAAATACCCAGAGAAACAGCACCGGTTGAGAAGCGGAGGGCAGATTGTCCGGGAAGTATGCGTTGATAGCTTTTATTACCGAATCTTTCCGGCATATCAATGGTATTGAGCAGGCGATAGTAGGTATTCCAGTAGGTATCGGCGTGTTCAGTGGGGAAGGTTTCGAAGGATGGATTACCTGCATAGATTAATTGAGGCATCAATTGAAGTGACCATTTACCGGACTTCAACAGGAAGCCCCCACTAGCCATTGTTTGCAGTCCATTCGCAGGTATCATGGCTGCGTCGTTCCAGCCAAAGGGGTGGTGGGAGTTATAGGCAATGGTAACAGATGCAGGGAGTAACTGCAAGCTAACTTTTCGTGCAGCTACCGGTTTTTTGAAGAGACGCAAACTATCCGGAAAAGGAAATAGTGAGTCTAGTAGTGAAAGCTGGTGGGTAAATTGCTGTTGCAGCAGAGAGGTAGGAGAGGTTTGTCCGGTAATTAGTTCCTGCCGCCGATAGTAATCAGATAAGCCATGTGCACCACCGGGGGTGGAGAAATTGCCGCCTTGGGAGAAGGAAAAAAGGGCAGTACAAGAAAAAAACAAAATATAAAATAGTCTTACTGACACTGATAAAAATTAAAATGCTGTTTTATCTGTACCCATAAACTCAGGCATGGTTGTATTGTCATTCGCATTGATGTCCTTCCGAGCTATCACCTTGATGAATGTTTTCCAAAGAATCAATAAATCTAGAAAAAAAGATTGATTGTTAACATAATAGAGATCCAGGTTAAATTTTTCCTCCCAACTAATGGCATTACGACCATTGACTTGGGCCCATCCGGTGATACCGGGACGAACTTCATGTCTTCTTGCCTGATCAGCATTGTATCTTGGTAAATATTGCATTAATAAAGGTCTGGGGCCAACTATACTCATCTCTCCCTTAATTACATTCACCAATTGCAGAAGTTCATCCAGTGAATATCGTCTAATAAAATTTCCGATAGGTGTTATTCTTTCTCTGTCGGGAAGTTGATTTCCATTTACATCAAAAATATCTTTCATGGTCTTGAACTTGATGATATAAAATGGAGTAGTCTGATAACCGGGACGTTGCTGTAAGAATAAAACTGAACCCTTATTATAAAAATAAAGAAGCAGAATT
>JBEIUM010000052.1:0-14699 GCA_040374385.1 Sediminibacterium sp. | reverse complement strand
GTCTACGGGTGTTTTAGCTGGTTATCCGATGGAAACTATGAAGGTGCGCATTTTTGATGGTAGCTTCCACCAGGTTGACTCCGACGCCATGTCATTTGAATTATGTGCGAAGGGTGGCTTCCGTGAAGCAGGCAGAAAGGCCCGTCCAACCCTGCTCGAACCCATCATGAAGGTAGAAGTTGTAACACCAGATCAGTACATGGGTGATGTTACCGGTGACCTGAACCGCCGCAGAGGTATGCTGGAAGGTATGGATAGCCGTGGTAATCTCCAGGTGATCAAAGCTAAGGTACCACTTAGTGAGATGTTTGGCTATGTTACACAGTTGCGTTCACTTTCTTCCGGTCGTGCTACGTCAACCATGGAATTCAGTCACTATGCACCTGCTCCAAATAACATTGCTGAGGAAGTAATTGCTAAGAGCAAGGGAAAGGTCAAAGTAGAAGATTAATCCTTTTTCAGATACGGATAATAGAAAGGCCCCTCCATGAGGGGCCTTTTACATGTGGTTAATTATAGCTTATTATTTGCAGTAATTGTTGATGAGACCATCTGAAGCAGTGTATCCTCTTGCCTTAGCGATTTTTAAGAGGGCACATGCTTCATCTTTTCTGCCAAGGTTGATCAGTGCAGCAGCTTTGAAATACTCCGATTTACCATCGGTTGATCTTCTGGCAAATACCTGGTCAAACCAAGTCAAGCTTTTTTCCCACTGCCTCATATTAAAGTAACAGATGGCAATGTTTTCATAAACGCCATAGCTGCCATTACTGATTTTGGTTGAGAGGATGAATTTTTCTGCGGCGCCTGCAAAATCACTTTTATTGAACAAGGCACTTGCCTCATTAAAAAGCTGTTGTGCTTTGATTACATTCTTCTCCTGCTCTGCCAATTCAGGCACATTGCCCGGTGGTAGATTGGTAACGATTTCATTCTTCCTGACAAGCAGTGAGGAGTCATTCGGGAAAAGCTTTAAGGCACTATCGGCCATTTTTAGCAGCGGTACGGTCGTGCGTTTGATTCCGGTCGTCATTTTAATGTTGATCATTCCCTGCAAATAAAGGTTCCAGCCCAGTGATTCTTTTCCTCTGTATTTGATGAACTCATTGAAAGCTTTTTTCAGCGTGACTGAATCAGCATTTTTTACACAGACAGCGACCAAAGTTTGATAATAAGTTTTAGCACGGGGTTTGGTGAAATAGGCGAGTGCTGCGTATTTCATTGCACTATCTCCATTATTTTCAGCAAAATATACATCTGCTTTCAGGAATTCACAATACATAATGTATGGATTTGCCTTGATGCCTCTATCGAGATATTGAATTGCCTCTTTGTAGCGTTTGTTTTCATATAGGTAGCGGCCGAGTATACCATCAATAGGTTGGGCAGATGAAGTAACGTTTGGCATACTTGGAAACGCATTGATGACATTATCAATGGGTAATTTGAGGGGCTCGTTCTGTAGATCTGCGATTACCCTGTTTTGAACGACCAGTGATTGATAAGTTAGGAAGGTAACATATGCGCTGGGAAGCAATAAGATGATGGCGATGAACGAGTAGACGTATTTGGGATTTTCGGATTCCTTCTTTTTTGTTTCTGTTTCTTCTTCAGATTCGGCTTGCATTCCGGTATAGGCCAGCAGGTTTACTGCTGCGAAGAAGGCGAAAAATAGCTGGTTGACCGGACGTTCAATAGGGAAGTTGAAGAAGGCATCAATGCCATAACCAATCATGGCAAGCAGCGAGAAGAAGGCTATGATTTTATTTTCCTGTCCTGCTGTTGGGGAAGTAATTACGCGATACCAATAAAAAGCTATTGTCAGGAAAAGTCCGAGGTAAAGGAGTCCGCCCGGTAAACCCAATTCAGCGAAAAATTCGAGATAGTCGTTGTGGGCGTGTACAGGTACTGAAAGGTCGTCAACCAGAGGGTTCGTCGGTGGGATGCTGGCAAATTTCCAGTTACCATACCCACAGCCCATGATGGGATGTTTGATACCATACTCAAAAGCATGTTTCCAAAGGAAGATACGTTGGTTGCGGCTGTTATCTTCGGAAGAGGTGATGCTCGATACCCTTTCCAGCACACTGCCGTATGCGGTATTGTTCTCGTCAACAAAATTCGTCTTGGCAGCGCTTAGTGATATAAGGGATAAAAAATAGGCTACAATCATTGCAACAACAATGCCACCCCCATTAAACATGAGTACATCCTTATTTTTTTGGCGCATAAATTGATAAACACAAAATCCCAAGTACAATAAGAATATGACAAACAATGCGATATAAGTGGTTCTGGAGTTGAGTAAGTAAATCAGCCAGATGGTGATCACAAACACAAAGAAGAAGAACATTTTTTTGATTCCGCCCGAGTGATAAAAGCCATAAATAACAAAGGAGATTTTTGCCAACAAGCTCGCTGCAAAGATGTTTTTATTTCCTGCGTTGCCCTTCATTTTAAGCACCAGACTTGTTAGGTCAAAATTGCTCATTTGAGAAAAGAATACATAGAGCTCTCTAATGGACTGATATAATACTATACCCGATAAAATGAGGGTGAGTGTGCCAAAGAGGTGTTGTCTTTTATATAATAAAATGGAGAGATTAAAAAAAGCGACTATGGTAGCTACAAATCGCACATAGCAAACCCATCCTTCGGTGGCATTGATGGAGAAGAAAACCGAAATGCCTGCCAAAAAGAAAAGGGCTGTATAGAGCTTAGAGAATAGCAAGCTGAAAATATGATTGACTGCTTCAGCGTATTGTCCTTTATTATTGAGAAAATACGCTACGATCAACATATCTAATAAAACCAGGTAAACCCATTGTGGTCCCTGATCGTCGGTAGCACCCAGATTGGGTATAAACTCTACTATAAAATAGAGACAGCAAAATAAGAGCGTGAGTAAATCGGCCGTATTACTCCATTTGAATTGCTGGGTGGGGGCTGCTGCAGCTATCACCGCAGGACCAGCACTTTCCTGTGGTTTCGTAGAGGAAAACTTTTTATTCTTTTTCATAACAACTTCATTTATCGAATCAACTTCAACTGGATTTTACAAGTTTTTCAGTATATAAAACTTACGTTTCAATAACGTAGAATCACCCGGGAATATTTTTAAAGCACTATCCGCCAACTGCAACATCTGTCCGGTCATCGCGGAAGGTTGAAAACTTACCTTCACATTGGTCATTCCCTCCAGGTATCGATCCCAGGTTCCGGGTAAATCGGGGCGCTTTGAAATAAACGTGTTAAAAGCTTTTTTAATCATATTGGTATCCTTCATTTGCACGCTGGCGGCTATCAAGAGGTCATAATAATTTTTCACCCTGGGTCTGTGAAAAAATGCTTCGGCCGCATATTTCTGTGCGCTATCCGGACGATTGGTGTTGATATAGATCAGTGCTTTAAGGAACTCGCCATATTTTAAATGTGGATTGGTATACTGAATTCGCTCCACATATTTCATGGCTTCCTCTGTTTTACCATTTTGTCCAAGGTACCTTGCTTTAATTCCGTCCAATGGTAGGGTGGAATATCCAATATTGGGCATGGAAGGGAAAGCATTCACCACATACTCGGGTGTTAAATCTATCTTTTCCTTGTCCATATCTAATCTTGTTTTTTCCTGAATGATCAGCGACTGATAGGTTTGAAAGGTAATATAGATCATAGGTAGCATGATGATCATGCAGGTAAAAGCAAAGAGCAGGGTTTTATTGCCGCCTGATTTGTCTGTAGACTCACTGGCGGAGTTGGGCGCCGTTTCATTTTGGGAAAAATGGGCGGTTGACAGGCAAATCGCTGTGACAAGACTGAAATAAATTTGATTGATTGATCTTTCAATCGGAAAATTGAAGAATGCATCGATGGCGTAAGCCAGCAGTCCGATAGCTGCCATAACTATGATTGGCTCGGCATCTCTGTTCTTTCCCCGCCATATAAAGATCACTGTCGTTACTGCTATAAATAGAAATAGACTGATATAGATTAGTCCGCCAGGTATGCCCAGTTCAGCGAAAAATTCCAGAAAATCATTGTGTGCATGCAGGGGTACTGATAATTCATCGAATATATCTTTCGACGGCTCTATGCTCTCGAGTTTCCAGTTTCCATAGCCGGCACCCAGCAGCGGGTGTTTTTTTGTATAGTCTATGGCATCCTTCCAAAATGCCAATCGTTGATTCTTACTACCATCCTTATCTGAAACAATGGATCCCATGCGTTCAGCAACCGTTCCATATTGGCCTTCCGAAGCAGACTCGTCTCCAATGTTATATTTAGTTGATCCAACCAGACCTTGCGAGATAACGTAGCCGATGACGACCGGTACGACCAGTATGGCGATTTTAAGGAGATGATTTTTATTTTTTTCCCGGGCAAATTGAATCAACTCATAGGCAATCGTAAAGATCAAAACGGCGATTAAACCCAAATAAGTGGTTCGGGAGTTAAGAATAAAAATGACCAGTGTTCCCAAGGTAAACCCTGCCAGGCATAATATTTTTCTAAATCCACCCAGATGCAGCAAACCATATAGTGCGAACGGTATTTTAATCATGAGACTGGCAGCATAAATGTTCTTATTGCCAGCATTACCCCGCATTCCCAATACGATTTCATTAAAACCCATACTGCCCATCTGTGAAAAAAGGAAGCCAAGGGATTGGACAGACTGGAGAATGAGCAGACTGACCAATATCAACGTCAGGGTGGAAGTCAACCCTTTTTTGCCATATAGTAGCATGTACAAATTAAAAAAAGCAACGATGGTTGTTATCAATCGGGCCAGGCAGACCCATGTTTCGGTAGTATTAAAAGCCCAGGTTATTGATAAGACCGCCCAACCAAGGAAAGCAAGTAAGATGTAGGTATAAGTGCTTCCGAACAGATTCCTTACGGCTTGCGCGTAAGCTGCATAGTTGTATAGTATGTAAAACAATACGAATGTATCAACTACGGCAAGGTATAGCCATTGCGGGCCCATCGTGTCATAAGAGCCGAGATTGGGAATAAATTCTACCAGTAAAAACACCACCATCAAACCAAGGGAAAACCAGTTTTGCAGCGTATTTGACGAAAATCTGTCGGGGGCCGGGGCGGAGGGGGCGGACTGCGTTTCCTGGGTTCTTTTTTTGTGCTTTTTGGCCATAGGAGTGGTAATAGCGTAAAAATATCAAAAAAAGGTGGTCTATGGACTGAACTTAGCCGCTGTTAAGGAGAACTCTTATCAACAAGCGGGTATAAACCTGACATCACCTGCTTTTTTTCCACCCAACATAAGCATTTAGTCATATACACATTATATTAATAATTAATTTGAATAGGCTGCTGAATGGATTAAAATGGACTTTAAAGACAGAAAAATTTTTCTGATTAACCCCATAGTATTACCTTTGCCCTCCCAATACGAAAATGGGTATAGGAATATGTCTCAAAGAATCAGAATAAAATTGCAGTCTTACGATCATAATCTGGTAGACAAGTCTGCTGAAAAGATTGTAAAAACTGTACGCAGTACAGGTGCGGTAGTTACGGGACCTATTCCGCTGCCTACCCATAAAAAAATCTTTACTGTTCTGCGTTCACCGCACGTGAATAAGAAAAGTAGAGAGCAGTTCCAGCTGTCAACGCATAAGCGTTTGCTGGATATTTATACCTCTTCTTCTCGTACGGTGGATGCACTGAGCAAGTTGGATTTGCCTTCGGGTGTTGAGGTTGAAATCAAAGCCTGATAAAGATCAGTCTTCGTTGAAGTAGTAGTAAAGTTCTTATCATATTGTCATCTTTCAAATTCGCCGCTGGCGGACCAAAAAAGCGCTGACATAGCCTAAACTCCCGGGGTTGGTCGGGAGGCAACATATAAACAGGCCCTTCGAGGTTTGTTTACTGCCGGTACTTCCTCTTTTCGAATAGAAAAAACACAGGAAAAGGTCGGTGGCGAACGAGGATTGAAATCTGCTTTCATCGGCAGATTGTCCTTTAAAACCTGCGCGGGGCATTAAACCGCGAACGATGAAAGGAATTATTGGAAAGAAAATCGGGATGACAAGCGTCTTCTCGCAGGATGGCAAGCAAACAGCTTGTACCATCATTGAGGCAGGACCCTGTACAGTTACACAGGTGAAGTCCGCCGACTCAGACGGCTACGCCGCTCTTCAGCTGGCATTTGGCGACAAGAAAGAAAAGCACGCTACCCAGGCTGAAATCAACCATTTTACCAAAGCGCAGACGGGACCTAAAAAATTCGTAAAAGAATTTCGTAATTACTCTATCCCTAAGACATTAGGTGAAACAGTGACCGTAGATATTTTCTCTGAAGGTGAATCTGTAGAGGTTGTGGGAACCACCAAAGGAAAGGGTTTTCAGGGTGTTGTAAAGCGCCATGGCTTTTCCGGTGTGGGTGAAGCTTCTCACGGACAACACGATCGTTCACGTGCACCGGGATCTATCGGTGGCTCCTCTTACCCTTCACGTGTATTCAAAGGAATGCGCATGGCCGGTAGAATGGGCGGAGACCGCGTAAAGATGAAGGGTCTCAAGATTGTAAAAATTTTCCCTGAAAAAAATTATATCCTCATCAGTGGTTCTGTACCCGGGCACAACGGGTCTATCGTTCTGATTCAGAAGTAATCACCTATCAATCGTTAAAAAATGCAAGTAGACGTTTTAAATACCAAAGGAGAAAAAACCGGCAGAACGGTTGAGTTACCGGATGATATTTTCGCCATTGAACCCAATGACCATGCTATTTACCTGGCTGTTAAGCAGTATCTGGCTCAAGGTCGTCAGGGAACACATAAAGTAAAAACCCGTGCCGAAGTACAGGGTGCCAGCCGCAAGCTGCACAAGCAAAAAGGTACCGGTGGATCCCGTAAAGGAAATATCCGTAATCCATTATACAAAGGTGGTGGTACCATTTTCGGTCCGAAACCCCATGACTATGGATTTAAATTAAATCGGAAAGTAAAGGACCTCGCCAAGATGTCTGCTCTCTCTTATAAGGCAAAAGAAAATGCGGTGTATGTTATCGAAGACATCGTGATGGATGCCCCTAAGACGAAGACCCTGATGGGCGTGCTGGAAAGCCTGAACATCGCCGATAAGAAAACGCTTATGGTGTTACCGGAATACCAGGATAATCTTTACCTGAGTGCCCGGAACATTCCAAACGTAGGTAGTCGCCTGCTCTCTGACATCAATACCTATGAATTGATGAATGCAGATGTGCTGCTGCTACTGGAAAATACGGCTAAAATTCTCACGGAGGAAGTGGCTGCTTAATTAAAACATGTTCTAAACTCATTATTATGAAACTCAGCGAAGTATTAATAAAACCCATTGTTACCGAAAAGGCCAATGCGCAACAGGAAAAACTCCGCAGATATGCTTTCAAAGTTGATAAGCGTGCCAACAAACTGGAGATCAAAAAGGCTATTGAGGAATTCTATGGTGTGAATGTCGTAGATGTGAATACCGTAGTTGTACCTGGTAAGAACAAAACCCGTTACACGAAGGCCGGATTTATAAAGGGCATAAAAAGTCCTTACAAGAAGGCACTGGTAACCGTGGCTGAAGGTGACAGCATTGATTTATACGCAAATATTTAATAAGGTCTTTCCCGGCCATACGGGAAATAAGAATGGTAAGCAACTACCGCGAAAGTTGATTAAAAAAGTAAACCGCTTCGGCGGGAAAATGAAAGAAAAATGGCACTGAAGAAGTACAAACCGATTACAGCAGGAACACGTTGGAGAATTGGCAACGCTTATGCGGAAATCACCACCAACCAACCTGAAAAAAGTCTCTTAGAACCACAAAAAAATACGGCTGGAAGAAACTCACAAGGTCGTCGTGTAATGCGCTACATGGGCGGTGGTAATAAGCAGCACTACCGTATCATCGATTTCAAGCGTAACAAACGTGATATGAGTGCTACGGTGATGTCTGTTGAGTACGATCCGAATCGTACCGCTTTCATCGCTCTGTTGCAGTACACGGATGGTGAAAAACGCTATATCATTGCTCCCCAGGGTATCCAGGTGGGTGCAAACGTAATTGCCGGCGATGAGGTAGCTCCCGAAATCGGCAATGCACTGCTGATGAAGAACATGCCATTGGGTACCATCATCCACAACATTGAATTACAACCGGGTCAGGGTGCCAAACTGGTAAGAAGTGCCGGCTCCTCTGCTCAGTTAGCTAATAAGGAAGAAGCTTACGCTGTTCTCAAAATGCCATCCGGTGAACTGAGAAAAGTATTGATCAATTGTTATGCAACCGTAGGTGTTGTGTCCAACAGTGATCACAACCTGGAGACTGCCGGTAAAGCTGGTAAGAACCGCTGGAAGGGTATTCGCCCCCGTGTAAGAGGTGTTGCCATGAACCCGGTAGATCACCCAATGGGTGGTGGTGAAGGTAAGGCCTCCGGTGGACACCCCAGAAGCAGAACCGGTAAGTATGCCAAGGGTGAAAAAACACGTACGCGCGGAAAGGGAAGTGATAAACTGATCATCCAGCGTAGAGACGGAAAGAAAATTGCCAAATAAATACAAACCAATTAACACATAACACATGGGTCGTTCGATAAAAAAAGGTCCTTACGTTGACAACAGTCTGGAAACAAAAATCATCGCCATGACTGAGGGCAGAACCAAGAAAGGTGTGATCAAAACCTGGAGTCGTCGCAGTACCATTACGCCAGACTTTGTAGGACACACTTTTGCTGTTCACAATGGAAATAAGTTCATTCCGGTGTATGTAACGGAATTTATGGTAGGTCATAAATTGGGTGAATTTGCTCCCACCCGTAATTTCAGAGGCCACGCCGGAACCAAAAAATAAACACCCGGGCTGACGATTGAAAACGAACCCGACAGCTCAAAAAAATAAAATGAAATGGAAGCAGTAGCAAAACTTAATAATTATCCTACAGGTCCGCGCAAAATGCGCTTACTCGCTGATGTGATCCGTGGTATGGATGTGGAGAAGGCACTTGCCATTCTCGAACACCATCCCCAACACAATGCAGTTCCACTCGCCAAATTGCTCAGAAGTGCTATCAATAACTGGGAGCAGAAAAACAGTGGTACAAGTGCAGCTGATAGCAGCCTGATTGTAAAAACGGTCTTTGTAGATGGTGGTCGTACCCTGAAAAGGATGCGTCCGGCACCCCAGGGCCGCGGATACCGTGTTCGTAAACGCAGCAACCACGTCACTTTAATTGTAGATTCAAACAAATAATTCGTAAAACACTTATATGGGTCAAAAAGCAAATCCGATTGGTAACAGGTTAGGTATCATCCGTGGATGGGACAGCAACTGGTATGGCAGCAAGAAAGACTTCGCCAACAACCTGATCGAGGACAATAAAATCCGTAATTACCTCAATGCCCGTATCAACAAAGGCGGTATCGCCAAGATTGTGATCGAGCGTACACTGGGTAAACTGATTGTTACCATTCATACTTCGAAGCCAGGTATCATCATTGGTAAAGGTGGTAACGAAGTTGACCGTATCAAAGAGGAGCTGAAGAAATTGACCAGCAACCAGGATGTGCAGATCAATATCCTTGAGATTCGCAGACCCGAGCTGGATGCCAATATCGTAGGTGACACCATTGCCCGTCAGATTGAAAACAGGATCAATTTCAAAAGAGCCATTAAAATGTCGATTGCTTCCACACTCCGCATGGGTGCTGAAGGAATCAAAGTGAAGGTGAGTGGTCGTCTGGGTGGTGCGGAGATTGCCCGTAGCGAAGAATTCAAGCAAGGTCGTGTACCCCTGCATACTTACCGGATGGATATCGATTATGCCAGTGTGTTTGCACAAACCGTTTATGGAAAAATCGGTATCAAAGTTTGGATCTGTAAAGGCGAGGTATTGGGTAAGCGTGAATTGAATCCCAACTTCGTTGGCGGTAAAACCGACATGAGCGATCGCAGAGAAAGACCGGATGACAGAGGCGACAGAAGAGGTGGTGACAGAAGAGATGATCGTCGCGGTGGTGGAGACAGACCGGGAGGTAGAGGTGGTCGTCGTTCATCTTAATCTCAAGAATAGAAACAGCATTCATAGAATTACAAACAGCAATACATGTTACAACCTAAAAGAAGCAAGCACCGGAAACAGCAAAAGGGCCGGATTCGTGAAGTCGCGAAGCGTGGAACGGCCATCTCTTTTGGTTCTTTTGCCCTCAAAGCGCTCGAGCCCATATGGCTTACCAATCGTCAGATCGAATCTGCACGTCAAGCTATGACCCGTGCCATGAAAAGAGAAGGAAACGTATGGATTCGAATTTTCCCCGATAAAATCATCACCCGCAAGCCCGCCGAGGTTCGTATGGGTAAGGGTAAAGGTAATCCTGAATTCTGGGCTGCCGTAGTTGAACCAGGACGCATCATATTCGAGTGTGATGGTGTTACTGAAGAAATAGCTAAAGAGGCTATGAAACTCGCAGCACAAAAATTACCCATCGCTACCAAATTTGTTATCAGAAGAGATTTACAGGCATAAAAATTATTATACATGGCAAATAAACAAACCAACGCATTCAATCACTCGATTCGGGAAATGAGTGTGTCTGACCTGACTGCTAAGATTAAAGATGATCAGCTGAGACTGAAGAAGCTGGAGTTTGCCCATGCAATTTCTCCACTCGAAAATCCAATGAATATCCGTACCCTCCGCCGTGATATTGCCCGGCTGAAGACGGAACTTAAGAAAAAAGAAATGGGCATTTAATCCATAAATCAACAAAAAAATGGCTGAAAGAAATTTACGCAAAACAAGAACGGGAGTAGTTACCAGCGATAAAATGGCTAAGACTATCACCGTCGCCGTAGAAAGGAAAGTAAAGCACCCTATTTACGGAAAGTTCGTGAAGAAGACCACGAAATTCCATGCCCACGACGAAAAAGAGGAGTGCGGAATCGGTGATGTGGTAAAAATCATGGAAACTCGTCCGCTGAGCAAAACCAAACGTTGGCGCCTGGTGGAAGTGGTAGAAAAAGCGAAGTAAAAAACGAGCGGACGGAAACTAGTCTGGAATGATTCCAAACCAATTTCTTCCCGCCATCAAATTCAAACAGATTAACAATGATACAGCAAGAAAGTCGACTGAATGTTGCCGATAACAGCGGAGCGAAAGAAGTGCTTTGCATCCGTGTGCTGGGAAACAGCGGTCAGGATTATGCCAAAATCGGTGACAAAATCGTAGTAACCGTTAAGGATGCCATACCTGCCGGTGGTATTAAAAAGGGTACGGTTTCCAAAGCAGTTATTGTTCGTACAAAAAACAAGCTGCGTCGGAAAGATGGTTCTTATATCCGCTTCGACGATAATGCCGTGGTGTTATTGAACAATGCCGATGAACCCAGGGGTACGCGGATCTTCGGACCAGTAGCTCGTGAGTTACGCGATAAAGGTTACATGAAAATCATTTCACTGGCACCGGAAGTACTGTAAAACATTATTTATATCACAAAAAATAACTCCTCGGAGAGTTGGAGGTACCATGAATACAAGATTTAAACCTAAGTTCAACATCAAGAAAGGCGACACAGTAGTTGTGATTGCCGGTGATGGCAAAGACCTTAAAAAACCCCGCATCGTGCTGGAAGTAATTCTTGATAAGGGACGCGTGGTGGTGGAAGGCATCAACATAGTAAAAAGACATACCAAGCCAACGGCTCAAAATACCAAAGGTGGTATCATTCAGAAAGAAGCACCTATCAGCATTTCGAATGTAATGCTTTGGGATGCTAAAGCCGGTGAGGCCACACGCGTGAAAAGAACACGTGAAGATGGTAAATTAGTTCGCATCTCTAAAAAATCAGGGGAGGTAATCAAATGAGTACGGAAAAATATACACCCAGACTGGCAGACAAATACACACGCGATGTGGTTCCTGCCCTCATGAAGAAGTTTTCATATGGTACTGTTATGCAGGCACCACGTCTTGAGAAAATTTGCATCAACCGCGGTGTAAATGGTGCTGTTACAGATAAAAAATTGGTCGATGTGGCAGTGGAAGAACTGACCATGATCACCGGTCAAAAAGCTGTTCCTACCAGTTCCAAGAAAGATATCTCGAACTTCAAGTTGCGTCGTGGTATGCCCATCGGTGCACGCGTAACATTGCGTGGTCAGAAGATGTATGAGTTTCTCGACAGACTGGTATCGGTTGCACTTCCACGTGTACGTGATTTCAAAGGTATCAGCGATAAAGCTTTCGATGGTAGAGGAAATTATACCCTCGGTGTAACTGAGCAAATCATCTTCCCGGAGATCGATATTGATAAAGTAAATAAGATCACTGGTCTCGATATCACTTTCGTTACCACTGCCCAAACCAATGAGGAAGCCTTTGAATTACTCAAAGAACTGGGTATGCCTTTCAAAAACGTTAAAAAAGAAAACAACTAATACACATGGCAAAAGAATCCATCAAAGCCAGACAGCGGAAGCGTGAACAAATGGTAGCTAAATATGCCGATAAAAGAAAGGCATTAAAAGCTGCTGGTGATTATACCGCTCTTGATAAATTACCCAAGAACGCTTCACCGGTTCGTTTGAAAAACCGTTGCCAGCTTACTGGTCGTCCAAAGGGATACATGCGCTTCTTCGGTATTTCGCGGATTATGTTCCGTGATATGGCCCTGAACGGTATTATCCCAGGCGTGAAAAAAGCCAGCTGGTAATAAAACGTGGTAAAAACAAATTTTGAACTGATTTAATTCAATCAATATGGTAACAGATCCGATAGCAGACTTCCTCACCAGAATCCGCAATGCACAAATGGCCGGTCACAGACTGGTGGAGATTCCTGCTTCTAACATGAAAAAGCGGTTGACCGAAATTTTGTATGAACAGGGATATATCCTGAAGTACAAATTTGAAGATGATAATAAGCAAGGCGTTATCAAAATCGCATTGAAGTACGACCCGCAAACTAAGCAGGCAGCTATTCGCTCCCTGGAAAGAGTTAGCCGTCCAGGTCTGCGACAGTATGCCAAGCCATCTGAGATCAAGCGTGTGATCAATGGATTGGGTGTAGCCATCCTGAGTACCTCAAAAGGGGTTATCACGGATAAGCAGGCGAAAGCGCAGAACGTGGGTGGAGAAGTACTTTGTTATATCTATTAATATCCTGTTGGTTTCGATCATATAAGCCTTTAGTCGGGGCTGAACACGATCCAACAATCATTTTTAAAACATAAACGACTATGTCTCGAATAGGAAAACAACCCATCAGCATCCCAGCTGGCGTTACAGTTAGCGTGAACGCTGAACATGTGGTTACTGTTAAAGGCCCTAAGGGTGAACTGAAAGAAAGCATCAACCGCGATATCGCTGTTGAGGTGAAAGATGGTCAAGTCAACCTGACACGTCCGACCAATCAGATTCGTCACCGTGCCATGCACGGCTTGTACCGCTCTCTCATCAATAACATGGTGAAAGGGGTAACTGATGGATTTAAGAAAGACCTTGAACTCGTCGGTGTAGGTTATAAAGCCGCCAACACGGGTAATGTACTCGATTTGTCACTGGGTTATTCTCACAACATCATCTTCGAAATTCCAAAAGAATTGAAGGTGACAACGGTAACCGAAAAAGGACAGAATCCTAAAATTTTCCTGGAAGGGGTTGATAAGCAACTGATCGGACAAGTAGCAGCAAAATTGCGCAGTCTGAGAAAGCCAGAGCCATACAAAGGAAAAGGTGTTAAATACATTGGTGAACAACTGAGAAGAAAAGCTGGTAAGGCCGCAGGTAAATAAAAATAAGTTAGTATAACAGTTTTCCGGCAGCATCGGAAAACAAAAACAACATACCATGAGTAAATTGATTCAAAGGCAAAAAATCAGATACCGCATCCGTAAGAAGATCGCTGGTACTTCAGTAAACCCCCGCCTTTCTGTTTTCAGAAGCAATGCCGAAATCTATGCACAACTGATAGATGACGAAAACGGTGTTACACTCGCCGCAGCTTCTTCACTTGATAAGGACATACAAGCCAACAAAGGCACTAAAATTGAGAAAGCTAAACTGGTAGGTGGTGCCATCGCCCGCAAAGCACAGGCGCTCGGTTTACAGGGATGCGTTTTCGACAGAGGTGGTAACCTTTATCACGGAAGAGTAAAATCAGTAGCGGATGGAGCCCGTGAAGCAGGACTTCAGTTTTAATTTATAAGCATAATCATACAATCAATTTCAGACAATGTCGAAACTTAGTGTAAATAAAGTAAAGGCCGCCGGCGAAATGGAACTCAAAGACAAGGTAGTTGCCATCAACCGTGTAGTAAAAACCACCAAAGGAGGACGTACCTTCAGTTTTTCCGCACTCGTAGTAGTTGGTAACGAAGGCGGTGTGGTAGGTCATGGCCTCGGAAAAGCAAAGGAAGTGCAGGAAGCCATCTCTAAAGGAATTGAGGATGCAAAGAAGAACCTGGTTAAAGTTCCGGTTATGCATGGCACCATTCCGCATGAGCAACTTGCAAAAGACGGAGCTGCAAAAGTATTGATCAAGCCAGCTGCACATGGTGCCGGTGTAATTGCCGGAGGTAGCATGCGCGCAGTTTTGGAAAGTGCCGGTGTAACCGACGTACTTGCCAAGAGTCTGGGTTCTGCCAACCCACACAACGTGGTGAAGGCAACCATCAAAGCTTTAGCTTTGTTGCGGGAGCCGGTTCAGGTT
>JBEIUM010000161.1:0-6135 GCA_040374385.1 Sediminibacterium sp. | reverse complement strand
GTTTTAAAACTTTTTCCATCACATCACGAACACAACCGGCACCACCTGCAAGCGGAGATATATATACCGACAATTGCTTGATTTCCGGAGCGGCATCGGCAGGGCAACAGGGTGTTCCGGCCAATCGCAATGCCGGCAGGTCGGGCATATCATCGCCCATGTAAAGAACAGCCGAGGCAGGAATATGATGTTGCTGGAGGTAAGCTGATAAGGCGGCACCTTTGTCTTTAATACCCATCTGGATATCGGTAATACCCAACCGTGTTAGGCGGTCACGAACTTCTTCAGAAACAGCTCCCGAGAGAATAAAAATTCTATAGCCTCTTTTGATGGCCAATTGAAGGGCATAGCCATCCCGAATGTTCATCTTACGTGCCTGTACCCCATTGGGTAAGAGCAGCAGACTTCCGTCTGTCAATACACCATCGACATCGAGAACAAAAGTGGTGATATGTTGAAAATGTTCGATGGCGAAGTTTTTAAAAATGAAGTGTTTTTATGGCTGATTGTCTCTCCATTCATACACCCATGCGCTCTGGATCATTTCGAGATGTCCTTCATTACTTTCTTCACGGGTGCCTTTGAATTGAGGAATTTCGAGTATCCATTCCAACAGATCCGTAAACCGAATGCGGTAGATGCGACTCTCACCGAATTCATCGCCAAAACGTTCATATAATTTTTGGGCGATGTCTTCGTGGTCATTCCAATATATGGGTGGTTCAAAATGCGTCATGGTCTGTTGATAAATTTTATTCGCCTAAAAATTGTGTCTGATCGGGTAAGGTAATAGAAATATCTCCCTGACCGGCCAAAAGAATACACTGGCAACCCAAACGAGAATTTAACCGGGGGTTCACCGCCCGATCGATGAAATCTTCCTCCTTGTCAGAAATGGGCTCTAAAAACGCCTCTCCGCTGTTTACATAGAGGTGACAGGTGCTGCAAGCACACACGGCGCCACAATTGTGGTGCAACTCGATGCCGTTGTCAAGGCAGACTTCCAGCAAACTCTGATCAGGCTGAACCTGTGAAATGGTCACCGGTTCCAGTCCTTTTTCTTCAAATGAAATGTGAATCGTATACATAGAATACCGCAAAAGTATCTTAAATGCCTATTCAACCCATATTTGTATAAATTGTTTACCGAAAAAAGTTAAAGCGCTCACACCGTCCTGCTTCCCGTCGATTGATTCATGGTTAGTCCTTCAGATCATCTCTTTACCTTGACGAGGTTTGCCCTATCTTTGCCCGCATGAAAAGAAAAACAGCGGAAACCCTGGCAATAGCCTATTACCGCTGGAAAATCGAGTTGCTGGGCTTCTTTTCACCCCGACAGGCAGCAATGACAGCTTATCGATTATTTACCATCCCTCCCCCGCCGAAACAACCACTTCCCGAACCCCGACTTACTGCGGCAGTCCCCCTCAGTTTCCCTTTTCGTGATTTCACCATCCAGGGATTTCGCTGGGATCCTCCTCAACCTACGGGCAAAAAAGTACTCCTGATACATGGCTTCCGAAGCCATTGCCTGAAATTCGAGCACCTGGCAGCCGCACTGATGGAAAAAGGCTATACCGTTTATGGATTCGATGCCCCTGCTCATGGCAGAAGTGGAGGAAAAAAAATTGAAGCCGTCACCTATCGGGAAATGATTCTGGAAGCAGATCGACAATTCGGACCTATGCAAGCAGGCATCGGGCACTCCTTGGGTGGACTATCATTAGCGCTAGCGACAGAATTTTGGCCGGATACGAAAAATCGGCTGGCCATTTTCATAGCCCCCGCCACAGAAACCACCCGCTCCATAGGCGAATTGTTTAAGATTTTTCCGGTGAGACAAGCCGTACGGGATGCCTTCAATGACATAATTAAAGAATTGGCTAACCTGCCGGTCACCCATTTTTCCGTCAATCGGGTGGTGCAAAAAATAGAATCGCCTGTTCTTTGGATCCATGATGAGGAAGATTTCGTTTGCCCACTTGAAGACCTGCAACCCAGTCTAAATCAGCGTCCACCGGGTGTTCAGTTCCTGATTACGAAGGGTTTAGGCCATAATCAGGTATACCGGGAGCAGGCCATTGTAGACCGGATTGTAGCATTTATTCACAACCCGGAAAGTTGATATTTTTTAGAATTTCGCCGTTTCGCCTAATATTGCATCGCTGAAAACGGGAAAAATCCAGTTGAAAGCGTGTTCATATTTATATTTATTTTTATACAAACTTTCGATATCCCCCCTAACATATGGCCAAGAACTTATTAATTGTGGAGTCCCCGGCGAAGGCCAAAACCATCGAAAAAATACTGGGGAAAGATTTTGAGGTGAAGAGCTGTTTTGGTCATATCCGTGATCTGGAGAAGGATGATATGGGCATAGATGTCAATAATCAATTTCAGCCCAGGTACTTGGTTCCGAAAGAAAAAGAAAGGGTGGTGAAAGAACTCCGGCAGCTGGCCAAAAAGGCAGAGGAGGTTTGGCTGGCATCGGATGAGGACCGTGAAGGAGAGAGCATCAGCTGGCACCTGGCGGAAGTACTCGGACTCGACCCTGCTTCAACCAAAAGGATTGTTTTTCATGAAATAACGGCACCGGCCATCAGAAAAGCGGTTGATAATCCCCGCCGGATTGATATGAACCTGGTCAATGCCCAACAGGCCCGCCGTGTACTTGATCGGTTGGTCGGGTTCGAATTAAGTCCGGTACTCTGGAGAAAGATCGGTATGCAACGCAGTCTCAGTGCGGGCCGCGTGCAAAGTGTGGCCGTGCGGCTGATTGTTGACCGCGAGCGAGAGATCAATCAATTTGTTACAGAGAGCAGTTTTCAGATTGAAGCACAGTTTACTGCCCGTGATTTATATGGCAAAGAAGTGAGTTTTTATGCCGATGGACCAAGTAAGTTATCCAATTCAAAGGAGGCACGTCAATTTTTAGAAAGTTGCCGCGGTGCCAATTATACCGTGAAAGATGTGCAGGTGAAACCTGCTAAAAGGTCGCCTGCCGCACCCTTTACCACCTCGACCTTGCAACAGGAAGCATCCAGAAAACTGGGTTATGGGGTAAGTAAAACCATGTTGCTCGCACAGAAATTGTATGAGAGTGGTAAAATCACTTACATGCGTACCGACAGCATCCAGCTGAGCGACACAGCCATGGGTGATATCAAGAAAGAAATTCTCAATTCCTACGGCGAAGATTATTATCAACCCAGGCGATTTAAGAATAAGAATGAAAGTGCGCAAGAGGCCCATGAAGCCATCCGCCCCACCTACATGAGTAATGCTTCGGTGGCCGATGAAGAAACCCGCAGACTCTATGAATTGATCTGGAAGAGAACCATTGCTTCTCAGATGAGTGAGGCTGAATTTGAAAAAACGATTGCAACCATTACCATCAGTACACGTCAGGATGTTTTAACAGCTACCGGTGAAGTGATGAAGTTCGATGGTTTTCTGAAGGTTTATCTGGAAGGAAAAGATGAGGAAGAAGATGAGGATACAGAAGGAATTTTACCTCCCCTCGCGCCCGGTGACCAGCCTGCTTTTCAGCAATTGACCGCAAAAGAAAAGTTTTCCCGTCCACCTGCCAGGTACACCGAGGCCGCGCTGGTAAAGAAGTTGGAAGAACTGGGTATTGGTCGTCCCTCCACCTATGCGCCTACCATCTCCACCATTATTAAAAGAAACTATGTTGAGAAACGTGAAAAAGAAGGTACACCCAGGACCTCCGCTTCACTTCACCTCAATGCTGCTGGTGAGATCCGCGAGGAACTCATGCAGCAAATGACCGGACAGGAAAAGAATAAATTATTTCCTACCGACCTGGGTATTGTTGTAACAGATTTCCTGAAACAGCATTTTAACCGGGTGATGGATTTTGGCTTCACGGCTAAAATCGAACAGGAATTTGATGAGATTGCCGAGGGAAAATTGATCTGGAGTAAGATGATCGATGGTTTCTATCAACCTTTCCATCAAACCATTGAAACTACGCTTGAAACTGCCGAAAGAGCCAAAGGCGAGCGTGAGTTGGGTACAGACCCTGTTAGTGGCAAGCGCGTTATCGCCAGGATGGGTCGCTATGGACCGATGGTTCAGATCGGCGAGCAGCAGGATGAGGAGGAGAAACCACGCTTCGCCAAATTAAATCCCACGCAAAGTATTGAAACCATAACCCTGGAGGAAGCGCTGCAACTTTTCAGACTTCCGCGCCTGCTTGGTAACTATCAGGAAAGGGAGGTCGCCGTAAATGTTGGGCGGTTTGGTCCTTACATCCGATGGGGTGACCAGTTCATTTCTGTTCCGAAAACAGTCGACCTCTACGAAATGGCTTTCGATGATGCCGTATCGCTTATTGAGCAAAAACAACAGGCAGATGCACCAGTAGCGGAATATGAAGGCCTTCCGGTTACCAAGGGGAAGGGTAGATTTGGACCTTTTATTAAATGGAATGACCTCTTTATTAATGTACCGAGGGCTTATAATTTTGACCAGCTAAGTAAGCAGGATATCGATGAATTGATTGAAAAGAAAATGGAAAAGGAATCCAATCGTTTCATACAACAATGGCCTGCAGAAAAAATTGCCCTTGAAAATGGACGTTGGGGACCATTTATTCGTTTCCAGAAAAAAATGCTCAAGCTGACGCGAAAGAAAGATGGCGGAAAATATTTACCTGAAGAATTGTCAACCCTTACGCTGGAAGATGTAAAAGGGATGATCGAGGATCAGGTACCGGGTGCTTTTACCGCAAAAAAACGGGCCAAGAAATCAGCAGCCGCAAGTAAATCATCCCCTGCCAAGAAGAAGGTTGCCGCTAAAAAAGCAGCAGCCCCCAAAAAAGCAGCAAAGAAGAAATAAGTCAATTCACTCCCGATGATGTTGTTGGCAGGTATGCTGCCGGCAAGCTTGCATTTAATCGTACTTACCTAACCTGCGCAGGAAGCGAACGTGAGCAGAAACAGCCTGACGCATGGTTGGATATTCAATGTACTGCAATTGATATTCGGCACAAACCATTCTAACTATATGACTGATGGCCGGATAATGCACGTGTGATATCTTGGGGAAAAGATGGTGTTCAATTTGAAAATTGAGTCCGCCCACCAACCAGCTGATGATTCGATTGCGCGTAGCAAAATTTGCGGTTGTCTTAATCTGATGGGCAGCAAATTCATCCGGTAACCGGTTGGTACTTACATCGGAAACAGGGAATTCGGTATGTTCTACAGTATGCGCTAACTGGAATACAATACTCAAAACAAATCCTGCAAAAAGCGACATCACCAAGAATCCGATGAGCCATGCCTTCCAACCCAGGAAATAAACGGGTATGACGATAAATGCGAGGGCATGGTAAATTTTCACAAGCCAGAACTCCAGGTGGTCACTAAAATGCATCTTCTTGAGTGGCATACTTCCGATCTTACGTGAAAAATATTTTCGGTAGTCGGTGAAGAACAGCCAAAAAACATAGAGCAGCATATATAAGAACCAGAAATAAATATGCTGAAAGCGGTGCAGCCAGGTTCTTTGCTGGGTGGGTGCCATTCGCATCAAGAATGTTACTTCTATATCATCATCCACACCATCTACATTGGTGAAAGTATGGTGAATCATATTGTGCTTCATATTCCACATAAAGTGGTTGGCACCGAGCATACTAATGGTGGAGGCAGCCAGCCGGTTGAGCCACTTTTTCTTGCTGAAACTACCATGACTACCATCGTGCATCACATTGAAGCCGATGGCTGCAACAATTCCGCCCATCAGCACACATTCAGCTATAGCTAAATACCAGATGGGGGGGGTAAAGAAAATTAAATGCACATATACGGCCACCAATAGACCAATCAACACGATGGCCTTGGTGAACAAATGTGGGTTACCGGTTTCATCAATACCGCGCTGAGTAAAATATTCCTGAACACGACGACGTAATTCCGCATGTAAGTTGCTTGGAACAGAGGGGAATTTGGGTATGGAGAAAGAAGACATAATTAAGCTAAATTTAAAGTTATACAATGATACCACTAATTTGGGAGATCATTTGTTGGTAGTTTCACAATCTTCATAAAGCTGAACTGTTTAAAAGTCAGCTAATTAGTCAATACTACCCCGACATATCCACACTGG
>JBEIUM010000144.1:0-6637 GCA_040374385.1 Sediminibacterium sp. | reverse complement strand
AGCGAAGAATTACTTCTTCTTAGCGGCTTTCTTAGCGGCTTTCTTAGGAGCAGCTTTCTTAGCAGCTTTCTTTGGAGCGGCTTTCTTAGGAGCAGCTTTCTTAGCGGCTTTTTTAGGAGCGGCTTTCTTAGCGGCTTTTTTTGCAGTTGCCATGTTTAAGAAATTTAATGGTTAGTTAATACATTAAAAGTATAAACATATTTTCAACTAACAAAAAAAATTTTTTTTAAGCCGTTGCGGGAGAACTGATTACGGATACGGTAGTCTTGTTATTTTTTCCTTTTTTGTACTCAACGAGACCGCTGCTGAGTGCAAATAAAGTATAGTCGGTACCAACACCAACATTTTTTCCGGCATGATATACGGTACCACGCTGACGTACGATGATGTTGCCAGCGAGTGCAGGTTGACCACCATATATTTTAACACCGAGGCGTTTACTTTGCGAGTCCCTGCCGTTCTTTACACTACCTTCTCCTTTTTTGTGTGCCATGGTAAGTTGTTTTACGGATAACTGAAATTACTTTTTTAATACGGTTGTTGAAGCAAGCGATTAAGCGATGCTTTCGATCTTAATTTGTGTGTAGTGGGTTCTGTGACCGTGCTTCTTACGAAAGCCTTTCCTTCTTTTCATTTTAAAGGCAATCACTTTATCACCCATTACGAGGTCTTTCAGGATCTCTGCCTGCACAGTTGCTTTTACTTGCTGACCGGCGGTCACCTGACCATCTTTCTCCAGCATCAATACCTGGTTGAAGGATACTTTATCACCTGCTTTTCCCGGCAGATGCGGAACGAATAACTGCTGACCTTCTTTCACTTTGAATTGCTGGCCTGCAATGGTAACAATAGCTAACATAATTTCCTGAATTTGGGACGGCAAAGGTAAGCAATTTTCAACAGAAATTCCCCATTTTTTTAAAATTTCACCCGCCGGGACTGCAATTATCCACTTTTTTCAGGGAATCTGCATAACCCGATGATAATAAATTATTTATGCACAATTTAAATTTCCGATAACGAAAGAGACCTCTTCAATCCCGTTCAATCTATCTATTTTTGTTCTTCAAGCCCCCTTATGCTGCTACAACTGACAGCGAAACTAGCCCGCCCCTACGCCAATTATGTCTATCGGTCCATCAGGCGCGGCATGATAACCGCAGCAGCCGACCAGCAGCGCATCCTCGAAGAACTGATTAAGCAGGGTAAAAAAACCCAGTTCGGCAAAGACCACCACTACAAAGACATCATCAACGCAGCCGACTTCGCCCGGGCAGTACCGGTGCGCGACTATGAGCAGCTGAAATCGTACATCGACGAGGTGAAAGCAGGCGGGGAGAACATTCTCTGGAAAGGGAAACCCCTCTATTTTGCCAAAACCAGTGGCACCACCAGCGGTGTAAAATATATACCCATCAGCCGCGACTCGATTAGCAACCACATCAATGGCGCACGCAATGCCCTGCTCTGTTATATCGCCACCACCGGACAATCGGCCTTTGCCTCAGGAAATATGATTTTCCTCAGTGGCTCACCCGAATTGGAGAGGGTTGGCGGCATCCCGACGGGTCGACTCAGCGGTATCGTTAACCACCATGTGCCCGCCTACCTCCGCTCGAATCAATTGCCCACCTATGAAACCAACTGCATCGAGGACTGGGAAACGAAACTCGATAAGATCGTTGAAGAGACGATGGAGAAACCCATGACCCTGATCAGCGGCATACCACCTTGGATGCAGATGTATTTTGACCGCCTGCGGGATAAGTCCGGCAAACCTGTTGGTGAACTATTTCCCCGCTTCAACCTGATGGTGCATGGAGGTGTAAATTTCGCACCTTACCGACAGAAACTGATGGAGAGCATCGGCAGACCCGTCGACAGCATTGAACTATATCCAGCCAGCGAAGGTTTCTTTGCCTTCCAGGACAACCAGGAAGCGGAGGGACTGCTCCTGAATACCAATAGCGGCATCTTCTATGAATTCATTCCGGTGCAAGAAGTATTCGATCCGCAACCGACCCGACTGACCCTCGAGCAAGTACAGACCGATGTGCAATATGCCATCCTCATCAGCAGCAATGCCGGACTATGGGGGTATTTGGTGGGGGATACTGTGAAGTTCACTTCCACCCGTCCGTATCGTTTGGTGGTGACCGGACGCATCAAACATTTCATTTCCGCCTTTGGCGAACATGTGATTGGCGAAGAAGTTGAAAAAGCCATGCAAATAGCCGTAGCTGCTGCGGGTGGTCGCATTACCGAGTTTACCGTTGCCCCCAACATTGCACAGGGTGAAGGCAAGAGTTTCCACGAATGGTTCATTGAATTCGAGCAGGAACCCGATGATGCCGATCGCTTCATTGCTGCCCTTGATGCCGCCCTGCGGGAATTGAATGTATATTATGACGACCTCATCACGGGCAATATCCTCGAACGCCTCCGCATCGCGCGTGTTCGCAAAAACGGCTTCATAGACTATATGCGGTCTGCGGGTAAGCTGGGTGGACAAAATAAAGTACCTCGTCTGAGCAATGACCGACAATTGGCAGATGCCCTGCAACCCTTTCTCTTATAAGTATCGTCTTTTCGAATAGCTTTTCAATCGGATTACCTAAATTAGCGTTTCGTCAGCTTGCCCATGTCATCAATCCCTAAAAAACGCATAGCCCTCTTTGGTTCCACGGGTTCCATCGGAACCCAGGCATTGGATGTAATTGCAGCCAATCCGGAACTATTTACAGCGGAAGTATTGACTGCCATGACCAACCATACCCTGCTCATCGAGCAGGCAATGCGTTTTAATCCGGCCGTCGTTGTCATTGGCGAGGAAAGCAAGTATGCAGCAGTTCGTGACGCCCTCGCCGGTAAAGACATCAAAGTATTTTGTGGTGAGCAGGCACTGCAGGAAGTTGCTTCCATGCAGATTTATGATATGATGCTGGCAGCCATCGTGGGCTATGCCGGTCTCAAACCCACATTATGTGCCATTGAAGCCGGCAAACCCATTGCATTGGCCAACAAGGAAACCCTGGTAGTTGCAGGTGATATCATCATCCGCAAAGCCCTGGAATACCGGGTGCCCATCATTCCGGTGGATAGTGAGCACTCTGCCATCTTCCAATGTTTGGTAGGTGAGGGGCGTAACCGCATTGAAAAGATTATTCTTACCGCCAGTGGTGGACCCTTCTTCGGCAAGAAGCCCAACTTCCTTGTCAACGTAAAGCGCGAACATGCACTGCAACATCCCAACTGGAGCATGGGTGCCAAAATCACCATCGATTCAGCCACCCTCATGAATAAAGGACTGGAAGTGATTGAAGCCCGCTGGCTCTTTAACCTGCGGCCCGATCAAATTCAGGTGGTGGTACACCCGCAAAGCATTATTCATAGTCTGGTACAATTTGAAGATGGCAGCATCAAAGCACAAATGGGACTGCCCGATATGAAATTGCCCATTCAATATGCGTTGGCATTTCCGCAGCGTATACCCAATGATTTTCCTCGTTATAATTTCATGCAACCTTCCACCTTGCATTTTCATGAGCCGGATCTTAAAACCTTCCGCAACCTGGCACTGGCGATGGAAGCCATGAAACAGGGTGGAAACATGCCCTGCATTCTAAATGCAGCCAACGAACTGGCCGTATATGCCTTTTTACGGAATCGCATTGGCTTCCTCGACATGACAGATGTTGTCGAGAAGACAATGATGCAGGTACCTTTTATACAAAATCCTACCCTCGAAGACTATTTTGAAACTGACGGGGAGGCGCGTACCTTTGCAGCCTCTATCATTCATTTGTACGGATAGGGATATTACTTTCAGCAAGCAATTTTTCAACATGACTTTATTAGCGATTGACTGGGCCAGCGTAGGTATCAAGGCGGCTCAATTCATTTTGTCATTTTCCATATTGGTAGTCCTGCATGAGCTGGGTCATTTTCTGCCGGCCCGCTGGTTTGGATGCCGCGTAGATAAGTTTTACCTCTTCTTCGATCCCTGGTTCAGTCTTTGGAAAAAGAAGAAAGGTGATACGGAATATGGTCTCGGCTGGATTCCTTTTGGGGGCTATGTGAAGATTGCGGGGATGATTGATGAGAGTATGGACAAAGAGCAAATGAAACAGCCCGCACAGCCCTGGGAATTTCGTTCCAAGCCGGCCTGGCAGCGTCTCATCATTTTATTGGGTGGTATTGTTGTCAATGTGATATTAGCCATTGTCATCTTCATCGGCATTACCTGGTATTATGGGGAACAGCAGTTGCCCGTGAAAAATATTCGCTATGGATTACGTACCGATTCGCTGGTGCGGAGTATTGGCATGCTGGATGGTGATAACCTGGTGGCCATTGATAACCAGCCGTTGACCTATTTTGGTTCTTTTGAAGCTGATATTATATTTAAAAAGCCAAAAACGATTCAGGTACAGCGCGGCGACACTGTTCTCAGTTTGACGGTTCCCGATGGTTTTGCCAAGCAAGTTATGGCGCATCGTCGTTCCGGTGCACTTCTTTCACTGCGATTTCCCATCATCATAGATTCGGTATCAAAGGATGCGGTATTTACTGCCGATCGACTCAGGAAGAATGATACGGTCATTGCGCTCAACGGAAAGCCTACGGTATTCTTTCATGAGTTAGCCCCACTCAAAGATCAATACAAGGATTCTATTGTGCAATTAACGGTTTGCAGGGGTTCCGATACGGTTGCCGTTCGGGCACTTGTCAGCAGCAAGGGTTCTATTGGATTCTTTCCGGTGCAGCCCCTAAAACTGATGCCCACCATCACGACACGTTATAGCTTGTTACAATCGATTCCCATCGGTTTCAATCATACCTGGGAAACTCTGGGTCGTTATATCACAGGCATCAAGCAAATGTTCACCGGTGAAGCCAACGTAAAGGATTCATTAGGTAGTGTTATCAGCATCGGCAATACTTTCCCGGGTGAATGGGATTGGGAGCGTTTCTGGACCCTCACCGCTATTTTTTCGATCGTATTGGCCTTCATGAATGTACTGCCCATACCTGCTTTGGATGGTGGACATGCGTTGTTCACGCTGTATGAAATGATTACGGGTCGCAAGCCAAGTGATAAATTCATGGAGTATGCCCAGATTGCCGGTTTCGTGCTGCTGATGTCACTGATGGCCTATGCCCTGGGTCTTGACGTTTGGCGTATATTCAAGTAGACGCTGTAATAATCTGATTATCAATTTGTTTTATCCCTTTAGGGACAGCTCCCTAAAAAATGGTACCTTTGTGTGTTCGCATGACTAAAACCGGGGTCGTATTGGTTTCGACAGCATAGGTTACGGTTGGTGCAAGCATGCAGTGCGTTGTATAATTAGCACTTTAATCTGAATATTCGAACTACAAATGGCAATACACAGTATGCCATGGCTGCTTAATCAGTGATTAAGTAACCATTTGGGCCGCCGCACTGGTTGGTCGCTGACCGCGTGCCGCCGCCGACTCAAAACAATAGCGAATGCGAATGCAGAAGGCTGTGACTGTATTCTAAGACCATCCAGCTAAGTACTTCATAGGTGGGTTCACTTCCGGTGAGGTGCCGACAAAAAATGGTGAAATAAGCATGTAGAAAGCCAATGGTAGCGATGTTTGGACAGGGGTTCGACTCCCCTCGACTCCACTAGTACCTGTTAAACAAGAGAAGCCCCGAAATAAGGGGCTTCTTTGCTTTTATAGGGTCGGTATGCCTTTCGTGATGAAAATCTATGTGACATATCGAATTATACATTTTTCAATCATCGTGCCTATTCCTTCCTTGTTTACTGTAAATAAACAGTCTGCGCATTACTCAACTTTCAGAATAGCTTTGATCGAAGCATTTTGTCCGACCCCTGCTAATTCCAACGTCTTCTTACCACACATATCTACATTGTATCTGAAATTAAAGGCAGATTCAGTAGAGGCAAACTGATAAACTCCATTACTCTATTTGACAATTTTGCCATTCAAGTATTTATACATTGCCTCACCATTGAAATAAATTGTCAAATTCAAGGATGCTTTGCCATCTGGGTAAATCGAGAATACAGCCGAACCCGGGCTACTGGCAGATGAACTATGTTCTGCCTCCCCGTAAAGTAAAATATTATCTTTCAAGCTTTTTTTACTGATGGAGGTATAGACCCCTTCCACATAGCTTACCAGATCTTTTTTCAGTAAGTCAATCGACTTGGAAGGAACAGCTTTTTTTACTTCGTTTTTAAGATATATAGTAAACAACTGGATCAATGAATCAAGCGACTCCTTGCCCTCATTTTCTGTGGTTGTCATGTATTGAGTGATTCGGGTATTATTGGGGTTCAGCGCTTTATTGTAAAAAATCGAATCATACGACATGGAAGATACCCGATTTATGTGCTTGCTAATTAGATTCATCCAAGCGGTATCTTTCACCCACCCCAGTCTCAATTTGACAGCATCTTTAATATTGACGTAGTTATAAATTTTGATGGAGTCAGACACCTCTGAAAATGCATGCTTGATCAGCGATTCATGTGAATTTTTGTTTCTCTGAAACATGTAATAAAGCATTACATCATTATTCGAGAACTTAGCTCTTGAACTCACTTTCTCTGTAATTGTTCTTCCTGTGTTGTTTTCT
>JBEIUM010000037.1:0-16099 GCA_040374385.1 Sediminibacterium sp. | reverse complement strand
TCCGCAGAATGACATCCCTACCCGCCAAAAAATTCAACATCGTGAACAGGGGACTATTACGGGAAGGCAACATCGCCGACATCGTAGTATTCGATGAAAAAACAGTAGATGACCTCTCCACCTTCGAACAACCCCATCAATACAGCATCGGCTTTTCCTATGTAATCGTGAATGGTCAACTCACGGTTGACCAGGGAAAGCATACCGGCACCCGTGCCGGGAAAGTGATTCGCTGGGATGGTGGAAAATAACAAACTCGTATGATGAGAAAAATATTTCTACTGCTCTTACTGCCACTCTTTGCGCAATCGCAAAAAGCCGATCAGGTAGATGCCTCGGTTGCGCCCTTCCTCGCCAACAACCAATTCAGCGGCGTAATCACCATTGCCCGGGAAGGAAAAATCATTTATCAGAAAACAACCGGCTACCGCGATTTCGCTTCCCGTACCCCGCTGAAAAAGACAGACCTGTTTGAACTGGCTTCTGTGAGCAAACAGTTCACCGCCATGGTGATCATGCTACTGCAGGAAAAAGGGCAACTGCAATTCGATGACCCCGTTGAGCAGTACCTGGATATTCCCTATAAAAACATCACCATTCGTCATCTCCTCACACACACATCCGGACTCCCCGATTACCAGGCCATCATGGACCAACATTGGGACAAATCGAAGGTAGCGAACAATGACGACATACTCGCTTATCTCAGGCGCTATGCACCTCCCACCCGATTTGTGGCAGGCAGCCAATACGAATACAGCAATACCGGCTATATATTACTCGCGAGCATTGCAGAAAAAGCATCGGGGCGTGATTTTACTGAGATCTGCCGCACAGATATTTTTCAACCCCTGGGCATGAAAGATACCGACCTGCGTACGCCCGCTGAAAGATCAGCCATATCGCAATTTGCAAGAGGACATATCGCGAATAGTAGCCAAACCATTTTTTTACCGGCGGACTCGTTCCCTTCCTCCAACTACACCATCTGGCTCGGTCACCGGGAAGGCCCGGGCAGAATCAGCTCTACGATCAACGACTTGCTGAAATGGGATGATGCCCTGCGGAACAACCGGCTCATAAAAAAAGAAACGCTGAACGAGGCATATACTCCCATGTTGTTGAACGATGGTCAAATTTCTTACTATGGTTTTGGCTGGGACATTTTCGCTAACCAACCCAACCATACCATCGTTGGTCACAACGGTGACAATCCTGGTTACAAAACACAGATCATTCGCTCCGTTTTCAACGGAAAGACCCTGATCGTTCTTTCCAACAATGCTCCCGACAAATTCGACGAATTGGTCAAGACGCTGCAAAAACTGATCACAGAATAACTTCCTTACCATGAAACGATTTCTTCCCCTCCTTCTATTTCCCTTGCTCTCGCAAAGTCAGTCGGTGCAAAAGCTACACAAAAAAGCCATCGTGGTGGATTCCCACAACGACATCATCACCGCATGCATTGAGAAAAATGTGCGCATGGACCAGGACCTGAGGGGGAAGACCCATTCAGACCTGCAACGCATGAAGGAAGGCGGATTGGATGTGCAGATATTTTCCGTATGGTGCGATGGTGCAAAATCTGCTCCCTTTCAATTTGCCAACAGGGAAATGGACTTGCTGGATGAAGTGATCAAGAGCAATCCCGATAAGATCGCTCTGACACGCACTACTGCGGAGATGGAGCAGGCGGTAAAAGAAAAAAAGATTGCCGCCCTGTTTGGTGTGGAAGGTGGACACATGATTGAGAACAGTCTGGAAAAATTAGACCAGATCTATTCTCGCGGAGCACGGTATATGACGCTTACCTGGAACAATTCGACTGACTGGGCGACTTCTGCCTGGGATGAAACCTATAAGAAAGACAGTCTGGCAAAAACACACAAAGGGCTCACCGATTTTGGCAAGGAGGTAGTAAAAAGAATGAATCGCCTGGGCATGATGGTAGACCTTTCGCATGTTGGAGAACAAACTTTTTGGGATGCCATTGCTACGACGAGTAGTCCGGTCATCGTCTCTCACAGCAATGCCTGGAGTATTTGTCCTGTACCCCGCAATTTGAAAGATGACCAGATCCTGGCGGTAGGAAAAAATGGTGGTGTGATAGCGTTGAATTTTTATTCCGGTTTTGTGGACAGTACGTATAAGAAAAAGGAAGCGCTTTTTCAAAAAGCCCACCGCAAGGAAATTGATTCACTGATTGCATCCGGTGTACAGACCGAGTATGCCCTTACGCTGATCACAGAAAAATATGCGGCGGAAGCAAATGAAGCGCGCCCATCATTGGAGCAACTGTTGGCACACCTCGATCATATTGTACGGCTGATTGGCCCCGACCATGTTGGTATCGGCTCCGATTTTGATGGCATCAGTTCTTCCCCGAAGGGATTGGATGATGTGACCAGTTATCCGCTATTAACGGATGCCTTGCTCAAAAGAGGTTTCACCAAAAAACAGATCACGAACATATTGGGAGGCAATATCATCCGTGTCTGGAAGTCCAATGAGGCAGGTGCGGGGAAATGAGATGACGCAAAATAATCTACTTCGGGGCGTTGGAAGAAGAATAGGAATAAGTCCTATTGATTAATACCATGTGACTGCAGAAAAATGCAAACACCTGAATTTTATTACAGGGAGCCGAGTAAGATGAATTGGCGGTGATATTGTTTTGATATATCAAGAGAATATTTTCGGCGGCTATCTTTCGAATCTTAATGCCAGATTGTTTTTCTTCTCCTCTTCTTACCCCTGCAACTCTGTGCCCAACTGACTATGCATGATTTTAAAAATTATGCCTTCCCCACCGAACTCAAAGCGGGCCGGGGAAATCGAATCGCCTGGGCGATGGATGAAAAGGGTGTTAGAAATGTATATGCAGCAGTCGGTCCCGATTTTACCCCCAGGAAACTAACCGCTTTCACTCAAAACGATGGGCAGGAAATTACTTCCCTGCAATTTTCACCCAATGGAGAATGGATCGTATTCGTGCGGGGCGGTGACCATGGTGCTAACTATGATGCCTTGCAACCCATACAGGTAGCCGGTGAACCTCAACCTGCTAAAGTATCGGTATGGTCGGTACCTTTCGCAGGCGGAGCTGCCCGTTTGTTATCTGAAGGTGATGCCCCCACCATCCATCCCAACAACCAACAAGTGACCTTCATCAAATCGGGACAGGTTTTTCAAGTAGCCATACAAGGTTCATTGGCTGCGAAATCACTTTTTACCACCCGGGGCAATGTGGGCGCGCTGGAATGGTCTTCCGATTCTTCCAATGCCAAATTGTTATTTGTGGCGAACAGAAATGATCACTCACTGATCGGAATGTATCGAAGCAAGGAAGACGTTATCCAATGGGTAGCCCCTTCCTTCAGCAGAGATCAATCTCCGCGCTGGTCACCCGACAGTAAAAAAATAGTATTCATCAGAAGACCAGGAACCGGTGGTCAACCCGATTCCATGTTAGTGAAACCTGCCACCCCCTGGAAAATTGTAATAGCAGATCCCGAAGCCGGCACCCATCGAACCGTTTGGGAGTCCTCGGGTAAAGGAACAGCTTCCTTTCCCACCACACACGGTGGTGCCAACCTGCACTGGGCAGCCGGTGATCAACTTGTTTTTCTTTCCTACCAGGATGGATGGCCCCATTTGTACCGACTTCCCGCCACAGGCGGAAAAGAAACCTTGCTCACACCGGGCAATTTCATGTGCGAGCACATCAGCCTGAGTGCAGATCGCACCACACTCACGTTCAGTGCCAATGCCGGAAAAGATGCCAACGATATTGAAAGAAGACATGCAGCAAGCGTTGCAGTGACCGGTGAACCCATGCAGGTGCTCACACCGGGAACCGATGCAGAATGGATGCCGGTAAGCTTATCGGATGGCAAATCGGTTGCCCTGATCAGCGCAACCGCCAGCAGACCTCCACTGCCTGCCATACTTCCACTGTCAGATAAAAAAATACAATTGCTGGGTGAGAAAGAATGGCTTTCACCGGAGTTTCCATCAAAAGAATTCGTTACACCCATTCCTGTTACCTTCAAAGCAGCAGATGGCGTTCTTGTGCATGCACAATTGTTTCGGCAATCCGGCATCACCGGTAAAAGACCCGCCATCGTTTATGTTCATGGTGGTCCTCCCCGCCAAATGCTGCTGAGCTGGCATTATTCAGATTACTATTCCAATGCCTATGCCAGCAACCAATACCTTGCCCACCTCGGTTTTGTTGTTTTGTCTGTCAACTATCGGTTGGGCATCGGTTATGGATACGCTTTTCACCAACCTGCTAAAGGTGGTGCCATGGGGGCATCCGAATACCAGGACATCAAAGCAGCCGGTCAATGGTTGCAACAACAAAGTTTTGTTGACCCGCAACGCATCGGCATCTATGGCGGATCCTATGGTGGCTATCTTACAGCACTGGCACTGGCGCGCGATTCAAAAATTTTTGCTGCCGGCGTAGATATACATGGTGTACACGACTGGACCATCCAGGCATCCATGAACGCACAGAATGATAAGTACGAGAAAGCCCCCGACAGAGAATTGGCATTGAAAACTGCGTGGACATCATCTCCCATCTCCGACCTGAGCAAATGGACTTCCCCCGTGATGATCATTCATGCCGATGATGACCGCAACGTACGATTCAATCAAAGTGTTGACCTTGTGAACCGGCTGACGAAAAGAAAAATTCCCATGGAAACCATGATGATACCCGATGATACCCATCACTGGATGAACCACAACAATGCCGTAGGCGTTTATCAGTCCGCTGCAGAGTTCTTCGTTAAAAAACTTAAACCCTGATCACATGATCGCACCGATAAAAAAATGGGGCGGCAGTCTTTTGCTCTCCTCACTGTTCTTCATCTCCCATGCCCAAAGTTTTACTGCTGCTGAAATCTCCCGCTGGGAGAAAAGAGCTTCTGCTACCAACATCATCAGAGACAAGTGGGGCATTGCCCATGTTATGGGAAAAACGGATGCCGATGCCGTTTTCGGTTTGTTGTATGCCCAGTGTGAAGATGATTTTCCGCGGGTAGAAATGAATTACATCGAAAAGCTGGGCAGAATGGCAGAAGTTACAGGAGAGAAAGATTTGTACGAAGATCTGCTGATACGACTCATCATCGACACCGCGGATGCCAAAAAAGATTTCCAAACGGCCCCTGTCTGGCTGAAATCATTGCTGCAAGCCTATGCCGATGGCATCAACTATTATTTGTACAAACACCCCGGTGTTCGTCCCGCCTTATTACAAAGATTCGAACCCTGGTTCCCACTGTTGTGGACCGACGGAAGTATTGGCGCTATTGATATTGCAGAGATCAATGTGAACGACCTGAAAAAATTCTATGGCAAGGGAGCAGTTGCGCTGAATACAAACATCAAAAAAACAGATCCGCCAACAGACGGCTCCAATGGATTTGCTTTTGCACCTTCCATTACCGAATCGGGCAATGCCATTCTCTACATCAATCCCCACACTACTTTTTATTTCCGCCCGGAAATTTCCATGCAAAGTGATGAAGGCCTGCATGTATATGGTGCAGTCACCTGGGGACAATTCTTTATCTACCAGGGATTCAATGAACACTGCGGCTGGATGCATACATCCAGCTACAGCGATGTGGCAGATACCTATCTCGAGAAAGTCAGCAAAAACGAAAAAGGAGAATGGGTCTATGAATACAATGGCAAAACACGCCCCGTAATAAACAGGAACATTACTATTTATTACACAGATAAGGGGGTGAAAAAAGAGAAAACTTTTACCGGTTATTTCACGCACCACGGACCGGTGATGTCGGAAAAAGACGGACAGTGGATTAGCGTGAAAGCCAACAACCGCGATATCAAAGGATTGATTCAATCCTGGCAGCGCACCAAGGCTACGAATTTTGCCGCTTTCAACCAGGCCATGTCTTTACTGGCCAACACTTCTAACAACACCGTGTATGCTGATGACAAAGGAAACATCGCCTACTGGCATGGAAACTTCATGCCAAAAAGAAATCCTACCTTCAACTGGCAGCAACCCGTGGATGGTTCAGTAGTAGCCACCGAATGGCAGGGATTGCATACATTGAATGAACTCATCACGATAAAAAATCCTGCCAACGGGTGGATACAAAATTGTAATTCCAGTCCCTTCACTGCTGCAGGTCCTTTTAGTCCGATAAAAGAGCGCTTCCCCAAATACATGGCACCCAATGGAGATAATTTCAGGGGCATACGGGCTGTTCAATTGCTCACCCCTGCCAGGAAATACAATTTAGATAAGGTCATCGAAACGGGGTATGATACCCACCTGACTGCTTTTGATCTGTTGATACCGGCACTGGAAAAAGCCTGGCGCAAGGGCGATACGACTGAATACCTGTTAAGAGGGGTGATGCAAACTTTGCTGAGCTGGGACCGCCGCTCTGCTGTTAATTCGGTAGCAACAACAGTGGCCATTGAATGGGCACAAAAATTATGGCCCGTCATATTAAAGGGCAATGGTGACCCCGAAGAAGATCCGGATGTGGTGGAGAAAACAAAACGCTTTTGCGATAAAGCCGATCCCAATCAAATGATGGTGCCGCTTCGTTCCACCATTGCAGAATTGATGCGGAAGTTCGGAAGCTGGGAAAAGCCCTGGGGAGAAGTCAATCGCTTTCAGCGACTGACGGGCAATATCCGGGAGAGCTTCGATGACAACCAGCCATCCATACCCTGTGGCTTTGCTGCTTCCACTTGGGGATCCTTGCCTTCCTATGTGAGCAGATCTTATCCCAATACCCGCTTTAGATACGGTAATAGTGGGAATAGTTTTGTTTGTGCGGTTGAATTTGGAAAAAAAGTAAAAGCCCGTTCAGTTTTGGCAGGTGGCGTGAATGGAGTGCCTTCCTCTCCTTATTTCAATAACCAGGGAGAAATGTACACGAAAGGAGAATTCAAGGAAGTGTTGTTCTACAAGGAAGATATTCTGAACAATGCGGTGAAGCAATATCAACCGGGCAAAGAATAAAATATTCATCAATGAATTCCGCTACCCTGCAAGCTTTTCGGTGGATCAAAATCATTTCGGTGGGCTCCCTGGGTCTCATGAGTATGCTGATCTTCCTCGGGAATACCACCGATTATAATTCCAACTACCAGTTCGTTGAACATGTGATGAAGATGGATACGGTATTTCCCCATAGCAGGTTACTGTACCGTTCGATACAACAACCCTGGGTATATCATACTGCCTATATTTTTTTGATCGCACTGGAACTCATCATTGCGCTCTTATGTATTCACGGCAGCAGGCAGATGTTCATCAAAAGACGCGAGCCGGCAGCCGTTTTCTTTGAAGCCAAACACCGGGCAGTCATGGGTCTGGGATTGGGCATCTTACTTTGGTTCACCGGCTTTGAAGTGATTGGTGGCGAATGGTTCGCCATGTGGCAAAGCAATACATGGAACGGACTTGATAGCGCGAACCGCATCATTTTATTCAAGATGCTCACGCTGATCCTGCTCTACCTGAAAGAACCTGAATACAAGACCACGAATATTTAGTTCTTTTCAAGCGTGATATGATATTCCTGTATGCGTGCGGGCGTTTCGGGTGTTAAGGTAAAGCTGATGCGGATGTTTCCCTTTTCGCCCTTTTGTATGAAGTGACCCCGCAACTGATTTTCCGGAACCACCTCACCGACCTCGAGTATACGACCTGCTGCTGTATAGATGGCTCTTGCTTCCTCGCGAAGTTTGCTCATGTAATAATCATCGAAAAAATTCTCTGCGAAGATGCCGGTATTGGCAGCGCCGTCCCATTCCGGCAAAAGGCGAACCAGAGCATCTCTTCTCTCCGTCAACACTTTCGATGGTGGCAAGGTCATAGGTTGTAATCCGGATAAACGCAATAAAGTATCCATCACTGCTACGTTGGCAAGACTGGTAGGGGCATAGGTCACATTACCAAAGAACATCAATCCGATACCATATTCCGGTAACATGACCCAGTTGCTGCCAAAACCCGGCAATCCGCCGCTGTGACCAACCGTTTTTCTTCCTTCACCATCTTCCGCATAACGAAGTCCATAACCATAGGCTGCAGTTAACGGAATGGCTCTGCCGGAGGGATAGCGATAATTGGCATTCACAGAAGCCAGTCGCCAGGGCTGGTGCATTTCACGCAGACTGCTGCGCTTGAGTGGACCAACTTCCGGGTTATTCCGTACCGGCCATGCCTGTAAATGAAAAGCTACATACTTACTGAGTGATTCGATGGAAGTCAGCATGCCACCCATAGCACCCCATACGCCATCACTGAGCAGGGCCTCTTCTTTCCAATCATTGTTCACCCAGCGATAACCATGTGCCAACAAGGGCGCTGCCACTTTCTTGTATTCCCAGCTACTCTGTGCCATGCCTAATGGTTGCCAGATATTTTTCTCTATGAAAGTACTGTAGGGTTGTCCGCTTACTTTTTGAATGATGTATCCCAACAAAGCAAAACCCAGGTTGCTGTATTCATAGGCAATGCCGGGAACGTTGGAGAAACTGATTTTTTGTCGCAACAACTCCAATAATTGCTGATCGGTATCGGCCAGTTGTCGGTCGCCCCAGGGATTGTCTTCGGGAAAGCCCGCAGAATGGGTCATCAGGTGCCGAACGGTAATTTCAGGTGCATCGGCAGTGAGTTGTTGTCCTTTTAATTCAGGAACATATTTGCTCACAGGATCATCTAATTGCAATTTACCCTGGTCTCTCAGCTGCAATATGGCCATGGCGGTAAAGCTCTTACTCATGGAAGCAATGCGAAAAACAGAGCGGGTGGTGGCAGGAACTTTTTTATTGATATCCGCCCAGCCGCCACTGCCGGAGAAGATCAGTTTGCCATCGGCGACCACGCCGAATGCATAGCCCGGAAAATGATTCTTTTCAGCATACTCCCGGTACATTTTTTCTATCAGTGGAAAATAGGCCGTCAATTTTTTCACCCGGTCCTTATCAGCAAAGTAGGGGGTTGCATAATTGCCGGACTGGGCAGACAGCTTGTCGGCAGTGGTTGAAATCAAAGCAATGCTGAAAAGCAGGGGGAGGAAGGTCTTTCTAAGAAGTAGTACCATATAATAAGAGTTGCTTAAAGCTACTCGTTTTTTTATTGGCGAAAAAAAGGTATTGGTGTTACCCTTTTTTTCTAGTTACTTTTTTTAGCGCTACTTTCTTTACTGTTGCTTTTTTAGTAGCAATTTTTTGGGGTGTAGGTTTGGGGGAAGCAGTTTTTTTAGCTGCCGCTTTTTTGGCTGCAGCCTGATAAAACTTACAGGTATCTTGTAATCCACATCCAGCGCATTTCGGATTGCGTGCCATGCACAAATAGCGACCGTGCAGAATGAGCCAGTGATGGGCTTTGTGTACGAGGTCACGGGGAATGTGTTGAATTAGTTGTTTCTCTACTGCCAGGGGGGTAGTTGCTTTTGTGCTGACCAGGCCGATGCGCTTGCTCACGCGAAATACATGGGTATCTACCGCCATATTGGGTTGCTGGTCGATGACGCTGGTAATGACGTTGGCGGTTTTTCTTCCCACACCCGGCAGTTGTACCAATTCCTCGACAGTCAGGGGAACTTCGCCTTTGAATTTCTCCATCAGCAATTGCGCCATCCCGATCAGGTGTTTGCTTTTGTTGTTGGGGTAGGAAATGCTTTTGATCAGGGCAAAGACATCATCGAATGTACCGGCGGCTAGTTGCACCGGGGTAGGATATTTTTTAAATATTGCCGGTGTTACCATGTTCACCCGCTTGTCGGTGCATTGAGCGGAAAGAATAACTGCCACCAGCAATTCGTAGGGATTGCCGTAAGACAATTCGGTTTCAGCGATGGGGAATTGTTCATCTAGCCAGGAAAGGGCTCTCTCATATCGGTCTGCCAGTTTCATGCAGCAAAAATAACCGATTCGAGTGTTGACGCCGTTAGACAGTGAAATTATTTACCCTTTCGGTTATCGGATGATTTCAATCCGGTTTTTTGAAGAATTTTTTCAATAGAAGACAAAGAGGGAGATGGCAGCTTCCATTGATTCAACTGCTCAAGGGTTTCCTTGATCGTAAGAAAACGCTTTTTTACTTCCCCTTTGGGCCGCATCAGTTCCTTTTCTATCAAAGCCTTTAATACAGGCGGGGCTTCGTTGTAGATATACAGGACTAAATCTTCATCTGTAATTTCCTTCATATCTCCTGGCAGATGTAACTACCGTAAGGTTAGAACGGATAACAGGGCTGTGATATTGTAAATAAAAAGATAAGGCTGTCGGAAACGGGGTGAACGAATTTTAAGGTCGTTTAGTATTCGTAGCAGCAGAATCGTCGAGAATAAAGATATCCTCGCCATCTCGTTTCATCAGGTAATGCTCCCGGGCATATTTTTCAATCGCAGCGGGATTGCTTTGCAAATCGGAGAGCGCACGGCGGGATTGCTCAATTTCCTGCTGATAGAATTCTTTTTTAGCTTCCAGTTCCTTGAGTTCCCTGCGTCGCTGCAGTTGCTGAAAAACATCCCGCTGGTCGAAAAACAACAGCCATACCAGAAATAGGGTACCTGCCAGCAGGTATTTATTCGTAAGAAGTCGGGTATAGCGCTGCATGGTGGGAAAAGAATAAGCTAAGTTAGTACAAACTGATTGCCCCTATCCTGCAAAAAAATACACAGGTGTTAAAAAGCCCACAACAAAAAATACGGCCCGAAATAGTTCGCTTATTTACCAAAGCGAATTTTTCCCTTGGGATAGATGCCCGTATTACCCAACTGCTCTTCAATGCGAATGAGCTGGTTGTATTTGGCAATACGATCTGTTCTTGAAGCAGAGCCGGTCTTGATTTGTCCGCAATTCAATGCCACCGCCAGGTCTGCGATGGTGGTATCTTCCGTTTCACCGCTGCGGTGACTCATGATGGTCGTATATCCATTGTGCTGTGCCATGGTAACGGCATTGATGGTTTCGGTGAGTGTTCCGATCTGGTTCACTTTCACCAGCAATCCATTGGCTATGCCTTTATCAATACCTGTCTTCAGGCGGTCTACATTGGTCACAAAGAGGTCGTCACCCACCAGCTGGCATTTGCTGCCAACGGCCTGTGTGAGGGCTTTCCAGCCATTCCAGTCATCTTCTGCCATGCCATCTTCGATGGAAATAATAGGATATTGCTTCACCCATTTTTCCCAATACTTCACCAGTTCATCGCTGCTGAGGATCTTTCCATTGCTCTTGTGGAATACATATTTTTTCTTCTTGGCATCCCAAAGTTCGCTGTTGGCGGCATCCATGGCGATGGCGATTTGTGAACCGGTCTTGTAGCCCGCTGCACTGATGGCTTCCAGTACGGTTTCGATGGCCTCCTCATTGCTTTGGATATTGGGAGCAAAGCCACCTTCATCACCTACATTGGTAGAAAATCCTTTTTTCTTCAGTACACTTTTCAGTACATGAAAGATTTCAACTCCCCAGCGAAGTCCTTCACTGAAAGAATTAGCGCCTACGGGCATGATCATGAATTCCTGGAAATCGATTTTGTTGTCTGCATGCGCACCGCCATTCAGGATATTCATCATGGGGATGGGCAGGGTACGGGCATTGGTACCACCGATGTATCTGTACAGCGGCAGATCAGCTTCTTCAGCGGCAGCGCGGGCAACTGCCAGACTAACTGCTAGTATAGCATTGGCACCCAGTTTTGATTTGTTGGGCGTACCATCGAGTGCAAGCATTTCTCCATCGATGGCGGCCTGTTGGGTCACATCGTATCCATTCAGGACAGGAGCAATTTTTTCATTCACATTTTTCACGGCATTCAAAACTCCTTTGCCTGCATATTTCTTTTTATCGTTGTCGCGCATTTCAACGGCTTCGTGCATTCCGGTGCTCGCACCACTGGGAACAGCAGCTCTTCCTACAACGCCTTCGTCGGTCACCACTTCGGCTTCTACTGTGGGGTTACCCCGGCTATCCAATACTTGTCTTGCATGTACATCAATAATGTAGCTCATGAATATTCATTTTTAGTTGGTCAGAATAAATTTTATTTGTGCCGCAAGGTAATTAATTGAAACTGGTTAGCGAAAAATACGGACATTTTCCTTGTAAAATGCCGATTTTGTTAGCTTTCCTGCTATGGTTGTTGCGAGGTGAGCTGTCTAAATACATCTTCGAGTGATGATTCTTCCCGCTGGAAGGACAACAGTGTATATCCTTTTTGAACAGTCCATTGCATCAAAGCCCTGCTGAGCTGTTCTGCATCTTGCGTACTGATGCGGTAGCGGCCTCCGCCCATGGCAATTAATTGCTGAACGCCGGGCACTTCCCGCCATTCCTGCTCTGCCACTTCTTCCCTCAATTGTACTTCCAGTACCTGTGCGGAGTTTTCTTCCTGCTGTAATTGGCGAATTCGGTTATCGGCCACTACTTTTCCCTGGTGGAGAATAATCACCCGATCGCAAATGGCTTCCACTTCCTGCAAAATATGAGAAGAAAATAAAATGGTTTTGTCGGCACCTTGCTTGCGAATCACCTCCCTGATTTCTACGATCTGGTTGGGGTCGAGACCGCTGGTAGGTTCGTCTAATATCAATACCGGCGGGTTATGCACCAGCGCTGCTGCCAGTCCGACCCGTTGCTTGTACCCTTTGGACAATTGTCCGCAACGCTTGTGTGCCTCGCGGGTGAGTCCGGTCATTTCGATGACCTGATTGATCGCTTTATCCCGGTCTGCTATGTGATGAACACCTGCGATGAATTGCAGATATTCCCGAACATACATGTCGTAATACAGGGGGTTGGCTTCGGGTAAATAACCTATTTTTTTTCTCAGTTCCAGCGGATGCGCTGCCACTGACAATCCTTCCACCTGGATGGTGCCTGCATCGGGTTGAACGTACCCCGTGATTATTTTGAGTGTGGTACTTTTTCCGGCTCCGTTGGGACCTAAAAATCCGACGATCTCACCGCGTTGCAATTCAAAGGATACATTGCCAACAGCCTGTTGGTTGCCATAACGTTTTTGTATCCCCTCAACGCGTATCGACATGAAATTGAATTATTGCCAAAAATACCGCAGAACCTTTGATTCATTGCTGATGAAAACAGATTCAGGGATAAAATAATGTGAAATTATCGATTGCCGGAGCCAGAAGCATCCGATTCTTCGGGCAGGTGATCATAGGCACCCCGCAGTGCCAAAATGCCGAAGAAAACCATGCCTGCAGCGATGGGCAGTGCTACCAGCGTAAATATTCCCCATTGGATCCAGGTGTCTGCGACGGGTTTTTGATGAATTTCTGCAGCTGCGGTTCCAAGGAGAAAATACATGGCAACCGGTCCCAGTGCTATCCAAAGAATGCCGGCATATCGCTTTACTAAATTCATAGAACAGTTGTTAGGGTTAGGAAGTAGCGTGCTGAGGGGCTTTATTGGAAAGATAAAGTGCACCAATGACAAAGCATACACCGGAAATAATGATGGGATATTGAAGTCCGGCAAGTTTGTCATCGGTTTGTATGGTAGTGAGTAAAGTGGCAATAAAGGGGGTGAGACCGCCAAAGACACCATTGCCGATGTGATAGGGCAGTGACATGGAAGTATAGCGGATGCGGGTGGGGAAGAGTTCCACCAGGAAGGCAGCGATGGGACCATATACCATGGTTACATAGAGAATCATGATGAACACCAACAACACCATTTTCCAATAGGCTTCATTGCCCAATTTGATGGAATATTTTTTTTCGGGATGCAGTGTTGTTTTCAGTCCGCCACTGTACGCTGTGTCTTTGATCACTTCCGTGCGAACCGCTCCGGATGCAAAAAAATACTGGTGTGTTACTGTTCTTACAGTGTCACCTGTTGTGGGCAGCGGCACAAGGTTTCTCTTGATTTGTTTCAGGTCTGCCAATTCAATTTGACCCTTGAGATCGGATAATTGAAGTAGTCCTTTGAACAACACAGGATAGGTAAGTACTGCCAGCAACATGCCTGTCAGCATGATCCATTTTCTGCCGATGCGGTCACTCCAGGCACCGAAGACGACGAAGAAGGGGGTGGCGAACAAGATGGCCCAGATGAGGAGGGTACGGGATTGGTCGAAATCTATTTTACAGACATTTTCTATGAAGGACTGTGCATAAAACTGACCGGTGTACCATACAACGCCTTGTCCCATGGTTGCTCCGAACAGTGCCAGCAGTACCATTTTCAGGTTGGTGGTATGACCGAAGCTTTCTTTGAGTGGGTTGACCGAGAGTTGACCGGCATCTTTGATTTGTTGAAAGAGGGGTGACTCTTTCATTTTAAGACGGATGTAAACGGAGACGATGACAAGGAAGATGGAGAGGAGGAAGGGGATGCGCCAGCCCCACTCATTGAATTTAGCGATGGAGCGGGTTTCGTTGGCATCGAGGGAGTGACGGGTCAGGAGAACAACGCCCAAAGAAACAAAGAGTCCGAGGGTAGCGGTGGTTTGAATCCAGGAGGTATAGAAACCCCGTTGGTGATCGGGTGCGTGTTCGGCGACATAGGTAGCGGCGCCGCCATATTCACCACCCAGTGCGAGTCCTTGCAGCAAACGCAGCAATAGTACCAGCAGGGGTGCCAGGAAGCCGATGGATTCGAATGAGGGGATGAGACCGATCGCGAAGGTAGCGCCTCCCATGATGATGAGGGTGAGCAGGAAGGTATGTTTGCGACCGATGATGTCACCGAGTCTGCCGAATACGATGGCGCCGAAGGGACGTACGAGGAAGCCGGCAGCGAAGGTAGCGAGGGTGGAAAGCAGGGCAGCGGTCGGATTGGTTTTCGGGAAGAACTGACCTGCGAGTACGGTGGCAAGACTACCAAAGATGTAAAAATCGTACCATTCGATGAGGGTACCCAGGCTGGAGGCGCCGATTACTTTCCAAATTCCTTTTTGCTGCATGGTATTTTTTGAATGAACGAAAGTCAACTTACGGCTTTTGTGTCATTTGGCAAAATACAGCTATCAATGAGTAGGGAGGATTGAAGTGAGTGTTTGATTTTCTCCTCCGCACAGTCTTTCGAATGAAATGAGAAGACTGTGCGGGTGGATTTCTTCAAACAAAACAAACGAATAGCTCTATGCAAACGCTATCAAGGTAGAGAAGCTGAAAATTATCCAGCATAGTCCTCCAGCGCTGCGCCGCAGGAAGAGCGTGTGCGACTTTGGAGCAAGACTATTCGGAAGATGGGCTACTTTTTATTAAATATACTAATCCCATTTGCCCCCATTCCAAGGCTCCACAAGCTAATTCGTTTATTGTCAGGAAAAAATCTTAGCTCTGAACACGATTCTCTACCATCTTTTATATTTTTCATCACTAGATACAAGTCTTCTTCTTCATCAACATTAACGTCATACCCACAGATAGGAGTAGTATTTACAATTTTATATGAGTATGTAGAAACTTCTCCATTATTTTCCAAAATAGTTTCCAATACTCCATCAGCTTTAAATTCCCATTTGTTTTCGGGAAATTCCTCAGCCGACCAAACACCAATAACATTTTTTCTTGCCTCAATTAAGAATTGAGGGTCTTGGTTTTACTTGCGACGTCAGAATTTTTTAACCCCGCCCCTTGAAAATACAATAGCTGCAGATGTAATAATCAAGAAGAACAAACTATAAGAAAAGAAAATACTTTTTTTCAGGAGTCTGAAATTTATGTATTCAGCCTATCACTCACCCAGAAACTTGTCTATTTTTTTCTATATGACATTTGTGAATTGCCGTTTGCCCCTACGCCCATTCTTGTAAAAGCTAACTTTCCATCGCGCTCGCCTATCCAAAAATAAAAGCATCCTTCAATTCCGTCATCATCAGTCTCAACAAGAAACATCGTTTTCTTTGACTCGTTCACATAAACATTTGATTCACAGATAGGAGTTGTATTTACTATTTTATACTTAGCTGTCATCTCCGGTAAACTTCGCTTTCGATGAACAATTGTACCATCCTGAAGCTTTTCCGTTATTAACTCTTTATTTCGATAAATAACTCTACCATCTTGAGTGAATTCAACAACATCCAATGGACTCTCCACAT
>JBEIUM010000208.1:0-4912 GCA_040374385.1 Sediminibacterium sp. | reverse complement strand
GGAGGATACGGTGTTCTACAATCTTCAAATTTACACCGATCATTGGCTACATGGTGCTGTGCAACTACCAAGCGGTAGCATTATTGCGGCAGGCCAGATCAATGTGTATTATCCCTCGCCGGGCAAATCCTGGGGCTGGCTTATCAAAGTGAACAAGGATGGGTGTATTGATACATTGGCGTGTTCGGTTTCGGCAATTCCTGATATAGAAACTTATCAGGAATCAAATTTAAAAGTATATCCCAACCCTACAAGTGGGCTGTTATTCTTTGATGCTGCTGATATGCAATGGGATAGAATAGAAATAATCAATTCGCAGGGTCAGATTATGAAGGTGATAAACAAACCCAATAGAACCGAAGTCAACCTCACAGAGATGCCAAGAGGCATGTACATGGTCAGGTTTGTTCGCAAGGGTGAAAGTGTGGTCAGGCGTATCTTCAAAACGTAGAATGGCACTAACAACGGATGTGCGAAAATGCCTCCTAAGCGTCGGCACTTCGCACATCCAACCGTTGGCGGAAAAAATATAAAAACCAACAAATAGTTGACAAAATATGCCAAGAGCCGGGAAGGCGTAAGACTGGCACCAAACCGATTTGTTTATGAATAACTCAAGTTTGAAACTCATGCTTTGGGCATTCGCCTTTGCATTGGCTGTTTCACAAACTTCCGCGCAGGGGTACCTGGTTTGCCCTTTGCCTGATGCCCCTGCGAGTGGCGGCTCCACTTCACAGTTCGATCCATCTTGGAACACCAATCTGGCTACCGGACAAAAAATAATCCCCATCGTGTTTCACTTGATCGGAACGTCGGCATCGCTTCAGGATGTCCACATCCAGTCAGCCCTCAACCAACTGAACGCAGACTTCAACTCACCAAATCTGGATTGGGACATTGAGTTCAGATTGGCCGGCATTGGCCCCAGAGGAGAATGCACCAACGGAATAACAAGGAACCCTGGCATAACAAGCCAAGACCCTTCAGTTGTCAAGGCGGCCACCCGTTGGGACAACACCAAATATTTGAACGTTTGGGTTCTTCCCCTGATTGAGGGAGACCCGCTCAAATGGGGCGTGGTATCCGCACAGCCTTCCAAGTTTCAAGTGGTTGGTGGCGTTATCCAGAGAACAGACGTGATTGCTGGAACCAATGCATCATTCGACAACACGGACGGGGTGGTAATCAAGGAGGAACTCATCTACCCCAACCCCGCTCAAATACACACCCTTGCGCACGAGGTTGGGCACTGGCTCAATTTGTTGCACACGTTCGCGCCTTGCGACGGCGGGTCGGGGTCTCCCGTATGGAACTGCTGCCATCCGGTGTCACAGGGTGCCACCAATGGCGATTTCATAGCCGACACGCCCCCGCAGCAAAACCATTTCGGACAAAGCAATTGTTCATTAACCGATCATTACTGTTCCGACGGGGTTTCAGAAGACCTGAGCAGTTTTATGGGCTATGCTTTTTCCTGCCAAAACAAGTTCACACAGGGGCAGCGGGAGTGGATGTTCCATTGCCTCCTGAATTTCAGGCCTTTGATTTGGTCTGGCAGCAATCTGCGCTGTACCGGGGTGGGCGCGCAGGCCAATGTCGTAATCACGCAGCAAACAGACTGGAACTTCACCACCGTTCCTACGGGGTTTGTGACGATAACAAACGAACTTCGGATTAAAAATGGAGGCATTTTGAACATTGCACCGGGCATCACCGTGCAGTTTTGCGACGCGGCGAAGGCAATCGTAGAACCGGGTGGCAATTTGCAGTTGTTCGGCACACTGACCAGTGCTTGTCAGGGGAAGATGTGGCGAGGTGTTGAGGTACAAGGGACACCAGCCGCAAATCAATTCGGTGGTTTGCAAGGGCGGTTCAAGGCACACCCTAATTCGATTGTGTCGAATGCTATTGTAGGAGTAAAAGCGGGTGGCGCCGGATTCGGGTTTGGAGGCGGCATTGTCCAATGCACGCTCGCAACTTTCAGGAACAACCAGCGGGCTGTACAGTTCAATCCCTACGAGAACCATCTCCCCATCCCAAGTGCGCCCGTGACCTCCAACGCCAGTTATTTTATCCAGTGCGAATTCCTTACAGGTTCGGACTATCCGGGATACAACCCGGGTTTATACCTCCCCAATGAACAGGTGCCGTTCTCTGTTTTTGCCGACTTGTTAGGTGTCCGAGGAATCAGGTTTTTAGGTTGTAACTTCATCAACGAGATTAGTAATTTACCGCTCTCTACGCAGTATGGTATCGGTAACCTTGCCAAGGAAAGCAGTTTCAATGTAGGCGATTATTGCACAGGTATCTCTCTGCCTTGCCCAAGTGCCAATCAGGATCACTGCCTGTTCAAAAACCTTTACAAAGGAATTTGGGCGACAAAAACCGACATTGACCCGGGGCTTCCGCACCGCTATTCGGTAACAAACGCCACTTTCGACGAGTGCTGGACAGGCATCCAAAGCAGTCAGGGCAGCAGGTGCTACATCGTGGGCAACAAATTTGAGATTGGGGACATCAACACCGACGCCTTTTTTTCCTCAGGGGTGATGACCGGGCTTTACATGGATTTTGGGCACACCAACATAACCGTGCAAGAAAACCTGTTCAAGTTGGACGACAACGCCCCGACGGACATACAAGACACGCATATTTTGCTTGGCACAGACATCTTTTACATCGGCCAAGCTAACAATGCCATCCGCAGGAACACCTACAAAAAACTCAGCAGCGGCAACCAGGCTTTTGGGGAAGGCGCGGAGCCGTTGCAGACAACGGGCCTGCACTACCTTTGCAACACCAACGAAAACAATGTCTTGTACGCTGGAAACTTCCTGAACAACGCCTCCTACGATTTCAATGTCCTATCGGTAATGGTACCACTGCCTCCGCCGGGGTTGAGGTTGGTGCAGGGGGGAATAGATCCAAACTTTGGCGTTCCCATTTCCGCTGGAAACACATTTTCCCATGTAAATGCACTTGAAAGCGACTTTAGTTATCGCGCAGCCGCCGGGATACGCTACTTCCATCCCAATGGCGTTATCCCCGAAACGCCGCTGACCTTTACCCCGCCACCCAAAATTGTGCTACAAACCAACACCCCTGCCAACAACTGCGAGTCCATACTATGCGACTATCCGCCCTGTAGGTCGCAGGAGCAACTGGCGGCGGAAAAACAGGCAATAGGTCCTGCCAAAACACAGTACAACAACCTGCGCTCGCAATATCTGGCCAACCCGAATGGCCCAAACGCGCCTGCCCAAATGGCTTCCATGACCGCCTTGCAGCAGGTCGTGCAGGGCAACACCTTTGACATCCTCACCGACATTTTGGCCAACGAAACAGGTACCTTGTCGGACTACCGCTACTGGCTGGGCAACATGGACGCCTATGAGACCGACCTGGAACTGGTGCGCAGTTACACAGGGACAGCGGAACCGACTGCCGCCGTGGCAAAACTCAACGCGTTGCCGTCGAAATACCAGTTGAGCGGCGACTTGTTGGCGGAATTCAACCAATATCAGGCACTGTTGGGCATTGTAAGACAGCATTATCAGGCTGGCGGCGACAAGTACAGTTTTTCAACTGCCACGCTCGGTACGTTCCAAGGGTATGCCGAAAACAGCACTCACGCACGGGTGCGCGGCCTTGCCAAACAGATATTGGCCATCTATAGCATCACGTACCCGCCTGAACCGAGCAACGGATTCGGCGGCGGGGGCGAGGATCGCCAGGGCAGTCAAAGCGTGTTGCCCGTCAAAGGGGTTCAACTTGTACCCAATCCTGCTAATCAGACGGTGACTGTTCAGGTTGACAAAAATCTGGTCAATGCGGATATCGTTACTTTGGTTACGGTCGTCTCCACCGTTGGGGCTAAGGTCATTGAACGGAATTTTAACGCCTCTTCCGAATATTTCGATCTCGATATTTCAGGGTTGAGGGCAGGGGTGTATTACGTTTGGGTTCGCCTTGGTTCCGGCGAGTCGTTCGTCCGCCCGCTTTCCATTATACGCTAAAGCTTTTCCCTTCATCTTGGGCAGCACCGGTACGTCCGGTGCTGCCCATTTACTGTTTTTATCAAATGAGGAATATATTGTTTTTGCTGTCAGCGATGCCCTTTTTTGCTTATGCCCAATCCCGCTTGGACACCACATTTCTCTTACCCGGCACTGACTTAACTTCGATTGCTGCTATTGTGGTGGACAGGGATACAATTGTTTGCCTGGGCAACGCCTTTACAGCGGAAGGCAATTACGCTATCCATGTCTCCAAGTACGACACTTTGGGAAACCTGTTGTCTTACAAATTTGTACAGGAACAGGGAAAGATTATTGACGCCGGAGAAACGTCGGGGTTTATCAAAACCTCGGACGGCGGTTACGCGGCAGTTTCCGGCACAGACCTTGGACTAAATGCGCTGCTGATAAAGATCAACCATGAGTTGCAGGTTGAATGGATAAAAGAAATAACCAGACCTGATATGCTGATAATATCTGCAAAAGGGCTGGTAGAGACATCCGATGGGTATTTAGTCGCTGGCTATGGTGGAAATGCAAATCAAGCCATAAACTCCTTTATCTGCAAATTGGATAACGGAGGCAACATCCAGTGGAATAAGAAATATAGTGCGCAGCCCAATTGGAATTCGATAATAAATAAAGTGGTAAAGAAAAATGATAATTCATTTTGGTTGAATGGGGGGCGCTCCATGATTGGAACTGGTTGCGATGCTCAGCAAACGAGCCAGGCTGGGCCTTGGATAGTCGAAATAGATTCCCTTGGCAACGTCTTGTATGATTGGAAAGCGCCACTCGCAGATAATGAAGGGGCTGGGCCATTTGCCTTAGATGATGACGGGCAAATCGTTTATGCTGCCGTAAAAATAAAATTTCAACCTACCTGGGGAGATACG
>JBEIUM010000156.1:0-6334 GCA_040374385.1 Sediminibacterium sp. | reverse complement strand
TTCCATTGGGCCCCATGGTAGCAGCCATACCCAAGATATTGTCAAGCTCTTCCTGTCGCTTGATAATCCTACACTGCAGTTCATCTGCAGAAAAGGTGTTTTTTACAAAGTAACCTTTTGCTATGGTATATGGCACTGCAGTAGTTTCCGATTGGTTTTTAGAAGGCATACCACAATGTATCAGCAAACTTTTTGCCAAAAACAAACAACAACCCGTTAAAATGGTCAAGCCCAGTGGTCGCTTCAATAGATTTATCTTTTCAAGTAACTTAATTAACGCCAGATCTTATATAACATGGATTGAATAACCAACGGAAAGTACCATAAGTTTGGGCTCGAAAATTGATTTCCGGACCAAATACCAGTAATTTCCCCTTCCCCATTTGCGCCTCAAAGGCAGTAACTCCGTCTTTCAGATAAGACTGTCCCCAAGCCCATCCACTGCGTAAGGGATTGGCTGTACTGAACCAAGCCAAAGGCTTGATTTGCCCAGTCAATTGAGCTGAGGGTTGAATATGGAATACCGGACTTTCATCAAAATAAACATCTGTTTTTTCAGGCATGCCCCAGCCAGCGGGAGTTTGATTATTGGTAGTTACATTGAGTACACTTCCGGGGATATAATATTTTTCATTCGGAATTTTTCTTTCTTGACCATTCACCATTTCAACGAGTGCATCGGAAACGGGCAATTTGAAATGATAAGCCAGTTGGGCGGAGGATCCAATGCAAAGCAGGGTACCTCCTCCTTCAGCAAATGCTTTCAAAGCAGGAATGGAAGTTGTTGAATTGATTCTGCCCAGTTGTGGGTGGTAAACCGAGGGAATGGTCTCTTTGTTGATCTCGCGACCACGACCAGCGGCAGGATTGGCAACATTGTAAGTTGGTATTGCTCCACCCACAAATATGATCAGATCAAATCGTTCGCGCAGCGGTGTTGAGTCGATGTCTTTGGCATAAATCACCTGATAGGGGAAATTAAATTGTTCCATTAGGTATCTTGTCCAGCCGGAAGGCATGGAACCTCCATACTGATCCCAGATGGCGATGCGCGCTTGCTTAATGGGTAATAATCCCGCAGGCTTCTCATTGATCGGCGTTGGAATGGCACCGGTTCCGGAAGTCAGCTGCTGTATTTTGGACTTTGTCTTTGGTGAGAGGGGCACATAAAATGAACCGGCGGGGTTTCCGGCGATTGTATCGGTTGTTCTACTCACTTCTATGCCTTCTTTTATCAGTGCATTCACGGCAGCGAAGGAATAGTTGGCGCTGGCATCGAATATCCAAGCTTTTTCATTTGACAGGGCGGGCGTGTTGGGCAAGGGTATCTTATCACCATAAGGAAGTCGCTTCATTGGAATATCAATATCATCTAAGATGCGGTCAAACCGAATGCCCATGGTATAAGCCAGCGTCCAGCCTGCTGCATCATAAGGAGGTACGGGGGGGCCACCGGGGTAGGCAAAATCATTCGGGTGATCTTGTGGTTCGAACAGATCGAGTATATGAGGTCGAAATGCCTGATTCGTTTTTACCACCCAGGTACCCGCAGGATATTTTTTTTCACCCACGGTACCGGCGGCTGTTGTCTGGTGCACCATAACACCGGTACCAATCAATGCATTGAGGAAACGTATGGTGGTCGCCTCATCTTTGCTTGGCGGCATCAGAAAAGCACGCGCATCACGATTGGCCCTATTTTTCATAATGGTGTCATAGAACTTCATCGACAACACAGGCACTTCTGTACGGGCGCCCGTAATAGTTGAATCATTTCCCCTCCTGCCAGTTGAGTTATTGCGCTGTGATTCCTGATAAATGTTTTTAATGGCAGCAGATTTATTGGGTGACAATCCCCAATGGTCGCGACTACCTTTTTCAATGGAATTCTTTCCCATGCGATAAATATTAAAAAGTAATTCATCGCGATAGCGCATGGCATAATTCAATACAGCATAGTTCAGAGAAACAGAGTAGTCGATAGACTTTCTGAAGCGCCAGGGACCCGGCAATACGGGAAAAGGTGTTGAACTGTTGGGTACCAATCTATCGGGCACTAACGGTACTGTAGAGGGAGTAGGGCTACCAATGATTTCGGTGAGCAAACCAATCATATTGTGGAAATAAGTGGTGGTGCGGAGACCACCATTGTACCAGGTAGAATAAACAGAGCCATTCTTATTGGTATAGCCAGGCTTGCTTTCAACGTTGAGCCGATTGATCATGGCGGCGCCAACGGCCTCCAGACTTGTAATGACTATGGGGTCAAATGCATAATTAAATGGGTCGCGAAAAGGAGGTCCTGCCACTACAGATCCGGGCGGGCCGGACTGGTGGTGGTTGTACATGATCTGCGGAAGCCACTCGATATAAAGTTGCCGGCACATGTTTTGTGTTTCCTTCAGATTGAGCATATAGAAGTCCCGGTTATTATCGTGACCTGCATATTTTTCGTACAAACGAGGTAGATTTTCCGCATTCCGTTTTTCCTTCACCGGATTCCGCATGTACCATTCTGATACTAGTTCCTGACCATCGGGATTCGCATGGGTCATCAAGATGATCACATTTTCTAAAATAGTTTTGGTCTCATCATCCTGGCGGCTGGCGAGTTGATAGGCAGTCTCAATTAGTTGATGAGCTCCCACCACTTCATTGGCATGTAAGCCGCCATCGATCCAAACCACAGCCTTACCGCTGGCGGCTAGTGCCTTTGCCTCTGCATCTGATAGATTTTCCGCGAGTGCCAATCGGCGGGAAATAGATTTGTATTCATCCAGCTTTTTCAGGTTGGCAGGAGAGGTAACGATGAGCATGGGTTGTTCCCTGCCCTCTTCGGTTTTTCCAATGGAGATCATACGAACTCGATCTGATGTAGCTGCCAGTTGTTTAAAGTAAGCTTCTGTTTGCGTGAAGGTGGCCAGCATGTAATCGTCGCCGATTGAGAAGCCAAAATGTTGGGCGGGTGTGGGAACGGACTGTCCAAAAGAAATAAGGACGCTTCCGATGAACCAACCAACGAGTATAAATTTCTTCATGAATACTGTTTATGTCTGTATGTTTAAATTATTGCTTTTGCATTTGCTTTTGTTCCTCTTTTCCTGCCTGAATAAAATTTTCTAGCGTTTCTTTTAGACTTTTGTGCTGTGTTTTTTTGCCGTACACAACATTGTCTAGTTTCCATGTTTTGTTCTCCAGAATCAGTAAAATGGTATCTGTCCATTTTTGGTGATAATTCGAATTTTCAAAATCATAGGTAAGTTTGCCCCCTTTTTTTGAAAAATAGCCTTCCTCTCTAGATTTAAATCCTGTATAACCTTCATATAATGAGGTAAAAACTTCTCCTTCTATAAGCAGTGGCTTATCGGTCGGATACTTCGATTTTCTGATCCGTTCTCTACTCTGTTTTTCTGTTTCCTTGCTTTGTATAATAAGTTGATGGAGTGCGGTAGAAAGAACGCGACTATCCAGCGAATCGCTTCTGAATGGATTGGGTTGTTGGAAGACTTGATCAACAATGTCCCATGATTTTCTACATTCATACGTGTCAAAATGCTCGTGCGCCGAAGTATCTGTGCTATTGGGATGCATGGGGAACGTATCGCATATATAAATTACTTTACAGTTCGATGCTTCACCGGTCAGTCTAGCTGCGCCAATTTCTTCCACCTTCATCTTATCTGACTTTTCTTCTTTTTTAGGTTGACAGCCAAATGAAAAGATAAGTACCCCTACCAAAGTAGTTAGATTTTTTAAATTGATTATCATTGCTTTATAGTGTTTATTTGAGATTATTTACGATTCCTGTAGAACGAATTAAATTGTTATTTATTCCGGTCAGTTTAAAAAGAACTTGTTGCTAATTCTACGCACTTTCCCTGCTGTCTATCACAAATGGGAAGACATGCTCGCTCCGATCATCCTTAAAAATAAATCAATAAGCGTTTCGAAACCATCATTGCCTGTATAAAGTTGTATACAGACTGTTGGTTATTTTTCCTTCACTTCGAATGATTATCTTTAATTATTAAGTATTACGCAATCCCCTTCTTAATATCGGTTGATGTCAATGGAAACGCCTGTTCCTGAAAATATACGTGGTTTAACTGATGCGGAAGTGCTGTTAGCGCGCCAGCAATTTGGTAAAAATGAGTTCGAATTCAAGCAACCCAACGAACTCTGGCGGATGCTGAAACAATTGTTCAGTGAGCCAATGGTGGTGCTGTTATTAGCTGCCTCGAGTCTCTACTTTATCAGTGGAAAAACAGCGGATGCCATTTTTCTTGCTGCCGCCATTTTGGTGGTGGCGGGCATATCCATATTCCAGCACCGAAGAAGCAGACTTGCGCTGGAAAAACTAAAGAAATACACGCAGCCCCTGGCTAAAGTCATACGGGAGGGAAATAAGAAAGCTATCCCGATAGCTGATTTGGTGGTAGGTGATTATCTTATGGTGGGGGAAGGTGACCAGGTAGCGGCTGATGCCCGGATCATTTATTCTTCCGATTTAGAGATCAATGAATCGATTTTAACGGGAGAGTCGATGGCAGTGTCCAAAGACAAGCAACACCCAGATCCCTATGTTTATCAGGGTACCCATATAGCTACGGGCATGGCAGTAGCCATTGTTTCCGCAACGGGCATGCAAACCCGATTAGGAAAAATCGGCACAAGTTTATCGCAGGTAAAGGAACAGGCCACCCCATTGGAGCAGCAGATAGGCAATTTTGTCAAGAAAATGGTTATAGCGGGTGTAGTGGTCTTTATAATCGTATGGGTAATTAACTACACAAAAAGCGGTAACCTCATACAAAGTTTATTGCAGGCATTGACTTTGGCCATGAGTATTTTACCGGAGGAAATTCCGGTCGCTTTCACCACATTTATGGCTTTGGGTGCCTGGCGGCTGATGCAGAAGGGTATCATCGTAAAAGAAATGAAGACGGTAGAAACGCTGGGAAGTGCCAATGTTATCTGTACAGATAAAACCGGCACCCTCACCCGGAATGAAATGACCCTTGCCTCCGTGTATCATTGGCAACTGCGTAAATGGGCATCCTGGGATGCAAAGCTGGCAACCAGTGAGATGAAGGAATTGGTGCGTGCAGGCATGTGGGCTAGTGAACCCCTACCCTTTGACCCAATGGAGATTTCCCTGCATGAAGCTTATGGATTGAGTTTTGAGGGAGATGAACGAAAAGATTACCATCTTACCAAAGAATATCCATTACAGGGAAAGCCCCCGATGATGACGCATGTGTTCGAAAATGCAGCCGGAGAAAAAATCATAGCTGCAAAGGGGGCATCTGAAACGATTTTTCGGGTCTGCCGCTTGACTGAGCATGAAGGTATTATCGCCGATACAGCCGCTCAAACAATGGCGCAAAAAGGGTATCGTATTTTAGGAGTGGCTTTGGCAAAATTCAATGATCAACCCTTACCGGCCGAACAGCAAGCAATTGAATTCGAACTGGTTGGACTCCTTGCATTTTACGACCCACCCAAAGAGCATATACAAGAGGTAATTCAGCAATTTCAACAAGCGGGTATTGAATTAAAGATCCTCACCGGAGATAACCCGGTCACCACCCTGCAAATAGCACAACAAGTGGGGATGAATGGAGATGCAGAACCCATCAGCGGTGAAGAAATCATGCGCCTGCAGGGAAAAGAGTTAGAAGCGGCGGTAGTAAAGAATCGTTTATTTGCACGCATGTTTCCGGAAGCAAAATTGAAAGTAATTCAAACCCTACAGCAATTGCAGTGGGTGGTTGCGATGACGGGTGACGGGGTGAATGATGGTCCGGCGCTCAAAGCGGCACATATAGGGGTAGCCATGGGCAAAAGAGGTGCTGAAGTTGCCAAGCAGGCTGCTTCCATGATTTTACCAGACGATGATCTTCGAAATATGCTGGTCGCCATTGCCATGGGGAGGAGAATTTATAATAACCTAAAAAAGGCCATCCGATATATCCTTTCTATCCATATACCCATCATCTTAGTAGTATTTATTCCACTGGCACTTGGCTGGATCTATCCGAATATATTCTCTCCCATCCATATCATTTTCTTTGAATTAATTATGGGTCCAACCTGCTCAATCATATATGAAAATGAACCTGCAGAACCTCAAATTTTACAACAACCACCCCGCAAGCGGACTGCAAGCATTTTCAACTGGCAGGAACTATGGGTGAGTATCCTGCAGGGAATAGCTATCACAGTGGGGTGTTTATTGATGTACCAATGGGGTGTATACCGTCAGCTGTCAGAGACTGAAATTCGAACCCTTGTTTTCACGACACTGATTGCCAGTAATATATTTCTCACATTT
>JBEIUM010000353.1:0-1307 GCA_040374385.1 Sediminibacterium sp. | reverse complement strand
TTGACAGAATTTGCTGAGGTAATAAACAAGCTGGCCATCAAGAGTAATGAAAGTGGTCTGGAAGTTAGGTGCATCATGCCCCGCTTCGGTGTCATTAATGAGCGCAGGCACCGCTTGCACGAGGTTGTTCGTCTTTCCGGAATCAACGTTACCGTTGACAATGACGACTACCCCCTTCAGATCAAAGTAGCTTCCCTGCCCAACGCCCGGCTGCAGGTATATTTTCTCGAAAATGAAGATTTCTTCAAAAGAAAGCAGGTATTTCATAGTGACACAGAAGAATGGTTCGACGACAACCTGCTCCGCACCATCTTCTTCTGTAAAGGTGCGCTGGAGACTGTGAAAAAATTCGGCTGGCCCCCCGATGTGATTCATTGCAGTGGCTGGATGACCGGACTGATACCCGCCTACATTAAAGTTGCTTACAAAAAGGAACCGGTATTCTCAAATAGTAAGATTCTCTTCACCATCGGTCAAAATACCTTCCAGGAGAAAGTGGGTGGGGACCTGTTGAAAAAGGCGTTGATCAATGGTAATATCCGCGAGAAAGACCTGGAATCCTTCAAAGACGGTAATAACTCCGCCATGTTCAAAGGTGGCGCCCAATATGCCGATGCCATCAGCTTCGGAGCCGATCAGATTGATAAAAAACTGATGGACGAGTTCAGCAAAGTGAAGGGTAAAAAAGTGCTGCCTTTCAAGGGTTGGGACTCAGATCTCGCTGACTACATTGAACTCTACCAGCACCTCGCCGGTAAATAACTCCCGCTGATTTCTTCCTTCTTTTGTCCACAAAGTGGATGGTCTGTTATTTTCTTTAAAGGGTAGCGCCATTATTTGCACGTATAAATTCTATATTTGCGGCATCAAATTTTAATATATGCCCTATTTATTTACTTCCGAGAGTGTTTCTGAAGGTCATCCGGATAAAGTGGCCGATCAGATATCAGATGCTTTAATCGACCACTTTTTAGCGCTCGACCCCCAGTCGAAAGTAGCTTGCGAAACACTGGTAACCACCGGTCAGGTTGTTCTGGCAGGTGAAGTGAAATCCAAAGCTTATCTCGATGTGCAAGAGATTGCACGTGGTGTAATTGAGCGAATCGGCTACACCAAAAGTGAATATATGTTTGAAGCAAATAGCTGTGGTATTTTATCAGCTATTCACGAACAGTCTGCAGACATCAATCAAGGTGTTGATAGAAAAAAGAAAGAAGAGCAAGGTGCTGGTGATCAGGGTATGATGTTTGGTTATGCAACCAATGAAACCGAAGATTACATGCCGCTGGCACTCGACCTGGCCCATA
>JBEIUM010000058.1:0-13876 GCA_040374385.1 Sediminibacterium sp. | reverse complement strand
CCGAAAAGGTTTATCAACAAGTGGTGCAGGCATGCGTATAAAAATATCATAGATATCGTAGCGCATTTCCCTTCCGATCTCCAGCACATCTTCAAAGCCGGCAGTGGTAAGCAAAGCAGTGGGTGCGCCTTTACGTTCAATGATGGCATTCGTCACCAGGGTTGTGCCATGAATCAACGAGGTCACTTCTGCTACTGATTTTCCATGCTGCGACATCAGTTCCTGTAATCCGTTCAATATGCCGCGTGTCGGATCGGGGTAGGTGGTGAGGGTTTTACCAAAAAATAATTTGCCGGAACGGGGTTCCAGCAAAACCAGATCGGTAAATGTGCCTCCAATATCAATACCTAGTTTCATAATATCAATGATATTCTTCTCCTCCGCTCACATTCATCGCCTCACCTGTAATATACGCTGCTTCTTCGCTGCAGAGGAAAGCGACAGCTTTGGCAATATCTTCTGTCAATCCGGTTCGCCCCAATGGATTCTTTTGTACGATGGACTGCAAATAGGTGGTGTAATCCATTCCTAACTTCTCACTGAAAAAACTATTTTGCCAGTGTCCCAGTCCGGTTGTAATGTGATTGGGACAAACTGCATTCACGCGTATCTTATGTTTTCCCAGTTCTACAGCATTACTGCGGGTTAGTCCGACCAGACCATGTTTGCTGGCAGTATAAGCAGCAGCGAATGGGAATCCGCTTTTTGCAGCCTGGGAAGCGATGTTTACAATCGATCCCCCGGCGCCTTGACGAATCATCTGAATGGCAGCATGTTTACTACAAAGAAATGCACCCTTGAGGTTTACATCGAGTACCGCATCCCAGCTGGATTCTTTGAACTCAGTAAAGGGTTCCATCAGGTAACCTACGCCGGCGTTATTCACTAAAATATCTACTTGACCGAAATGTGCTACTGTTTTTTCTATGAGCTGGCTGCATTCGGCTTCACTGCGCACATCGCAGGGCAGGGTAAATACTTCCGCACCTAAAGCCCTGCAGGCATCTGCAATCTCCTGCATTTCGCCGGTGACCCCGATGTGCTCTGCAGCGAATTCATTTCCTTTGGCCTGGCCAATATCACTTATCACCACCCGGCAGCCTTCTGCTGCCAGACGTAATACAATGGCTTCACCGATTCCTTTGTGTCGGCCCGAACCGGTAACGATGGCTACTTTATTTTGCAGCTGGTACATATTGATCGGTTTTAAAGATCATTGGCCACAATGAAAAGTGGCTGGTCAGCAAATTCACCAAATTGTTTAGCCCCTGCCTGTACATCTTCACGCGAAAGGTCACCAAAGAAAGTATTCATATCAGGAACTTCAATGAGTTCGCAATAGGCATAGGGTCCGGTGGCATCACTTCCGAGCAGGTTACCCATTTTCAGTACCCTGAATTTTTCTACAGAGGGAAGCGAGTTAACAACGGGTATATCTTTAGCGCGTGCCCAGTTCTCGTAATCTGTAACGGATGATCCGGGCTTCAGATTGAATAAGACAACGATGGTTGGCATGGTGATACGTTTTATTCGTGATCTATTTAATTCTTTCTTTTGTAAAGGCTGAAACGCCTGCTGCCAATAAGCCTTGCACGCTATTCAGCAATAACCGAACTCCTTTTGCAGACAGCTCTTTGGCTTGTTCTGCATTGGCTGCAACTGTGCCGGGAATTTTTCCATGTTGCACCATAATCGCAATGGCTTTATCCATCATTTCCTTTACTGCTGCATGTTGCGGTCCATCTGTAAAGCCCATGCTAAGTGCGAGATCGCGGGGACCGATGATGAACCCATCCACACCCGGTACGCGACACATCGCTTCCAATTGCTCCACTGCCTGAACAGATTCTACCATTGGCAAAACCAGTGTTGCTGCATTGGCTGCTTCAATATATTGTTGTTGGGTAACGCCGCCTGACATGTATCGGGCTGCACGAACGGGTCCAAGCCCACGTTCGCCCATTGGATGATATTTCACTGCTTTAACCAGCTGCTCGCAATCGGCTGCCGATTCAGTTCCCGGCATCATGATTCCCATCACACCGGCATCGAGGAATTGAAGAATCAATTTTTCATCGAGACTGCGTACGCGTGCCAGTGGTGTTATGCCGGCACACTCCATCGCCCGTACCATATGGGTGGTTTCTGTTAAAGTGATAGGACCGTGTTCGCCATCGATGATGTAAAAATCGAGTCCCATCCATCCCAGGTACTCACAAACCGTTGGGTCAGTGGTAGGCGAAATCACACCATAACAGGTCTTGTTCTCAGCCAGTCTATTTTTCAAAGCATTGATCATGTAAACGATTTAATTATACTAAACAAACCCTGATGTACATTAATGAAGTTCATGGATTGTCCCATCCGCCATTTTTTTCCGAATGAAATTCATCAGTCCCCCGCTGGCAGCCACTTCGGCAACAAAAGGCGCAACTGGAACGCTGGTAAATGTTTTACCGTTGGTCAGGTTTTTTATTTCCCCTGTGTCGGAATTATATTCCAGTTGGTCGCCTGTCTCACATTCCAGGTTAATGTCTTTACTGGTAATGAAGGGCAGTCCGTAATTGATGGCATTCCTGAATTGTAACCTGGCGAAGCTGGTAGCAAAGACGGCGCGGATGCCGGCACCTATGAGTCCGGTAACACAATGTTCAATGCTTTTTCCGCCGCCGGCGAAATTATGTCCGGCCACAATGAATGTGAAGCCTGCTTCAATGAAGGCATTTTCCCGATTGAATTCTTCCGCAACGCCTGCCATCACCCACTTGGCATTTTCAGCGGGATCAATGGGTGAAGTCCAGTATTTCTGAAGAATCATATCAAAACTCATCACGTAGTTTTTAGCTACCCAAGCTTTGCCTGTAATTCTGGCCATAGATTATTTTTTTACCAGTTTTCTGAACGAGGGTCGGTTATTTCTCCGCGGATAGCGCTGGCAGCAACTACTGCGGGTGAAGTCAGGTATATTTTTGCGTTTTTACTTCCCATTCTTCCTTTCATATTTCGGTTGCCGGCACTGAGGATGATGTCGCCATCACCGGCTACGCCGGTATGAATGCCGGCACAGGGTCCACAGCTAGGTGTTTCTATGGCTGCACCGGCTTTCACCAGTGTTTCGAAATATCCTTTTTGGATACATTCCAGGTAAACGGCCTGGCTGGCGGGAATACAAACCATGTTCACATTGCGATGAATTTGTTTGTCTTTCAGAATTTGTGCCATGATGGCAAAATCTTCTGTCCGGCCATTCGTGCAGGTTCCAACAAAGGCTTTATTGAATTTTGTTCCGATCACTTTTTCAACGGGAACAACATCATCGAGTTTATCGGGCAGAGAAATGGTCGGTCCCACATTGGTCACATCAACTTCATATTCGGCATCATATCTGGCATCTGCATCACTTTGAACGAAGTCCCATTCCCCTTTCTGTACGGGTCGGAGAAAATCAGCAGTTTTTTCGTCGGGGGCCACGATGCCATTTTTCGCACCGAGGTCTACTGTCATATTACATAAGGTCATTCTGCCGGCAATACCGAGCGATTCGATAGCCGGTCCGGTAAATTCCAGGGCTTTATAAATGAGGTGTCCATTCCAATGCATCATTCCCATGATGTGGAGGCTCAGATCTTTTGCCATTACCCAGGGTTGCCATTCTCCTTTGATGGTGAATTTTACCGATTCGGGTACGCGGAACCAGCATTTACCTGTCGCCATGGCGATGGCTGCATCGGTTACACCTATGGCATTACCCATCGCGCCTACAGCCCCATAGGTATTGGCATGCGAGTCGGTGCCAATAGAAACTTTTCCGGGCAGAACGTGTCCTTGCTCTACCATTAATTGGTGAGCAATCCCTTGGCGACCCAGATCATAGAAATAGGGTATGTCATATTTCTTTACAGTTTCCCGCCATTCATTCAGCATGGTAGCAAACTGTTCTGTGGGGGGCGGAACCAGGTGATCACTCACACAAATCACACGTTCCTTGTCAAATAATTTTTTTTCCGGTGACAAGCTCTCAAATGCTGAGAAACATTGCTTGCCCAGATAATCCATGGTCATGACTGTATGTACATTCACCCATACCAGTTGACCTGGTTCGACTGATGAACGACCGCTGTTGCGCGCCATGATCTTTTCTGTGATGGTCATTCCCATAGTTGATTACTTAATTAAATTTAAAACCCGGTAAGATAATTGAATCAGGCCTCTTTGATATAACTGACCTGATCATAGTGTGTTAAGGGTACTGCTGATTGATCTGCTTTTTTGAATTCCTCGATCATGGTCAGTCCTTCGAATTTGCCATTCATTGAATGTTGCCATACCCGCATACGATGGGTGGGTGAGATGGGTGTGATCATCTCATACAACATAGAACCCGGAAATTGTTTGTAGGTCCACCAGAGTAGAATATTCTTCCCGCCGCTGGCTTCCCATGCTTCACCGATGATGCGGTGGTTGTCATATCGCATAACACCTTTTTCATCAAAGGGCGACATGCCGAAATTGTGAAACTCCTCGCGGCCATTCTCAAAAAGATACAGATTGGACTGTCGCCATTCATTTCCATTGAGGTGAAGTGTGAGTTTACTTTTATGGCGAAAAAGGACTTCCCCTGTTTCACTGATGCGGGTGTAGGTGCCTTCCCAAATGCCTGTCATATCGGGAAATAATAAAAGTTGTGGCATACAAACGGCTTTAAAAATTAGTTAATAAAGTTAACTATTTTTTTTACCCGGTAAAATTTAATTTAACACATCAACCAAGCTGTCAAGACTGATTTTCGGCAGCAGGAATGGCACATCGTTGTAATCGGATGGCCAGCAATGATGCCAACAATAAAAGCAGACTCACAACTTTAAATCCGGTGGCATAAGAAAAGGCATCATGCAGGTAAGCTGTCACAATCGGTCCCAATGCCAGTCCTGCAGACTGAACAATGCTGATGGTACCATTGATTTTGCCGGCAGCTTTGGTGCCAAAGTTGCGCATGATCAGCAGATTGCCGATGCTATAAATACCACCCCAGCCCATCGCCATGACCGGCATCAGATAATCCAGTTGCTGTACGGAAGTGAAGCTGAAACCGAGAGAACCTATGAGCATCAGTACGCAACAGATTGCATACATGTAAAATGCGCTGACGTAATCAGCAATGAAAGAAAAAACAAACTTACCGATGATGGAAAAAAGAAAGTAGGTACTTAGCCAGTTTACTGCCATTTTTAATGGGAAGCCCGCTTCTGTAACATATAAAATGGTATTTTTTATCATTGCAACAATGCTGTAGAAAACACAAAATGAGCAAAGGCAAAGTAAGAGGAACAGGGGTGTTCGAATGGCCGTCGAAAAATCCATGCCCTGCGCCAAGGGAGCATCTGCAGCAGGGGTTACCAGATTAGTCGTTTCGCTTGTTCGTTGGGGCGGGCGATTGCGCATGAGCAATAAAATGACAACTGACAGAATAAGAGGTAATAGCGCCAATAGCTGCATGGCGGGTCGCCAGCCATTTGATTCGATGTATGCAAGCAATGGTGAACGCGTAGCAATGAAACCGCCCAGACTGGTACCTGTTAGAATGATTCCCAGTGCCAATCCTCTGTGCTTGTGAAACCAGGAAGAAATAAGAATCATGTTGGGTATACTGCCGGAAGTAACCAGGGCAATTGCCAGCAGGATGTGGACGCCGTATACCTGAAAGATATTTTGTGTCTGGCTATAAAGGAAATAAGCCACGCATAACACCAGCGTGCCAAATAAAATCACTTTTTTGGGTCCTAAACGGTCAATCATCACGCCTGCCAGAAAAACGAAAATAGCAGCCGACAAGTCGCTGATGGCATCTCGCCATTTAAGAAGATGTAAGTGCTTGTTATCTATTTGAAATGTGTCTTTCAAAAAAGTGTCGAAAATAGAAGTGATGGATGCGCTCATGCCACTGTTGATGGTAATGGTCAGCAATGCCAGCAACACCATGATCCAGGGATAAATTTTCTTCAGCGAAGCTATCATAAGATTAATTTTTTATTCGGCCACCTTCACCATCATAACGCCAACATTCACTCCATCATATAAATGCATCAAAGCCCGGGGCATATTTTCAATACCATTTAGTATATGTTCACAGGGTTTGAGTTTTCCAGTTCGAATCCACTCTGCCAATGTCGCTTCATAAGCTGTAAAGTTTTCTGTAAAATCATATATAAAGAAAGCTTCCATTTTAGCATCCTGCAATCCGATCCGATAAATGTTTCTATAGGCATGATATTGTGCTGGTTCCAGCAGGTATTCCGCTATCCTGCCACATATGACAATGCGCGCCCTGCGTCGAATACGTGCCAAAACATCATCTAATAATTTTCCGCCTACATTGTCAAAATACACATCTACACCCTCCGGAAAATATTGGTCCAGTTCTTTTTCGACGTTGGTGCCCTTGTAATCGATAGCAGCATCATATCCCATGTGCTTGGTTAGTTGCTCACATTTATATTTTCCCCCTGCGAGTCCAATCACTTTTTGGGCACCCAAAGCTTTGGCTATAAATGCGCACTGACTTCCAACCCCACCGGCAGCGCCAGACACCAGCACCCGGCTTCCCGATTGAACCTGACCGATGTCACGCATCCCTATCAATGCGGTAAATCCACTCATGGCGAGACTACTAATGCCATGTGATAGGGGCAAATCAGTGTGGTGCATACGGAAAATCATAAAATAGGGATCATTGCCATCTACCATGGCATATTCACGCCACCCCATTTTAGCCTGTATGATATCACCTGGTTGGTAATCGGGATGCCGACTTTCGATAACGCGACCCACACCTCTTCCGTGCATCACATCGCCCAGCGCAAGCGGACGCTCAAAACTGGTCTCGTTCCGCATATATCTTAGCATAACCGGCGCCAGTCCCAAATAAAGTACCTGCACCAGCAGTTGGCCTTCTTGTGGAACCGGAAGGGGCGCAGTAACAAGTTCAAAATGATGCGTTTCTACCCGCTGTTCCGGACGCTCTCTGAGCAACCATTGCTTCATTTCGCCCGGTACCGAAAAAGAATGTAAAGAGGTTTCCATATAATCACCGGGTTAGTTAAGGGGCACTGACGTTTGAATGGGTCGTTAGGTCTTTGATGAGTAGATGCTTCCCTTTCAATGGGTTAGAAAGATGTTTAAAAACCGGAGGATACGGTGCCTTATCATTTCCATAAACAATTGTAAAATAAGGATTTCTGTCCTTCCCACCGGAAAAAAAAGTGCCATTTATTGTTTAATCCACGATTATTCAGTATTTTTCAGATTAGTTAATATAGTTAACTATTTATTCATCTTCCACCCAAAACTATTTTTATGCATCTGAACATGCTGAAAAGAGCGCTTGGCTTATTCACCTGCCTCCTGTTGATGATGCCTGTTGCCTTTGCACAGGTTACCATAACCGGTAAAGTGTCGAGTAAAGAAACCAAGTCCGGCCTCGATGGCGCTTCCGTACAGGAAAAAGGTACCAAAAATGGTACAACGACCGACAAAAACGGACAGTTTTCCATTCGGGTCTCCTCTCCCAATGCCCGCCTCGTAATCAGTGCGGTCAATCACCGTTCCCAGCAAATAGACCTGAACGACAAGAAATCTGTCGAGGTTTGGCTGGAAGAACAGATCAACCAACTGAATGAAGTGAGCGTTACGGCAGGTCGCCAGCCCGTACGTAAAATCGAAGCGACTCAAGCTGTGGACATCATCAATAACAAGGTGTTGAAATCCATCAAGCCTGAAAGTTTCGCTGAAGCCGTTACCCTCACCCCCGGTGTGTTTGCCAATAATTCACAGGGTAGAAGAGGTGGTATTGTTATTCGGGGCTTTCCCGATGGTAACCCCCTGGGTGGTCTGGTGTATACCAGCATCCTGATCGACGGTCTGCCTGCCTTCGGTAGTGCCGGTCGTTTGCCTGATGCCGGTTTTGGTTTTGACGACAACGTTGAAAAAGTGGAAGTTGTGCGTGGAAGTACCGCTACCGTTTATGGCCGTTCTGCCGCAGCAGGTGTTGTTAACCTGATCAGCAAAACAGGCGGTGAAGAAACACATGGCTCCTTTAAGTTCAGCCGCTACGATAACATCCATACTGATAATAACTACCTCAATTACCGCATTGACTGGAACGTAAACGGTTCCCTCTCAAAAGATAAAAGGGTACGTTATAATATCGGTGGATGGACCATCGATGACCGTGGTTTCAGAAAAACAGGCTACAATGACCATGGCTATCAGTTGAGGGGAAATTTTGATTTCCTGAATGCCGATGGTAAAGGAAAAATCAGACTGGGCTTTATCTATGGCAACTACAGCTTCCAAAACCTGACCGATGTGCCATTAGATCCAGTTACTAAAAAACTGCCTGGTAACTGGCAAAATATTCACACGTTTGTATTCCCGGCATTTGCCAATCAAACCTACTCTGTTTTTGGTACCCGCAGTAGTGCCACACTGCCCCGCCCCGGAGGTATAGCAGTGAATGATCCCGTGAGCGGACAACAGATTACGCGCAATATTGACCAGCAACTGAGAGACAACAATACTTCCAGAAACCTGCAACTGAATTTCTCTTTTGAAAGAAACCTGAGAAGAAATTGGACCATCGAGAATAAATTCCGCTTCCAAAGTCTTTACAGCGGAACCAAGTATCCCTTCTCCATTCCATCCTTTTACAACAGCAATGGTTTATATTCAGCTGCCGTTACACCTTCCACACCGGTACCCGGAACCCTCTACAGTTCCTCCGGCGGCGCGTTCCGTCTGATGCTGGATGGAGATGCTTATGATGACGATTTCATGAATGAATTAAGACTGAAAAAAACCTGGAACCATGGTAATGGTAAAAGGCAGACTTTCCAGATAGGGTACTATTTCTCTAATACCAATCTGAAGCCAACTACCTACAGCTATTCACATTTTGTCAATCCATCAGATCCGTTTAATCTCCAGCTAATCAATGGTGTAATCCCTGCCAGACTGGCTTTGCCGCCTACCGGTGCAGTGCGGGCTCCGGTTAACATCACCATTGCTAGCGCTTCTGCTAATCCGCAAAGAGGCTCTATCACGCGCCGTGGTCGTTACAACGAACAGGTGAATGCCATCTTCGCGGGCCATGAGATCAAGTTCAACGATAAGCTCACCATCAATGTGGGTGCTCGCTATGACTGGCTGAATATGGATCTGCGGGAAACCAAAGCTCCTTTCGATAGCGCTATCACGCGTATCCTGGAGTTTGGTGACTATTCCGTTTCATTTGGCCTGAATTATATGTTTAGCAGAAATGCTGCCATCTATGCCAACGCCAACCGTGCTTACCGCATGCCTGACTATACTGCCTTCACTTCACTGGAGTATGTTGGTCCGACTGCGAATAACGCTACTGCGAGCACACTGCTTCGCTTACCAAATGGCTTGGCAGGTAATGAGATCATCACTTCATTCGAAGGTGGTTTCAAAGGACAGGCTGGTGATTTTGGTTTCGATCTGTCTTTCTACCACAATACCATTAAAAACAGGCTGGCTTCCATCTTCGAAAATGGTCTGCTGGTATCCAAACCATTCGGATCGAACCGCATCATGGGTTCTGAGATCTCATTATCATGGGCGCCCACGACCATCTTGCGCGGATTCAGTGTTAGAACAAGTGTTACCCTTCAGAAAGCCACTTTCACCAACTTTAAAATATCAAATGCGGTTTCCGGCGGTATCATTGGCAAACAGTCCAACCTGCCTGATGTGGATCCAACGGGTAACCTCTTTGGTTTGAAGTTGATCAACGAAGGAAGTGGTCAGACCTCCATTGATGTGGTTGGTAACCGCTTACCCAATGTACCCGACTACATCTGGAATACGGTAGCCCTCTACCAAGGCAAGTGGTTTGGATTCGATTTCTCTGCCAATGCGGTAGGAACTCGTTATGCTGATGCAACCAACCTGATTGACCTGGGCAAAATGACCGTACTGAATGCAGGTGGTTATGTTCGGGTTGGAATCGGTGGCAAGAAAGAATTCAGGGTGGGACTGCAGTGCAAGAACATCGGCAACCGCCAGGGTGTTCAGCAGATTGCAGGCTTACAGGAAAACTCAACTGCCATGGGTCAGTTACAGACTACCCCGAACTTCATCAACAATGGCGTTCCTATCTGGTCGCAGGGTTATCTGCAGTTACCGAGAAGATGGATCGCCTACATCTCATTCGACTTCTAAGACAAATCGAATACACATAAAAAAATACCCCCGAATTCGGGGGTATTTTTTTGCAGCGATTTTATCAGCCCTTCTTTTTTCTTTCTTCCATCACCTTCTTGTAATATTTCCAGCTGGTCATATTGGGGGAAGTGAAAGTAGCAGGAGCATGGGCATATTCAGGGAAATTACTTTCGACAAAAGATTTAATTTTTTCAGGCAGATCGGCATAGCCATTCTTTAACTTATAGCCGCGTCCCTGATACAGAAGATTTCCGGGACGGCTGCTCATTTTCATCCAGGGAAGAAAATCACTGAAACGAGTCCATGATACGTCAGCAGTAGCATTCGCTATTTTTCTATTATTCAACTCTTTCTCGCTGCAAAAAAAGTTAAATAATTCAGCACCCTGGTAAACATCACTGCGCGTATTTTCTGGCCATTCAGCTTTTTTCAATGGGGAAGGATAAGACAATGGTACGTCATTGAACATACCTAATCTGTCTTGTCCCATACGCTGGTATGGCACTTTGAAAGCTCCATACTTGAATTGCTGGTTCACCGGATCATTCCATACATGCATCACCTCTACTTCCTCATTGGTCCATGGATTCTTCCAGGTAGAAATGATTTCATTGGTTTTGGGATCCTGGTATACCAACATCTCCCGCGTGATGAGCCGCCAGCCGCTATCGCCCGGCAACTTTTCACCACGTGCGATATTGTACATCTCAAAATTGAAGAGATGCTTCCAGGGCTTCTCAGGATCATATGCATATATAGACCCCTTGGCATAAAAAACCACTTCATCACCGGGCTGAAGAGAAGCCCGCACTTTCATATAGGCATCCATATTATCCCTGGCATCCTCTAGGTTATAGCCCGTTTTGGGCTGAGCCAAGGCTACTGTGCTGAACAGCAGCAGGCTGCATAAGCCACATACTAGTTGTTTCATGTGTATTGATTTAATCTTTGGTAAATAGGGTGGTTAAAGTGGTCGTAGGACGGTGTTGCGTATTTTTTTTATCGATCAGTTGCCAGGTAGCTCCCTCAGGTCCCTTCACCACAAAACTAAGCTCTCCAAATTCATTTTTTTGTATCCCCGTAGGATGTAGCCCATGTCGGGTCACTAATTCATGTAGATATTCTAACCGGGGCGTATAAAAAGTATGCATCGTGATGCCCGCTTCTCCGAGTCTTTGTCGTGCTGATGCATCGGGTTTATCGCCCCGAACGGCCATAAAAAATTTAAGCTTTCCGCAGATATTATTCGGACTTACAAAGCCCTGGTAGTAATGTGCATATCCATCGGGCATGAGAAACGTTGCCTTCGGTCCCTTGTTTTTATCACTATCTATAACAGGTGGGCGCTCTGCCTTGAGGCCGAATGCTGTTTGCAGGTACATCAATTGACGCATGCTATCTATCCGTATGCAAAAATCATGGTGGGTGAACTCACTTGTTTGTAGCGGTGTAGCCGGATCAATGGTTCCATAACCCGGAATCGTATATCCATAGCGCTGAAAGAATACATGGTTAAAAAATTCCCCGTAAACAGCATTCTCACGGACACCTACGGGTCGCTTGTAAAATCCAGTTTCTGAACCTACATTGACACGCAAGGGATCATCGAAAACAGGAACGGTAGGCAGCCATTTCTCCTGTCTGGACTGCAACAGCTGATAAATATCGGTCAGGCGGATGATATCTTTTGTGAGCATGACACTCAACCGCTGACCCACTGTTTCCGGCTCCGCATATCCAACGCCCGGACCCAACAATCGATCCCAAGCTATGATACGTAATAAACCATGCGAATCAATACTTCCATTTTGAAGTCGGTAGACCGTAGCACCTATTGGTACCTGATAAAGCTTATTTGCTTGCTCGGCAGAAAGCCGTGTACTATCTGTTACCCGAAATCCAAATTCACCAAAATACCGAATGGCGGGCGCGGCCTGCTGGGTGCCCAATACCACTTCATATACACCGCTGATACCGGTAGCAGGTATACTATCCTGTGCAAATGCTGAAGATAAAATAAGGGAGAGTAAAAAAAATGAGCCAATCTTTATCCGAATCATACATATAGATTTTGAATCAGTAATTTCCCATGATTACCGCCGGTAAATAGCTGGCTCAAGGCAAAAGGAAACTGTTCTATACCCGGAATGATTTGTTCCCTGTAAATAATCTTTCCCTCTTTTATCCAGGTAGATAAGTGCTTACATGCTTCCGGTGCTCTGTCAAAATAATCGAGCACAATAATGCCTGTCATAGTGCCGCGAGCCGTCACCATTTTCATATAATTCGAGGGGCCTTTCATGACGGACTGATTATACTGACTGATGGCACCACAGATGACAATTCGGCAACCTTTTGCCAGGTGGGTGAGGGCAGCATCCAGCACTTCACCACCCACATTATCAAAGAAAACATCGATTCCATTGGGTAACTGTTCTTTCAATGCCCTGCTGATATCAGGGGTATTCTTATAGTCGATGGCCACATCCCAGTGTAGTTCATCTTTTAAATAATTACATTTATCAGTACCACCAGCAATACCGGCTACTTTACACCCCTTAATACGGGCAATTTGTCCTACCAATGAACCCACCATACCGGCTGCTCCACTTACGAGAACGGTTTCACCCGGCTTGGGTTGACCCTTCTCCAACAAGCCGAAATAAGCGGTTAATCCGGGCATACCTAAAATACCCAAGTACCAGCTCAGCGGAGCGAGGCTTGTATCAACCTTTGTGAGGTGTTCACCTTTTACAGTAGCATAAGACTGCACACCCAATAAACCAGTAACTGCCTGACCGACTTTGAAATCAGGGTGACTTGAAACAATGACTTCTCCTGCAGCAAAAGCACGCATCACCGCCCCCAACTCAACACCGGGGATATAGGTAGTTCCTGCATTCATCCAACCACGCATGGCAGGATCAAGGGATATATAATGTATACGCACCAATACTTCCCCGGTCTGGGGTTCAGTGATTGGCACTTCCTCCCGCCTGAAATGGTCTTCCGTGGCAGGTCCTTGCGGACGGGCAGCCAGTACATAGCGGGTATTAATCATAGATGACTGATTAGTTAATGAAGTTAACTAATTTTACTGTTGTATGACTGCCATCCAAAAAATTCACCTGCCCATGGCAGGAGGTCAACTTTTCTTCCGCACCAGCGGAAAAGGACCCTTATTGGTATTGCTGCATCCCTCGCCCCAGCACTCAGGCAGGATGGAGGGGCTCCTATCTCTTTTATCTCCGCATTTTCAAGTGGTTGCACCAGACACGCCGGGTTATGGATTATCAGATCAACTGCAACCGGCACCGGAACAAATGAGTGACTACCTCCCCTTTATAGAGGCCATTCGCGAGCATTTCTGCGCATCTGCAATATATCTGTATGGAACTGCTACCGGTGCCCAATTAGCTATTGCCTATGCCCTGGCCTATCCCGAAAAAGTAAATCACCTCTTTCTCGATAATGCAGCTCATTTTGATGAAGACATGCGTAATCAACTACTGGAAAAATATTTTATTTCCCTGGAACCTACCCCTAATGGGGCGCACTTAGAACGCTTGTGGCAGATGGCTGAAAAAAGCTGCTTGTTTTTCCCTTGGTATAGTGAAGACGAAAAACATCGCAT
>JBEIUM010000095.1:0-9216 GCA_040374385.1 Sediminibacterium sp. | reverse complement strand
TGATAGTACACCGAATCAGTCGTAAAAAGAGAGCGCAAAAGCTGGAAGGAAACGAAAAAGTGAATGAAGCTTTTATAGGAAGCTGGTTTTAATAAGGACATGGACACTTTATAACCTGACCGCCCGGTTCCCCGGGCGGTTTTTTTTTAGCCACTTGTAAAGCCAGGGAACCACTTTTCACGGCCCAACGTTTTTTAAACCTTTTTTTATACGCCCCTGTCATTGTTAAGAATAACTTTGTCATAAATCTTGATGTATGATCAGCAACCATGAAATCGATTATCGCATTTTCGGAGAAGAGATGCAATATGTTGAAGTAGAGCTCGATCCGGGTGAAACGGCCATCGCAGAACCGGGCGCATTTATGATGATGGACGATGGTATCAGTATGGAAACCATGTTCGGCGATGGTAGCCGACAGCAATCGGGTGGCCTGCTGGGTAAGTTAGTGAATGCCGGTAAACGGATGCTGGTGGGTGAGAACCTTTTCATGACTGCATTTACTAATGCGGGACAAGGAAAAAAACATGTCTCCTTCGCTTCTCCCTATCCGGGGAAGATCATTCCGCTGAATCTCTTTCAACTGAATAATACCATTATCTGTCAAAAAGATTCATTCCTCTGTGCCGCCAAGGGCGTAAGCATCGGCATCGAATTCCAACGAAAACTTGGTACGGGCTTATTTGGTGGGGAAGGCTTTATCATGGAAAAACTGGAAGGTGATGGAATGGCTTTCCTCCATGCTTGCGGACATGTGGTAGAGAAAAACTTACAACCCGGTGAATTACTCAAGATAGATACCGGCTGTATTGTCGGATTCACCGGAGGTATCGACTACGATATCCAAATGGTGGGTGGTATAAAAAACACCTTGTTTGGTGGAGAAGGATTTTTCTTTGCTACCCTGCGGGGACCCGGAAAAGTTTGGATTCAAACTCTGCCCATCAGTCGTTTGGCAGGTCGTATTCTTCAATATGGAACGGTGAATAGAAGAGAGGAAGGAAGTATGCTCGGAGGCATTGGTAACATGCTGGATGGTGATGGTTGGTAATCGAACGGGTAGCGGTCAGGTATGCACTTTTCGTAATCGCTCTGCAGCCAGTTCGAGGGTACCCTCCTTCTTTGCAAAACAAAATCGCAACACACGGTGGTCGGTTGCCTCGTCATAAAACACAGAGACCGGTACACAGGCTACCCTATTTTCTTTTGTCAAACGGATTGCCATGTCGCGATCACTTGCATCGCTAAAATGTCCATAGCGATAAAGTGCAAAATAGCTGCCTGAAGTAGGTATATATTCAAATGGAGTGTCTGCCATCAATACCCTGAAATAATCTCGCTTTTGCTGCAGTTGTGCACCCAGTTGATCATAGGCTTCCCTGTTTACAAGGTATGCTGCCAGCGCCACCTGCTTAGGGGTATCACAGGAGAAGCAGTTGAACTGGTGTACTTTTCTGAATTCTTGCATCATCGCTGCAGGAGCAATACAATACCCGAGCTTCCAGCCAGTGCAGTGATATGTTTTCCCAAAAGAGAAGCAGACGAAACTTCTTTCCCGCAATGCCGGAAAGCGTAAAACACTCTGATGCAATAAACCATCATAAATCAGGTGTTCATACACTTCATCGCTTAAAATCAGAATAGATGTTCCGGCAACCACTTTTTCCAGTTCCCGCATATCATCTTCCGTCCATACCATACCGGTCGGGTTGTGTGGGGTATTCAGCATGATGATGCGGGTGCGGGCAGTTACTTTTTTTCTTACCTCCTCCCAGGGAATACGATAGTCAGGAAAACTTAGTGGTATCAATACCGGGATACCACCATTGATGGTGATATTCGGGATATAACTGTCATAAGCAGGCTCAAAAACAATCACTTCATCACCGGGCTGTAATGCCGCAGTCAGTGCGGTATATATTGCATAAGTACCGCCGGGTGTAACCGTTATCTCTTGCTCCGGATCGGGCGCATGCCCATATGAAGTGGCAACCTTCTCTGCTATCCTTTCACGCAACAGGGGGTATCCGTTCATATGCGTGTATTGATTATGCCCAGACCGCATGGCTTGGTTGGTCAACTCTGTCAGTTCCTCACTCATGGGAAAATCCGGGAAGCCTTGTCCGAGATTAACTGCATCATATTCCCTGGCCAATTGGCTCATGATGGTGAAGATCGTGGTGCCAACGCGGGGCAGTCTTGAAGTAAAGGATGGCGTGAAAGTAGATTCCGGCATGAAGTCTGTTTGCTGTGCAATATATAAAAAAGGATCGCCGGTTTATTATGGCATGAGTTTACCTGCTATACGGTTCAGTTCTATTTCAGCAACCTTGGCTGCATAGCTCAGGTTAACGAGGCGAAAGCCTTCCGTTTCAAAACTCACCTGTGCTTGCTTCACATCTATGATGGTGGCTTGTCCCAATGAGAACCGATTGAGAACAAGATCAAGCAATTCGGCAGAGAGACGAAAATTTTTGATTTGTGCCTGGTATTGCTGCAGGTTGCTTTGATACGATTGATATGTTCTCACAACACCTGTTTCCAGATCAAAGAGGGCATTGTCATATTGCAGTCGGGCATTTCTGGTATTGATAGAAGCAATTTGTTGTTGCTTCTTATTTACACCACCATTGTAGATGGGTATCCCCAGGTTTAGTCCGATAAAAGGACCAAAGCTTTGGTTCAACAATGCGAAACCGGCAGCACTCTGGGAACTATTGAAATTATACCCTGTATTGGCTCGCAGGGTGGGATGGCGCAGTGCCGACGTCTCTTTCTCGAGCCACTCATTAACTTTCACTTGCTGTGAAGCTGCCAGAACAGACGGATTGGATACCATATTTCGGCGAACACTATCCAACCGGATGGTTCGATCAACAATGATGGTGTCACGTATTACTATTGCAGCATCAGCAGGCTGCATCCAGATGAGGTTCAGCAAATTCGTTTTTGTCTGGTCGATCACCAGTTGTTGTGTCTGCAGGCTCTGTTCCAGGGCATTCAAATCAATCTCTCCTTGCAGGATATCTGCCTGACTGGCGAGACCGGCCTCTTTACGAACTTGTAAAATCTCCAGGCGCTTGCGCGAAGCAGTAATAGACTGGTGAATGGTTTTAAGAAAATCCTGTTGCCGAACTACATCATAATAACTTGTTGTTACAGCAGCAATGGTATTTTGAATTTGAGCCAGTAAGAGTTGCTGGTTCAATCCTTTAATCTGTTCTAATCTTTTACGGGTAGCTGTTATCCGGCTGCCGTTGTATAGTACCATGGTGGCTGTTACCCCTGCAAAAAGATTGTTTGATCCTACGTTGGGTCGCTTGGCGTTTCGGGATGGATCAGAAAATTTTTGATTGATGCTGACTACTTGTTCATTGTCATTAACCGTGGCATTAACCGTTGGCAATCCGCCGGCAAAACCCATGTCATCACTGATATCACTGATAGCGAGGTTATTCTTAGCAAGTTGAATGTCCAGGCTTTTTTGCAGTGCCATATTGATGGCCTCTGACAAAGTGAGTTGCTGTTGCGCCATGAGTGACTGGCAGCAGATCAAGCATCCCACTAAAACCTGTAATTTTTTCATATAAACTAAGTTAGGAAAGCACTTCCGATAGCAGGGAACAATTACATGAATGGGTGAATCAGTTCACCAGGGTGCCGACATTGCTTCCTGATACCACTTTAAGCAAATTACCCGGCGAATTCATATCAAATACAATGATCGGTAGTTTATTTTCCATACAAAGGGTGAATGCAGTCATATCCATCACCTTCAGATTTTTCTGAATGCACTGTTCAAAACTGATGGTATCATATTTTGTAGCAGTAGGATCTTTTTCCGGATCGGCTGTATAAATGCCATCAACCCTGGTGCCCTTCAAGATCACGTCGGCTTTCATCTCAATGGCACGCAGGGAGCCTGCTGTATCAGTAGTGAAGTATGGGTTACCGGTTCCTGCGCCGAAAATAACCACGCGACCTTTTTCGAGGTGACGCAGTGCCTTACGGCGGATGTAGGGTTCCGCTACCTGCTCCATATTGATGGCGCTTTGCAGACGGGTATATACACCGATTTTTTCGAGCATCGCCTGCATGGCCATGGCATTGATAACGGTTGCCAACATACCCATATAATCTCCATGGGCGCGCTCAATACCACTGTCTGCCTCATTCATTCCCCGGTAAATGTTTCCGCCGCCAATAACAATTGCTACTTGCACCCCCAATTCTGTCACTTCCTTGATGTCTTTGGCATATTGCTCGATGATCTTTGGATTGAATGGATCACCATTCATTTGGTCACCGAGCAGGGCTTCTCCGGAGAGTTTAAGTAAAATTCTTTTATACTTGGGTAGCATGGCAGCGTTGAATTTTCAGCTACAAATAACCTGATTTTTTACCACATATCCTTGTACTGTGCATAAACTGGTCATAATCTGCCTCAACACCTCAGGAAGCCTTCTTTTTTTTGACCCCTTTGGCACGGTTTTCTTTTACACGAAATACTATGATCTGGCGGACCAGTTTGAGTGGAAGCGGTTGGTCATGCGGAAACTGAACCGATCCGGTAGCATGAACATAGTCCTGTAACTTATCTTTTATCATAACTATTCCCGAAGCCATAGGATAGAATCCAATGTGATTTTTATGGGCGGCGAAATAGAGCAAGCGCCCATTCAAAAAATAAGCCGGCATGCGGTAGCTGATTTTTTCGGTTGCCTCAGGCGCCAACTCCTTTACTAGGGCACGAAGTGCAAATAGCCGTTTTTTTACTTCAGATGGGAAGTCATCGGCATACTTTTCAAAGCTTTCAGCGGGAGCGGAAGATTTCATAAGCAGATAAAAATTACTGCTATGAAGTTATCATTTTTATAAAATAAAAAAACCGTCCGCAAGCGGACGGTTCATCGTATAAGGTATCAGTTATTAATCAATGATTAACCCAGGGCAACACGCTTGAAGGTAGTCACCTGAAGATCAGCACTTGCTTTCTTCAGATAATCACCTACGCTCATGGCACCATCTTTTACAAAGGGCTGTGCCAGCAGCGTCTGCTCCTTAAAGAAAGCATTCAGTTTACCTTCTGCAATCTTTGCGATCATTTCATCGGGCTTACCGGCCATCTTGGGATCTGCTTTCATGGTCTCCAGTACAATGGCACGCTCTCTTTCAATCGTCTCTGCTGAAACACTGGATGCATCCACTGCGAGTGGATTCATAGCTGCGATCTGCATGGCGATATCTTTGCCTGCTTCTTCTGCGGCAGCAGAAAGTCCAACCAGAACTCCCATACGATTCGCACCGTGGATATAGGAAGCTACATAAGGTGCGTCTACGCGCTCAAAGCGGGATACGCCGATCTTCTCGCCTATAGCTGCGAGTTTATCATTGATCATATCGGCCACCTTAGCACCATTGATCACCACTTCATTCAGCTCTTCTGCGCTGTTTACATTATTGGCTGCAGCTGCATCAGCTATTTGACGGGCAAAAGCTACGAAGTCTGCATTCTTAGAAACGAAATCTGTTTCACAGCTGATACAAACGATCCAGCCGGTTTGATTACCTGGAGCAGTCAGGGCGATTACTACCCCTTCTTTCGCTTCGCGATCGCTGCGCTTGGCTGCTACTTTTTGACCTTGTTTACGTAACCAGTCGATGGCGGCTTCAAAATCACCATTGGTCTCGGTGAGGGCCTTGCGGCAATCCATCATACCTGCTCCGGTCGTCTGACGTAATTTATTGATATCTGCTGCTGTAATTGTTGCTGTTGACATAGGTATAGAAACTTTTTAAATTCGATTCATAAATATCACAGGTAGCCAGCACGATTGGTGTTGGCTTACCCATGAAAGTAATTTTTAGCGAGAACCGCCTCCGGCCGGACGACGGCTGGCACCACCAGCAATCCTTCTCTTCGGAGCACCGGCAGCAGCGGCCACGCCACGACCTCTTCCACCGCGGGCAGCTTCAGACTGCGCCTCAGCTTCGAGACGACGGGCACGTGCCTCGTTTTCGTTAGATGTTTCTTCGCCTTCCTCTTCTTCTTTAGAAGCCTGGCGCTCTGCCAAACCCTCGGCAATAGCTGCCGTGATATAATTGGTGATGATAGCAATTGATTTGGTAGCATCATCATTTGCAGGAATAGCGAAATCAACTTTATTCGGATCAGAGTTGGTATCGACCATACCGATGGTAGAAATGCCCAGACGCTTGGCTTCTGCCAGTGCGATGTGCTCATGACCGATATCTACGAGGAACAGAGCTGCAGGGAGACGACCCAACTGAGCGATACCACCCAGTACTTTCTCCATCTTATCACGGTCGCGACTCAGGGTGAGACGCTCTTTCTTGGTAAGACTGTCTGCGCTGCCATCTGCCAGCATTTTATCGATGCTCTGCATTTTCTTCACGCTCTTACGTACGGTGTTGAAATTGGTAAGCATACCACCCAACCACCGCTCGGTTGCAAAAGGCATGTTCACGCGCTTCGCACATTCACTCACGATTTCTTTGGCTTGCTTCTTCGTGGCAACGAACATGATCTTTTTTCCGCTTTTTGCGATCTGCTTCACAGCAGCCGCTGCTTCCTGCAGATGATCTACGGTTTTATTGAGATCAATGATGTGAATACCTTTTTTCTCTGCAAAGATGTAAGGCAACATCTTCGGATTCCATTTCTTTTTCAGGTGACCGAAATGCACGCCGGCATCCAGAAGTTGCTGCTGTAGTGAGGTGTTATTTTCCATTATGACTGATTTTGTAGTTGAAGTTTTTAGGTTGCCTTGTCTGCTGAATGCCCGCATGAAAACAGGTAATGCAGCAGCCAGACAATCCGTTGATTAACGTTTGCTGAACTGGTAGCTTCTTCTGGCTTTTTTATGACCAAATTTCTTGCGCTCCACACTTCTTGGATCACGCTTCAGCTGACCGGCTTCTTTCAAAGCAGGACGCAGTTCGGGATTTACTTCGAGCAACGCACGGGCAATACCAAGCTTCGCAGCCTCTGCCTGTCCTTTCAAACCACCACCCTGTGCATTGATGATGATATCGAGTTTACCGATCATTTCGGTCGTTTTCAACGGAGCTTCTATCTGGTTCTGTAAGTATACCAGGGGGAAATAGACTTTGTAGTCTTTGTCGTTGACAGTGATTTTTCCATCACCCTTGGTAACGAATACACGGGTTACAGCCTCTTTACGGCGACCCACTGCATTTTTTTGTTTTTCCATTGTTGTTTTCTTTTTCAGTCAACCTCAGTGAGGTAACCGGTGATTGATAGTCAGGTGGTACCCTGAAATTAGATTCAATTAAAAGTTAAGTGGCTTAGGTTGCTGCGCTGCATGCGGATGATTCTCGCCTGCATACACAAATAATTTCTTGATCATCTTACGACCCAGGCGGTTTTTAGGTAACATACCTTTTACGGCACGCTCCATAATAACTTCAGGTCTGCGCTTCAGCAAATCGCCGGCAGCCTCTTCTTTTTTTCCTCCCGGATAACCAGAGAAGTTGATGTACTGTTTGTCTTCGAGTTTATTGCCGGTAAATACAACCTTATCTGCATTGATAACAATAACGTAATCACCGCAATCAACGTGGGGTGTATAATAGGCTTTGTTCTTGCCCCTGATCACAGCGGCAATACGGGATGCAATTCGACCTACGGTTTGATTAGTACCGTCCACCACATACCAATTGTGTTGAACAGTAGCCGCATTCGCATGCTTGGTGGTGAAATGAAGTTTACTCATGATTTTTCTGTTTTATATGATGCCGGCGCTATCCCACCGACGAAAATCCCCTTTTTTAGGGAGGGCAAAGGTAGGCAGGGATTCCCAGTATTCCCAATAATTCAGCAATCTTTTTTTAATCGCATCCTCGTAATTAATTGATAATCAATAAAAATATTGATTCACTTTTTTAAATCATTAGAAAATAAGCGGCTGCCACCCCCCGAAACCAACCTAAAACATACGCACTTCATTGCCTTTAGCGGCTACCTTTGTGCCTCAATACCCCGAATTGTCACTCAGAAAACTTCAACCACAACGCCTATTCACCGGTGACCAACTGCTCGGCGCCGACCAGGTATTGCTGGTAGATGACAAGGGTACCATTGTCGATATCGTTGCAGCTGCCGATGCCGGAGAAGGAATTGAACAACTATCCGGATGGCTCTCACCCGCTTTCATTAATGCACATTGTCACCTTGAACTCAGTCATCTAAAAGGACAGGTAAAAGAAAAAACCGGACTCCCCGGCTTCGTGAGGGAGATCATCAATGGTCGCGACCTAAACCAGGAACAATGCCAGGAAGCCATGCGCGTCGCAGATCGGGCAATGTGGGATGCCGGCATCCAAGCCGTGGGAGATATCTGCAATCGCCTCGATAGTCTGCAAATAAAATCTGAATCACCCATCACCTATTACAACTTCATTGAAGTAAGTGGCTGGCTACCACAGGTGGCAGACAAACGATACCAGGCAGCACTTGAAATCATGCAGGCTTTTTCGAAGATGGCAGGTAATAGTTCCCTGGTTCCACATGCGCCTTATTCAGTATCTACCGAACTCTGGCAACGTCTGCTGCCGCATTTTAACGGACAAGCCATAACCATGCACAACCAGGAATCACCAGCCGAGCAACAGTTATTCGAACGGGGTCATGGTGAATGGTTAACACTTTATGAAGAACTAAATATCAACAACGAATTCTTTCTGCCCACCGGAACCAGCAGCTTACAATCAATTTTTTCTTATTTACAAAATGCAGCCACACTCCTATTGGTACACAATACCTATACAACTGCAGCAGATATTCAATTCGCGCAAAGCCGCCACCCCTCGCTTCATTGGTGTCTTTGTCCACGTGCGAATTGGTACATAGAACATACCCTGCCACCTGTTGAACTCCTGCGCCAGCACGCCTGTAACATTGTAATAGGTACCGACAGCCTGGCCAGCAATTATTCCCTCAGCCTGCTGGATGAATTAAAAACACTGGCAGCGCATTTCCCGGCGATTCCAACAGAGGAAATGCTGACATGGGCTACCAGCAAGGGTGCTGCAGCGTTGCAGCTGGAAGATACCTTGGGTAAACTGACCCCCGGAAAGCGACCCGGCATCATACAGTTAGATGCGCTGACACCTGACGAAAAAATAGATACGGCTACCCGGGTGACCCGTTGGTGGTAACAACCGTTATTGCAG
>JBEIUM010000321.1:0-2009 GCA_040374385.1 Sediminibacterium sp. | reverse complement strand
TGTCCAGAAGCCAGTATCAATTGCCACAGTATATTTTTGTGGTCTTCCCACTGGCATACGTTGTTACCGGACAATTCCTCTTTCAGTTACAACACCATGAGAAGTATCATCGATTTAGTCGATATTTCAATTGGTTTCATGTGCTCCTTTTCACCCTGCTTTGGGTGGTACTTAACATTTTGCTCTGGTGGGTTTTTCCTGATACCTCGAATATCTTATCCTGGTGGATCTTCCCCAAGGCTGGCTGGGTGAAGATATTAGCTATATTGGCCATTCCCATTTTATGGATAGGTATCAGCAAAAAATTTGACCGCGTACCCCTGCTCATTCGTTTGGCTGTTTTTACATCGGTAGGTATCAACATATTTTTATCGACAACCTTTTACCCACAGGTACTGAAATACCAAATGGGGAATGATGCTGCCGATTTTATCAACCAGCAGCAATTGCCAAAAGATAAAATGGTGGTATTGGGTCCAGATGCCGGCAGGTCCCTTTATTTCTATAGTCGCTATATTTTCCCTTCTACGCACCAGGTGGGTCAAATAGGTGCTAAACAATTCGTTATCACGGTGAAAGACAGTATACCTGTGGTCATGCGTGCCTACCCGGGAACGACTATACTACATGAAGGATACAATTATGGCGTGTCGATGTTGACCCCTGAATTTCTCAACCCGGCCACCCGGGAAGGGGCCTGCGGCAAGTACGCCATCCTGCGACTTCCGGAAGGAAAGCGGCCATAAGCGGCAATTCATTAACTTTGGTAACTTCTCATGGCTGACATTTTTATTATATTGGCACTGATTGTGCTGAATGGATTGTTCTCGATGGCAGAGATTGCCCTCATATCTGCCCGCAAAGTGCGACTCGAATCGCAAGCTGCGAAGGGTGATCTTAAAGCTGCACGGGCACTGCAACTATCCGGGCACCCTGATAGCTTTCTTTCCACTGTTCAAATCGGTATCACGCTCATCGGAGTATTGACCGGTATTTATTCCGGTGATAATTTCAAAGCACCTCTCCAGCAATGGCTTTCAGGTTTTCCGCTGCTGCAACCCTACAGTGCTGCCCTCTCTACGGTATTAATTGTAATTATGCTCACCTACCTGTCAATGGTACTGGGCGAACTGGTGCCGAAACGCATCGGTTTAAGTAATCCCGAGAAGACTGCCAAAATATTGGCAGGGCCCATGCTGGTCTTACTCAAAATTACTTATCCCTTTATCTGGTTGCTCAGTAAGTCAGCACATCTGATACTGAAACTATTGGGTATTCGTTCGAATGATAACCAGGTAACTGAGGAAGAAATCAAAGCCATCATCAGTGAAGGCACAGAACAGGGAACAATTGAAGAGGCAGAACAGGAAATCATTGAGCGCGTTTTTCACCTCAGCGATAGAAACATTACTTCGCTCATGACGCACCGGTCAGATATCATCTGGCTCAATAGCCGGGAGACCATCTCAACTGTCAAGGCAGGACTGACCGGGGTATTACATTCCGTTTATCCGGTTTGTGAAAATAATATTGATCGTATAAAAGGTATGGTATCGGTAAAAGACTTGTTTACCGCCCGCGCCGATCAAACGCTGGAAGAAGTGATGAAACCGGCAACCTATGTTCCCGAAAGCATCACTGCCTATCAGGTGCTGGAACGCTTTCGTGAAACCAAGATCCATCATGGCTTTATCGTAGATGAGTATGGTTCCGTGCAGGGGTTAATCACTTTGAATGACATACTTGAAGCCATTGTGGGAGATATACCGCAGGAAGAAGACAAAGATTTTGAAATCACTCGCCGCAGCGATGGCAGCTACCTGATTGATGCACAAATTCCTTTCTATGATTTTCTTGACCAGTTCGATAAAACGGAATGGATGATGGAGGGTGACCAGGAATTTGATACGCTGGCAGGATTTATCATTCATGAGTTGAGAAAAATACCATCTACCGGGGATTCACTGACCTGGAAGATCTTCGAGATGGAGATCGTTGATATGGATCGT
>JBEIUM010000119.1:0-7542 GCA_040374385.1 Sediminibacterium sp. | reverse complement strand
TGAAATCATTGAAAAATACATTGCACTCGTTAGTAATGAAGAAACAGGTGAGTTTATCAGTAACATCAAACACCTGCGTGGTTCTGCCATGCGTATGCTTCGCAGCCATCCCGATAAGCCACAATTCAGAATCCTGAAATCATTTGCACTGTTCATACTGGCCGATACGGTAAGGGAATTAATCAATGAAGCCAAGCAGGAACTGGTAAGGGGCTTAATAGATTGGAAACATAATGAAGACCCTGACCTGAATGTACAGGCATTCATCATTCATTTTAAAAATACCGTTGCCGGCCATGTGCTGAACTATGATGTAGAAGAAGCATTCAGCGACATAGAAGATCACTATTACGCTTTATACTACGCCACATGGACAGGCAACTTCAATAAACATTTTTTGACACAACCATCTTAATATATGGCATCACAGGAAGTACTAACAGCACTGGAATCACTGCATCGGGAAATTGAAAAATTAGAACCTGCTATCAAGCATGTAGAAACAGCACAGCAGATTACCCAAACCGTAAAAGCAATTCCGCAAAAACATGTGGAGTTGTTGCAGGAGGTAAAAAGCAACGATGCAAAGCACAAAGAGGAATTAAAAACCTTATTTGCAAAAGAGCTTTCCGGCTTTACGGAGGAAAACAAAAAGCTGCAAAAAACCACCACCGAAATACAGCAACAGGTGAAGCTGGAGCAGGAAGCTCTTGCCAGGTTGAAAGAAACAGTGCAGTCCTTTCATGAACGGGTGGAGAAAATCAATTTCCCTGAAAGGTTAGATAAACTGGATGCCAATGTAGCCGGTATTATGGCTGCCATACAATCGGTGCAAAGCCGTTTGGATGGATTGGAACGAAATATTTCCGACCGTTTACGGGATATGCAGGATTACCAGAAAGAAACCCGTACCGCCCTGCAAAGCGGATTGGAGCAAACAAAAACAGCCTTGCAAACAGCAGTAGATACCGCTGCCAAAAAGCAGCAAACACTTACCTATATCACATGGGCATTGGTTGTGGCAGCCATCATCATCACATTCGTACTTAAAAAATAATGAGAGCATCTTACCCTACATATAAATCAACTTCTATTCCCTGGATGCCTGAAATGCCTGAGCATTGGGAGCAAAGAAAGAATAAGTATTTGTTCAGGCGGTCCAAAAGTCTTGTTGGAAAAGACTTTGAAAAGTATCCTGTCCTTTCATTGACAATGAATGGCGTTATACGCAGAGACTTAGATAATCCTATGGGGAAAATGCCAGCCACATTTGCCGATTACCAGCTGATACAGGATAATACATTGTTGTTCTGTTTGTTTGACTATGACGTAACACCAAGAACTGTTGGAATGGTAAATGAAAAAGGTATCGTTTCACCGGCTTACACCAGTATGTATCCTGTCGAAAAGATTAATCTTCGATATTATTATTACTGGTTTCTGATGTTGGATGAAAGAAAGATGCTGTTAACTCATGTTACCAATCTTCGCAACTCGGTTAGCTACGAAACCTTTGCAGGTTTGTTTTCACCATTCCCTCCACTCACCGAACAAACCGCCATTGCCAACTACCTCGATGCCAAAAGCGAACAAATCAACCGCTTTATTGCAAAGAAGGAAAAGCTGATTGCATTGCTGAAGGAGCAGAAGCGTTCACTCACAACAGAGATAATTCAGGAAGAGGCGAAGAATGTCGAAAAGATAAAATTAAAGTATTGCGTACGCAACGTTTCTGTTCAGACAAGTCAAATGGCGAAGGATGATATTTATTTAGGAATGGAGAATGTTGAAAGCTGGACAGGTTTGTATGTAGAATCGGAGCAGAAGGATTTTGAAAGCCAAGCGAAAATGTTCCAGTTTAATGATGTGCTTTTTGGTAAGCTGCGTCCTTATTTAGCAAAAGTTTTTCTTGCCAATATTAAGGGTGTTTGTAGTGGTGAGTTTTTAGTTCTACGACCATCCAAAAGGATTGCACCGGAGTATCTTCAATTAGTATTGCTTGACCCTGAATTTATATCTCTGGTTAATAGTTCAACTTTTGGTGCAAAGATGCCAAGAGCCGATTGGGGCTTTATTGGCAATCAATTAATATCCCTTCCTTCAATTGCACAGCAGAAGCAAATTGTAGCAATGATAAAAAGCGAAGGTGAAACTATTGATAAAGTGATTGGCCGTATCGAAAAGGAAATCGAAAAGGTTAAAGAACTGAAGCAAAGCCTGATTGCAGAAGCTGTAACAGGTAAAATTAAAGTAGCATAATCTATGAGTACAGATACATCAGAAAAAGGGTTAGAAACCCTCATCGAAAAAAGCCTGGTAGAGGAGCAGGCGTTTCGTATTTCGTACCCAACGGATTACGACAGGGATCTATGCCTGAATAAAAAACTATTGTTTGAGTTTTTGCAAAACACCCAGCCCGATGCATGGGATACCATCCAAAAGAGGGGCGAAGAAAAATTCCTGAAACGCCTTGCAGAACAAATCAAACAGCGGGGCATTATTGATGTATTGCGTAAAGGTATAAAAGACCTTGACCTCAATGTATGGCTGTATTTCAAAAGCCCTGCCTCCACCCTCAATGCCAAAGCCACCAAACTTTATCAGTCCAATATATTTTCCATTACCCGTCAACTGCATTACAGCCTTAGCAATAACAATTCACTGGACATGGCCTTGTTCATCAACGGACTTCCTGTTATTACGTTTGAACTGAAAAACCCCTGGACAGGGCAGAATGTAAAACATGCCATTCGCCAATACCAAACCGACCGTGACCCCAAAGAACCATTGTTTGCCTTTGGCCGCTGCATGGTACACTTTGCCGTTGACCCCGATTTGGTGTACATGGCTACCGTTCTGTCAGGCTTCTCAACCTTTTTCCTGCCTTTCAACAAAGGCGTAAACAACGGTGCAGGCAATCCTGTAAATACCAACGGGCTTAAAAGTGATTATTTATGGAGGGAGATACTTACCAAATACAGCCTCAGCAACATCATTGAAAACTATGCCCAGATTGTAGAGGAAACAGATGAAGATACCGGCAAGGTAAAACGCAAGCTGGTATTCCCCCGTTACCATCAACTCAAAGTGGTGCAAAAGCTGCTGGCCGATTCAAAGTCAAACGGTGTTGGGCAGCGATACTTAATTCAGCATTCCGCAGGTTCAGGTAAATCCAACTCCATAACCTGGTTAGCCCATCAACTGGTAAGCCTGCACGATGCAGCCAATACTCAGTCTGTTTTTGATAGTGTGATTGTGGTAACCGACCGTAAAGTGCTGGACAAGCAAATACGGGACAACATCAAACAATTTGCACAAGTGGCCAAAGTGGTAGAAGCCATTGATAAAGGGAGTAAGCAACTGAAACAGGCTTTGGAAGATGGCAAGAAAATCATCATTACCACCGTACAGAAATTTCCCTTTGTGATGGATGAAATTGGCGAACTGGCAGGAAAGCGTTTCGCCATTATTATTGATGAGGCACACAGCAGCCAAAGCGGTGAAACCGCATCCAAAATGAATTGGGTACTAAGCGACCGCAGCGAACCTTACGGTGATGAAGATAAAATTCCTGACGAAGAACCGGAAGACACAGAAGACCAGATAAACCAGATGATTCAGCAACGCAAGATGCTGAAGAATGCCAGCTACTTTGCTTTTACGGCAACACCCAAAAACAAAACACTGGAAACATTTGGCCGCAAAGGCATATTGCCGGATGATACAGCAGGAGAACCCGGCAAGTTTTACCCATTCCACCTATACAGCATGAAACAGGCCATCGAGGAAGAATTTATTCTCGATGTGCTGAAAAACTATACCACCTACCAAAGCTATTACAAGCTCAATAAAGCGGTGGAAGAAAACCCTGAATTTGAAACCCATCAGGCACAGAAAAAGCTGAGGGCTTATGTGGAGAACCACGCCTTTTCCATCCGGGAAAAGTCAAAAGTAATGGTGGACCATTTCCACAGCGAAGTAAAAAAGCAGATTAAGGGAAAGGCAAAAGCGATGGTGGTAACCAAATCCATCAACAATGCCATTCAATACTACAGGGCTTTCAATACGTATCTCAAAGAAATTCATTCTCCATACAAAGCCATCGTTGCCTTCTCCGGTAAACGAACAATTGATGGAGTAGAATACGATGAAGCTAAACTCGACGGTTTCCCAAGTGGCGATATTCCAAAGATGTTCAAAAAGAATGAGTATCGTTTCCTTATTGTGGCCAATAAATTCCAAACAGGTTTCGACCAGCCTTTACTGCATACCATGTATGTAGATAAGAAGCTAACCGATGTGCAGGCCGTTCAAACGCTTTCACGATTAAACAGGGCATACAAGCCTGATAAGGAAGATACTTTTGTGCTTGATTTCTTCAACTCTGTAGATGACATTAAAGAATCGTTTGAGCCTTTCTACACCACAACTGTTTTGAGTGAAGAAACCGATGCCAATAAGCTGAACGATTTGCAGGATGCTTTGGATAATGCACAGGTGTACAGCAAAGATGATGTGATAAACTTTACCGACCTGTATTTTAAAAATGCAGACCGTGCTGAATTAGACCCCATTATTGACGGCTGTGTGCATCAGTTTAAAACAGAACTCAATGCAGATGCTCAGTTAGATTTTTATGTAAAGGCAAAATCCTTTAACCGAACCTACGCTTTCCTTTCAAAAATTTTATCCTTCAATAATCCTTATTGGGAAAGGCTGTATTGGTTTTTGAAATTCCTGATGCCCAAAATAAAGCAGCAGGAAAATGAAGATTTGGCAAAAGGCATACTGGAAGCCATAGACCTTGATAGTTACAGGCTCAGCAAAACAACAACGGATAACATCAAATTGCAGGGTGGTGAAGAATTAGACCCAACCCCGGCATTAATGAAAGGCAAGAATGGCGATAATGAGTTTGATGAACTGGAGGCCATCATTAATGATTTCAATACCCGTTTTGGCATTGACAACTGGACAGATGATGACAAGGTAAGGCGTTTCTTATTTGAACAATTGCCAGCCGACTTAGCAAGAGACCAGGCAACGGTAAATGCGGTAATAAATTCAGATAAACAGAATGCCAAAATCACCTCCGATAAAAAGGTGGAAGACCTGATGCAGGATGTCATTTTCACCTATACCGATTTATACAAGAAGTTTACAGATGATGCCGATTTCAAGAGGCAGTACCTCGATTTTGTGTTTGATAGAATCTGGAAACAAAACCACAATATTCAACCCAATAAATAGCCACAGTAGTTTTTCATGAGCATTGATAAAATCACAAAGCAAAATGTTTTAGATGCGGTTGATAAAATCGAACGGGAAGGAATTGTATTAGAACCTTCAACCCGGTTTGATGTAGTCATCAATGGCAAATCGTATCCGCCCAAAGAGGTGATGCGATATGCCAATTTACTTGCCAATGGCACTAAGGATTGGCCTTATAGCGGTGGCGAACCTACAAACAAGTATCTCAGGAAGTTTGAGTTTGAAATAATTCCCAAAGGTGAAGAACCTGAAATACCTGCCACCAAAGAAGGCTTTATTCAATTACTTCAACGAATGGGACAGGCAAATGCAACACAGTTTTTTGGTGGTGCAGCCGATTTGATGGATAAGCTGAATGTGCAATTAGATGATGAAAGACTTACATATGGTACAAGAGCCAACAAGCGATTAACAATTACTATCGGTCAACGCTACTGTTATGCCTACATACCGGCAGAGGAAAATGCCTGGCAGTTTATACATGATACAAAGATTCCTACAAGCGATGCCATAGAGGTATCAAAATACGATGGCGAACCCTTGGCTTATTATTACCGCTGTTCCGGTGTAGATGCCATCTCAGCTAAGTTTGATGGCCTTGTAAATGCAGCCGAAAGGGAGTTGAGTAGAACTTCTGTTTCAGGCTTTAGGCGACATAACAATACCATCTTTGAAAAGGCCGTTTTAGATGCTACCTACAGAAAGCAATTGTTTGATGAAGCCTTTGGTACGGTTGTCAACTTAACTGGCAATGTTTGGAAGCTGGGCTGCAATTGGGGGAAAGGTGCTCCGAGTTTTTACGAGTTTATCAAAAAGCACTCAATGGTTATTGGGGTAAATGATAGAATGTACTCCATTGGCGATTTGGTTATCATCACAGAGGGGCAAACCGTTTTATCAATCGGAAAAGTCCTTGTAGCACCATCACCATCAATTAATTTCCCCGAATATGAAGCCGATTTTGACAGCCATAAGATTGACTATGATAGCAATGTAAATATCTCCAATGTTGAATGGTATGAATTGACAGAAGACGAAGTATTTACTTATCCGCTACAACAAGGTATTTGCAGGGTACATGCTCCCTACAAGAATATTGCTTTAGGCATTTGGCATGACCGCTTTATCAATTATTGGGTATTCCAATGCAACCCGGCAGAATTTGATTATGCAAAAGCAGTAAAGAGCAATTTGCTGCACGACTGGACGGTAGCGGCTCATAAGGATAAAATCAAGACTAACGAAAAAGTCATTCTTTGGCTTACAGGCAAAAGAGCAGGTTGTTATGCATTGGCACGTATTACAAGAGACCCGGCAGAAGCAGGTAAATCACCTGACAACCATCTCTGGAAATCAGAACCGAAAATATCATTAAAAGCAGGTATTGAATTAACACACAACCTGGTGGACAATCCTTTGCTATGGCAAAATATTAAGTCCACAAAAGGTTTAGAGGAACTGAAAGTTGGCAATCAGGGAACCAACTTTTCAGCAGCCAGAAAGCAGTATCACACCCTGTTGAAATTAATTGAAGCAAACACTCAGAATATGGGCAAGAAATTAGACTTGTACATCAATACAATACTGTATGGTCCTCCCGGCACGGGCAAAACCTACAAGCTCAACCAATACAAAGAAACCCACTTCACCGATAGAGGTGTTACCAAAAGTGCAGAGGATGTACTGAAGGAGAAAGTGAATGCTTATCCCTTTTGGAAAGTGTTGGGTGCAGTATTAGGTACATCATCCAAGTCACTGACTGTTGGAGAAATTATTGAACATCCTATTGTAAAGGCAAGAATTAACCCTGCAAACAAAACAAAGCCGAACAACCTTGCATGGGCCGATTTGCAATCGTATGCTGATGATGAATCAACACAATTAGAAGGCAAATACCGCAGGTCAATAAAACTGTTTCATAAAGACGAGGACAGCAGATGGAAAATAGCGGATGACAAAAAAGAAGATTTAGCTGACATTATTGATCAGGAATTATTAGACATAGCCGCCAATCCGGTACAGCAACCAGTACAAAGTGCCACTTTCAAAACCCGGTATAATTTCATTACGTTTCACCAGAAATACAGCTACGAAGATTTTATCGAAGGAATTAAGCCGTTGCTTAGCAGTGAAGATGCAGAGGAACAGTCAGGTGAATTGCAGTTTGAATTAAAGAAAGGCATCTTTTACAACAGTTGTCTGGAGGCATTGCGTTTAGTGGGTTATGATTCATTTGAAGCCTGCTATCAGGATTCAGCAGAAAACAGAATT
>JBEIUM010000048.1:0-15133 GCA_040374385.1 Sediminibacterium sp. | reverse complement strand
ATAATAATTATATTAAATTTATGCTTCATCTCTTTCAGTTTAACCCTTTTCAATATTATAGATACGCGTTTTTGTCATTTCGTTGCCTGCTACTTTCGATTTAAACTCCAGCGAACCCCCACCATCACGCCTGCCGTACCAAATTTCTGGTGATAGGGTAGGCTACCCGTCGTCACATTGTCAAAGGAATGTCTGTAATAAGGTTCTACGTAGACTTGCATCTCCTTACTGAGTTCCTTGGTAATCTGCACTCCAGTATACAAACTAAGGCCCAACTTGTTCTTAAATACCTGACTTCCTTTTGGTACTTCCACAACTGCCAGGCTGCTATCAAGGACCACTCCCTCATACCAGGAGGTAGCATTTAAAATCACTCCCGCATTGATACCTACTTTCACACTGCCCCGGCCAAACTGGTAGCCCAGTAATACCGGTATATCTATGGAGCGGAAGCGATTCTTCACCACAATATTTTTGAACCCGACGGTTTGCACCAGGTTGGTATCAGTTACGACAATCGTATCACCTGGGGACCGGATAATGGTTCTGATGGTAACTACGCTGGTTATTTTTATCTCATTTTCACTCCGATAAGTATGCTTCTGATTGATTTGCTGATACTGCACCCCGGTGGTGAATTGAACATGGTCATTCAATGGTTTTACCAGTCGAAGGCCGGCTGTAAATCCAACCTGCATCCGCTCACTACTGTCTTTCAGTCGCAGGTAGTGCTGACTAGCGGATAAGTTATTGATCGATTGGATGGAATAATCAGGTGATACATACGTATCTAGATACCAGTCTTTATTGAAATCATCCCATTTGTTTCTGCTGCGCACGGGCGGACAAGTAATTTTGGGCAGAGAAATCTGTTTTGTGGAGAGCGCATTTATATCCCTTAAACCTGCACGGGTGTTCCGCTCGGTTGCAACCAGGCTGCCATAAGGATAAGATTTATAGTTTGCTTTCTCCAAAATAGGCAACACCGGTTGATCAAATGCTGGTATTCTTTCAGTAGAAGTCTGCTGTGCAGTCAATGCTTCTTGCACTTCCGCATTTTGCTTCTTTTCGTCTGTTACACCGGTAACTTTGAATCCACTGGTAACTTGAGTGTTGTTCTTATTTTTGCTCCATCCCAGCCAGTTACGGACCTTACCGGTAACGGGTTTTTCTGCATGGGTTGAACCCGCTGCAGGACTTAATTCGTTTTCGGCCAAAGGTGATAGGCTGCGTTTCGATCTGGTATCAACGGAGTCTATAGAAGTAGGAGGGAGGAATGAACGATTTTCATCCGGCTGTTGACTTGCTTCTTTACCTGGGGCTTTAGGCGGCACGTTACCCGTAACATCGCCCGAAACAACAGTTCCAGGCTGCTCAATAGGGGCCTTACTTTGATTTTTATAAAGAATATATGAAGCCATGATGCCACCCAAGAAGAGCACCCCAATGATGGCAGCCGCCATCGGTATGCGGAACCAGAAGAAGAAGCCACGGTCGTCTTTTTCTTTTGGCTTCACTTTTTCCCACAACGCTTCGCTCACCGGTACTTCGTAAGCTGTCAATCCGGCTTGAAAATGCTGGTCGAATTGTTCATCAGCAATTTTATCAAAAAGACCCGCCGGAACGGGAGCTTCCCATCCGGTAAGTTGTTGGGATAGATGGCTATCGAATTGATTATCGGCTACTTTATCCCACATGGCATCGGGTACCGGCACATCTAATTGCTCAAGTGTATCTCCGGCGTGGGTATCCAGCAATGCACCTGCTACCTTATCCCACGTCGTGTCGGGTACCTTAACATCCAGATCATAGAGGCTATTACCGAAGAAACGATCCAGACGGGTATCATCCAGTTGCTCGTAGGCTCCCGATGGTACCGGGGCAATGAAGTTGACCAATTGATCGGCTACATGATTGTCAAACTGGGTATCTACAAGGCGCTGCCAGTTGTCCCCATGAACCGGGACTTCCAGGTTGCTGAGGCTATCCCGGAAAAACTGATCCATTTGCTGCTCGTTCAGACGTTGCCACATCCCATCCGGCACACGCGCGGAGAGATCGCTGAGCTGACGTCCGACAAAGTCGTCAAATTCCCTATCTGGCATTCTAAACAGCAACTTTCTGTAATTGTAGTATTTGATATTGCAGCATTTTCCGGGCTTTCACCAGCTGGCTGCGGCTGGTACCGGGTTGTATATTCAGCATTTCACCAATCTCCTCATGGCTGTAACCTTCAATGGCACTCAGGTTGAAAACAACGCGGTAACCATCGGGCAACTGATTGATCAGTTTCAGCAGTTGCTCCTGGTTCAGGTGCGCATAGGCCTGCGCCTCCACACGGGGTACATCCACCATACTTTCTTCCAGTTCCCTGTACTGGATTTTCTTCCTTTCTATGGTACGAATAGCGGCATTTACAACCACCCTTCGAATCCACCCTTCAAAAACACCTTCAAACTTAAATTGTCCGATGTTCTGGAAGATACGCAGGAAGGCATCCTGCAGCATGTCTTCCGCCTCACTTGGGTCACTGGCATAACGCAGGCAAACCCCCATCATTTTACCGGCATACCGGTCAAATAATGCCCGCTGACTGCGGGGATCTTTGTTTATGCAGCCTTCTATGATCTCATATTCAGTCACAGTAAACACATTTTACGGGTTGATAAATAGTATAGATACCTAACGATGGCCGTTCGTTGCCTGATCGTTTAGTTTTTAAAACATATTTTAAAAAAATATCAAGTAACCAGAAATTGTTGCTGTATATAGTCTACAACGTTTGTTAAATCGTGATATTGTTGGAAAACAGCCAGCTGTCGGTCGGCTCCTGTACCGGTTTCGAGGGTCTTGTGCACCAGTTGGATGATGGGTCGACTACCCAGGTCATCTACCACATCATCCACAAAATCAAGCAGTTCCAGTAACAAAGACCGGGTATCAACTTCTGTTTCCTTGCCAAAATCAATCAGTTTTCCTTCGATCCCATACCGGCTGGCACGCCACTTATTCTCATTGATTAGGGAGCGTTGGTAAATGATGTAATTCATGTTCTTGCTGCGGAGCTTATATATTTTGGCTGTAATGGCCTGAAATAGCCCGGCAATCATAATGGTTTCCGGAATGGTCATAGGTACATCGCAGATCCGGTATTCAATGGTATTGAAGAACGGATGCACCCGCAGATCCCACCATATTTTCTTTGCATTGTCGATGCAATTGGTTTTGATGAGCAAATTGACATAGTTCTCATAAGCCTCGAGGCTTTCAAAATAGTCGGGTATGCCGGTGCGGGGAAACTTATCAAAAACCTTGGTTCTGAATGACTTATAACCGGTGTCCCTGCCTTCCCAAAAGGGGGAATTGGTACTCAAAGCATAAACGTGCGGCAAAAAGTAGCGGGCAGTATTGGCAATGTGAACGGCTGTTTTCCGGTCTTCCATCCCTACATGCACATGCAAGCCAAAGATGAGGTTACTACGGGCGGCCTCCTGTAACTCATTCACAATCTGATTATAGCGAACGTGATCGGTGATCAGTTGGTTCTCCCAATGACTGAAGGGGTGGGTGCCGGATGCCCCAACTGACAAGCCTAACTCTCCCGCGATGCGGGAAATATTTCCCCGAAGGGAAGTTACATCCTTATAAGCTTCTTCTATGTCTTTACATATATCCGTTCCCACTTCCACCACCGCCTGGTGCATCTCCGCTTTGACTTTGTCCTTTAGTATTTTTTGTCCTTCCTGTACGATGCGTTGTCGATGGCTCTTTAGCTCCCGTGTCTGTGGGTCTAAAACCATGTATTCCTCTTCGACCCCCAGGGTAAAGTGTTTGTAGTTGAGATGGCTCATAAAATAACTTGGGGTTGAAATGATCAGATCAGCGGTAACCTGGCTACCCCTTTTTGAAGATAAGCACCCCAGGTGAGATTATCACGCCCAGCCTGGTGTTGTTCCGCTTTCTCAATGGCAAAGCGCGCAGCCGTTTGAACTACCCAGTCGAAGTTCTCTTGTCCGACACTCTTAACATCCGCATCCGGTGCAGGATTGCAGAAGTCGATCGCATAAGGAACACCATCCCGAACTGCCAATTCAACCGTATTGAAATCATATCCCAGATACTGGTTGATGCGTAAAACGATGTTGTGCATTTGTTCCAGTCTCTCAGGTGAGGGACTGAAATCGGCAACATAGCGAAGATGATGCGGGTTGCGCGGTTCATACGGCATGATGCGAACATATTTTCCTCCAATGCAATAGCAGCGGTAGTATTCTTCGAATACGATCTCTTCCTGCAACAACATCACCAATTGATTGGTTTCTGCATGTTTCTCAAAGAAATCATCTTGTCCAGCCAGGCGGTAAACATTCTTCCAGCCCCCGCCGGCAAAGGGTTTCATATAGGCAGGAAAACCAACATAATCAAAGATGCCTTCCCAGTCCAGCGGGTATGCCAGGTTGCTGAACGACTTATCGCTGGTATCCGGAGGAAGATCGCGGGAGGGTAGAATAACCGTTTTAGGTACAGGCACATCAATTTTGGTGGCCAGGCAATTATTAAAAAATTTTTCATCGGCACTCCACCAGAAGGGGTTGTTGATTACGGCGGTTCCGCAGAGGGCCGCATTCTTTAGGAAAGCACGATAGAATGGAATATCCTGACTAATCCGGTCAATGATAACTGCATAGCCACTGTCTTCACCCTGTATTACTTTATTGATTTTTACAGGCTCTGCTGAAATATCAGGCAGCTTCTTCTCATTGATCGCCTGAATCAGTGCCTCCGGAAAACTCCTTTCCTGTCCGAATAAAATGCCAATTTTTTTCATATGATAGTTGGTTACTTGCTTTCGTCCCGAAATTAGAATACAGGACCTGTTAGGTAAGAAATACTTTGTTAAATTACTGATTTGGCGGGAAAAAATAAAATCGGCGTTTCCGGTGTCTTTTGACTTGTATCGGGCTGCTGATTGCTTTACTTTTGGTACATGACTGAATTAGTTGCTGATTCTTCCGCATTAGATGCTTACGAACGATATACCCTCTTTTCTGATTACCTGAATCGGGAGGTGTTGTTTGATGTTTACCGAACCGATAATAGTTATGGTGGAGAGCCACTGAACCTCTTATTGGTGAATGATGGGCAAGACCTCTTGACCATGCCTTTTCATAGCTTATTAAAGCAAACGGCTTCTGACCATGCGATACAACCTCTGATGGTCATCGGCATTCATTGTGGAAGTGACCGAAAGCAGGAATATGGTATTGCTTATGCAGCCGATTACATGGGACGGGGTTCAAAGGCTGGATTATATACCAAATTCATCTTAGATGAATTATTGCCCTTTATCCGCAAGCGTTTTCAAATTGTTTCCTTTCGGGAAAAAGCAATGGCCGGATTTTCTTTGGGCGGTCTCAGTGCATTGGATCTGGTATGGAACCATGCAGCCGAATTCAGTAAAGTGGGCATTTTCAGTCCATCACTTTGGTGGCGAAGAAAAAGTTATGAGGCAGGTTATGATGATGAGCAAGATAGGTTGATGCATTTGCAAATTCGCAAGGGCATCTGTTATCCCTGGTTACAATTTTTCATTCAATGTGGTGCCATGGATGAAACGGCCGACCGCAATAAGAACGGTATTATTGATTCGGTCGATGATGCCCTTGATCTGGTCGTAGAACTCAAAGCCAAAGGCTATAGCGAGGAGCACATTCACTACCTGGAATTGGTCGATGGGAAGCATGATGTTGCTACCTGGGCAAGGGTTCTACCCGATTTTATTCGTTGGGGTTGGTCAGAAAAATAATTTATTGACGAGCTTCATTGGTGAGATGATAGCATAAAAAAACCCGGAAATTTTTCCGGGTTTTTTTATGAGTTGGTATCGATTGATTAGAAGATATATCTCAAACCAAGCTGACCTTGCCAAACATCACCGAAACCGGTACTTTTTCTATAGGTAGTGTAGTTGATGCTGTTGTTTACACGGTTCATGCGGAACTGAGGGATACCATTGGCGTCTACACCGGCAGCAGCCAGCGGGTTAAAGGTATTCACGAAGTTGCTCACGCCCCATGCAGAGTTGATCAAGTTACCGATGTTGAAGATATCAGCTCTGAGCTGGATCGTATGTCTGTTCTTACCAATGTTTCTAAACAATTCGAGTTGCGTAGAGAAGTCGAAGCGAACGATGTAAGGTTGCAATACACCATTTCTTTCAGCTACTTTTCCTCTGTTTTTGCTCAGGTATTCATCTTGTCTGATATAATTTTCAAAGGCAGTTCTTTGCTCATCTGCTGTTGCTACGGTTACACCGCTTACAACAATCGGGAGGAAGTTCATTTCCGCAGTATTGTTCGGAATGTACATCAGGTCGTTACCATTCAAACCATCGCCGTTCATATCACCACTGTAGGTGTAAGAGAAGCGGCCTTGGTTTTGAGACTGACCATACAGAGAGAACGAAAGGGCAGCAGATTTGCCTAACTCAACGCGGTAGTTAACGTTACCAACTACACGATTGCGAATTTCAAAATCACTGAAAGCAATATCAGTACTGTTATTACCACGAACACTCTGGATACCAGACCATGAACTGAAGGCAATAGAACCTGGCGTCATATAATCACGCGCTCTGGTAAAAGTGTAAGCAGCCTGCCAGCCCAAACCTTTGTTAGGTGTTGGTTTTTCGAGCTTAATGGTTGTTACGATAGAACCACCCAGCGGACCACTTTCCATTACTGTAGCGTCATTGATCTTAGGAACCACACGGATTGCATTATTCAAAGCGCTACCAGAGAGACCTACGCCGGGGAAACGGGGGCGGTTATCAGGTCCGTTGAATCGGGCAGAGGCAGGAACCAGGTTAGCGTTGTAATAGTTGATATTGCTGAGTGATTGCGTATAAATGAATTCTGCAGTAGCAACAATGCCCTTCTTACCCAGTTTTTGGTCGATGGCAAAGTTGGAACGCAATACCTGCGGGAAACGGAAGCTATTCTCAGTAGTAGCAATATTATATGAGGAAGCTGGTGTTCCAGGTGAAGGCAGGAAAGTAGGGTAGTTAGCAGGAACATCTGGACGGAAAGGGAATGCTGCCGTATTGAATACGCTCACACCACCATTCAGCACACCGTTGTTACCCATTTGGTTACTAATGAAAACGAAAGAAGGACGACCGGTAAAGAGACCGATACCGCCACGGATTTGGGTTGATCGATCACTATTTACATCATAGTTGAATCCTATTCTTGGACTGATCATCAGTTTAGCAGAAGGCAACTGTGAAGTACTCAGCTTTGTCGTCATGTTGTTGTTATCGATAAAGTTGAAGCCATCTACTTCTGTATTGGTATATCCAGATCCAACGAAGAAAGGCACTTCAAAACGAATACCATAGGTTAAGTTGAAGTTAGGTTCAACATTGTATTCATCTTGGATGTAAGCAGCCAACTGACGAGCACGGGTAGTTACCAGCCAAGGGCCGCCACCGGGCAGGTTGCTGAAGTTAGCGCGGTAGTTTCTCATGAATACCGGACTAAAAGTACGGTTAGGATCTGCTTTGTAAGCATTGGCAGCCGTGTAGAAGTCAGCCAAGCTGTTGAAAGTATAGATACCATAGATCAACGGAGTGAAACCATTGGTAAAGTTGAAACTTTCATAAGAGATACCTGCAGTGATGGTATGCTTGTTGGCATAGATGGTCAGGTTATCACTAAACTGCCAGGTATCTGTGTTCAGGAGGTTATTTGGAGTGAAAGGGTCATTACCAAATGAAATCAAATTCAAGCTATTCGCTGCCTGAGCACTTGGTAAAGAGGATGTGCCGGAAGTAGGGACAGCTGTCAACGGACTGCTTCCATCCTGGATATCTACCATCGGGAAGTTTCCACCTTTCAAGCCACGGAAATCACGATTCGCAGTGTAACCAAAAGTTATTTCATTGCTCACTTTATTGCTGAATCGGCTGTTCAACTGACCAATCAAACCATAGATATTGTTGTTGATCTCGTAAGCTGAATTGGAGTAAGCAATTGAGTTGGGGTTACCACCTCTTGTACCATTCGTGGTATTGCTACTGCTCACACCTACATCTCTCTTCGATAAGAGCAAATTACCACGAATGCTGAATTTATGTTTGTCATTGATGTTCCAGTCGATACGTGCTACAGCTTTGTCACTTTTCGTGATGAAGGGGAATGCTTCGTAAGCACCCGGATCATAATTAAAGTTAGTCTTCAGGAAAGAAGAAAGTTGATCCAGATCTGACTTTCTTACACGGGTAGTGTTCCCACTGATGGGGGTAGCACCATTGCTTGCATCGGCTGTCCAAAGAGAACCGATATCGTTTCTGCGCTCACCTTCATAGTTCAGAAAGTAGAATAATTTATTCTTTTTGATGGCTCCGCCGATGCTGGCACCAAACTGCTTTACATCGAAAGCGGTGGTCACCACATCCTGCTTACCAGCCGCACCAGCTTTGGTACCTACCAACGATTCATTGCGGAGGTTATAGAAAGCTGTTCCATGCAGTGTGTTAGTACCACTCTTAGTTACCGCATTGATACTGGCTCCAGTGAAACCAGCGTCACGTAAATTGTAAGGAGATACGTTGATCTGTATTTCCTGCAAGGCATCCAGAGAAATGGGAGCAGAGTTGGTCTGACCACCATTCAGGGCACTCAATCCGAATGAGTTATTGAAAATAGAACCATCCAATGTCAGATTGATAGCTCTGCTATCCTGACCAGCAAATGATGTACCGTTGGCCTGAGGAACCAGACGAGTCAGGTCAGTGATGTTACGGCTGATGGTAGGAAGACTACCAATCAAACGGGAATTAATGTTGGTAGCTGCACCCTTTCTATCTTTAGAAATCAATGCAGCGCGCTTGTTGGCAGTTCCTGTAACGGTCACCTCTTTCAACTCAGTGCTGAGATCGTTCAAGGTAACATCAATTACAGATGGGTCACCCAACTGCACAGTAATGTCATTGATCACTTCTGTCTTCAATCCGACATACGTGATGGTAACTTTGTAAGGTCCACCTACACGCAAACCGGGTACAGTGTACTTACCGGCAGAAGTGGAAACTGATTTGTACTTAGAACCAGATGGTTCGTGGAGAACTTCAATGGAAGCTCCTGTCAATCCGGCTCCTTTTAAGTCTCTTACATAACCGGTTATGGTACCTGTTGTAACTTGTGCCATTGAGGTCGTCGACACGAGTAAAGCAGTCAACCAAATGGTCAAATTTTTTACGATTCGCATAATTGCTAGTTTTAGAAATGCAAATATGCAGCTAAAATGGGGTTTTCAGCGCTAGAGAGGGGATTTAATGTTAAAATAATTTAACCTTCGGCCCAATTTGTTAATTATTTGGTGATAAGAACCTGCCATTCTCCGAACAAAATACTGTTTCCACAACCCCCACCGCGGATGGTACTCAAAAACTATTATATATTTATTTAATATAATGTGATTTTGATGCCCGTCTGAACTAACCAGCGAGAAAGTCTTCCGGACTGAAACCCGGCTATTTCAGTCACCTGCTCACGGAAAAGTTGATCCGGGTCACACCGAAAAAGGGGTGTCAACGAAGTTTCATCGCGAAACCCCAGAAAACTGATGCCCCGGTATCGGTTATCCGGCAGCATGAATTTTCTGCCGCCCCCCTTGAAAAGTAAAGCTGCCAGATTGAAACATTCCAGGGTGATGGTAACACGCCCTTGTTGTGCCACCCAATGAAAACTTTGTTGCCATTCCAGCTTCAAATCACATTGCCATTGGAACATCATTTCTGCTCCATTGCGCATCGCAAAATTTCCCCTTCTCTGCATGAGATATGGTTGAGTTTGTATCCATTGCTCCATGGCTTCCGCCTGTTCCAGTGTTCCAATCGGCCGAGTGCCATTGTGAAACGGTACCCACTGCATTTGTTTTACTTCTTCCATGGTTGGCACATACATCAACTCGTTGAAACCGGTTACTCCATTGTCTCTTACGAGACTATTCCCCGTGTAAACATAACTGAAGCGATCACCGGATTGTCCAACCCACAGTAAGCTGAATGACCAGTTTGTTTGCTTGTCGACCGATGTTTTGGCAGCAGAAAATCCCACCACCACTTTTTCCCGCACCCCAAAATCACTCGGCGAAAGTGCTAAGTCATTTTTTCCTTGTACAGAGGCTGTTTGCTGCCACAGACTGCTAAAAATACTCCCTGTAGCATCATGATATGATTGACTAAAATTATGCGCATAGGCCCCCTCCAATTGAAGATGCTGTGTTAGCCGCAATTGTCCGCCCACTTTCCACAGTGTACTTTCAGCACCGCTCGAACTGCGTGTGGACAATAAAATGGAATAAGTATATGGGTGTGCAATGCCTCCCGGAAGTGGAATCGCAGCATTCCCTCCCGCCTGATACACTTTTCTTTTACCCGGTTCAGCAGTGTATCGCACTGATGGTAATAGGTTTAACTGTGTAAAGAAAGGCTCTCTGCGATTTTGCGTGTATAGCCATTCTGCAAAAAAGCTTTTTTGTTCATCGCGAAAAATCAATTTAGTGTGCAGCCTAATTTGAGCAGGTAACTGCATCTTTTCCTCCATGAGATAGAGGGGGATCTGGTTGGCTACGATTGTTTGTGTGGTTCCCCCCCGGGAGTTGGCATGCATCGGCAGAAGCCTGTATGCATCTAAGCCCGCACCAACTGCCATAAACCCGCGCAATCGATTACCATTATTAGCATACAAAGAAGCAGGCCATACGAGCGGCAACCTGCCTGCCTGCCAGGCCAAAGCAGTTTGCCAGGCCCAACCATTTTTCCATTTCCATTCAATGGCAGCTTTCGGACCGAAAGACCAACGCAACTCGGGTCGAATACCCGTATTAGCTGCGTTGAATGTTCGATGAGCAGCATAGAGGGGGATGAGTTGATTGTTTACGAAATCATTCTCTTCAACAGACTTATTGAACAGCGTTTTTTGCAGCCTGCCACCCAGCCAGACGGTGACCCGATCGGATAATTGCATCCTTATGCTTGCATACGATGAAAGATCCCACATATCGATGGGTTGTAAATTAGATGCCCGGTTGCCGGCACTTCCTTCCTTCCAACCATAATTGATGCGGTAAAATACCGGGGCTCTTTTTTTAATGAAATCTGCCGGTTCATCGAAGATAAAATAGCCCAACTGATAAGGGATGAACAGATGGCTGAAAGCAACATACATGCCTTCGATTCCTGCATGAATGGTATGTCGGTCGATCATCCATTGATTCTGTTTTCGGATGATGCCTACCCATTGTTGGGTTCGATTGACAACGCTGTTGGGCTCTGTACCCAACCAAATTGAACCCAGTCCATCATTGATCTTTACACGGGGAAAGGGCGTTCCCATTGCACCCCTGACATCATCTGCATGCGTCATTTGCAGCAACCATTGTGCTGACCGGTTCTTTTCTTTATTTTTTCTCCATTCTACCGATAGATGATAACTCTCCGCATTAAATTGATATCCATTATTTGAAAAATGAATTTCATCTGTATGTCCAGATCCCGGTTTTTGCAGTGCGGTAGATAAATACCTTCCCGTAAAAATGAGTTGTTGGTTTTTTTTCAAAATAGCATCAACTCTCAGCAACATTTTTTGACCTGTAGCTACTTCCTTTGCTGCATCGTAGCTTCCCGGGTCATAACCATATGCTGCTATTAATTGATTCCGGATGATGGGTAATATTTTATTTTTTACCGCCTCCCCCGGATAATGATCGGTATGGATAAAGTAGGGAATTTGTCGCCGTTGTTCCTCTACATTAAAAAAGTAAAAGAGCCGATTACGTTTGAATGCACCTTGCGTGCTGATGCCACTTGTCGATACATAAAAGTCCTTAGGTCGCCACCCGGCATTTCTCTCGTTAGCAGTTTGACCTGTCAGTGATGGAGGTTGAAAGTAATGATAGCCTGTGGTAGAGGGCCTATTACTGCCTCGTTTGGTAATCGTATGGAGGGCTGCACCCGTGAAATGTCCCTGCATCGCATCAGTGGGTGTGGTGACCAGTTTACACATTTCTATGGCTTCCATTGAAACGGGTGAAATACCACTTAATCCGCCATAGGTTCCGGATGGGGCTATTCCAAAAATATCATGACTGACCATACCATCGGTATATACAGCATTGTAGCGGTAGTTCTGTCCGGCCACCGATACACTTCCCATTCCATGGGCATTTATAGTTACCTCTGGTAGGATGCGCAGACTTTCATGCAGCTGCCTGGAGGCAGATGCAAAGCGGGTCATTTCTTCTCCGCTTGCTACAAAATCAAAAAGGCCGTCTCCTTGTTCACGTTTTTTTGATCGTGCATAAACGGTTACCGGCGTTAGGCGGTTGACAGCTTTGTCGTGCAATAGGAGCATTGCTTCACTCACTTCCCCCAATCCGATGCGAATGTTTTCTATCCTGGTCGCTCTTCCTTGAATATGACTGGCTTCAAGTGTGTAGCCAGAACCGGGATGCACACCTGAAAAAAGATACAGGCCCCGCTGGTTGGATAGGGTCGTATAGCGCGTACCGGATGGCAAGTGGGTTAAAGTAACGGTTACTCCATGGGCTATGGCCCCGTCATCCCAGGAGATCTTTCCCTTTAGCTCGCCGGTAGTCGGTTGACCAAAAGCCCCCCAGGGCGACAAACCTGCCCAACAACATAGTAGTCCGTATCTTAACATATTCAAAGAAAAAAAGGATCGCACCGAGATCATTCCGTAGATGCCGCATGAACTATATGTTTTTTGACGGTACCTATTTGACCCATTCGGAAAGTATCGGGTAACAACATTGTCATTTTTCAGGTGTAACTTTGCACCCTAATTTCATTTTATGCTGCACAGTATTGAGTCCGCCATTGAAGACATTCGCCAGGGTAAACCGGTGATTGTGGTCGATGATGAGGATCGTGAAAATGAAGGTGATTTCATTGTGGCTGCTGAGTTCGCGACCCCCGAGATCATTAATTTCATGGTGAAAGAGGGGAGGGGACTCATCTGCGCCGCACTGACAGAAGAGCGATGCGCAGCGCTGCAACTTACTCCTATGGTGAGTTCAAATACTTCGCTGCATGAGACCGCCTTTACTGTTTCTGTTGACTTGATCAGCGATGATACGACAACGGGTATTTCTGCGCACGACCGTTCTAAAACCATCATGGCATTGGTCGACCCTGCCACTCGTCCGGAACAGTTGGGTAGGCCCGGACATATTTTTCCGCTGCGGGCTGTATCGGGAGGGGTTTTGCGCAGAGCTGGTCATACGGAAGCAACCGTGGATCTGGCTCGTTTGGCAGGTTTGCAGCCCGGCGGAGCGCTGGTAGAAGTGATGAATGAAGACGGCAGCATGGCGAGATTACCTCAGTTGCTGGAAATTGGCGCCCGTTTAGGATTAAAAGTCATTTCAATCAAAGACCTGATCGATTTTCGTTTACGTACCGACTCGCTGATCGAAGAACTCGTGCGCGTCGATATGCCCACCCAATTTGGCCATTTTACCCTGGTGGCTTTTCGGGAATCACTGACAGGTGCTGAACACCTCGCCTTAATCAAAGGAACATGGGAAAAAGATGAACCGGTGCTGACAAGGGTTCACAGTAGTTGCTTTACCGGCGATATTCTCTCGAGCTTACGTTGTGACTGCGGCGAACAATTGCACAATGCCATGCAGATGATTGAAAAGGAGGGTAAAGGCGTTGTGGTATATATGAATCAGGAGGGCAGGGGTATTGGACTGATCAATAAATTGAAGGCATATCAATTGCAGGAGCAGGGTCTTGACACAGTGGAAGCCAATCTTCGGCTGGGTTTTGGTATGGACGACCGGAACTATGGGGTGGGTGCACAGATTCTGCGTTACCTGGGCGTAACCCGATTAAAATTACTGAGCAACAATCCCCGTAAAAGAGCCGGCTTAAAGGGTTATGGTATAGAAGTTACAGAAGTACTGCCCATCGAAACAACCCCCAATAGTTACAATTTAAGGTACCTGGAAACCAAGCGCGACAAATTGGGCCACGATATACTGAATAATCGCGAGTAGCTGCGGGAATGAAAGCACGCTTTACTTGCCTTCTCTTTCTTCCCTCTCCTTGTCTTTTTCGTACGCTTTAATGATGGCTTTTACCAGGCGATGTCTCACTACGTCTTCTTCCGTTAATTCGATGTGAGCAATGCCCTCTATCGATTTAAGAATGCGCGTTGACTTATCTAATCCGCTGCGCATGTTTCTGGGAAGATCCACCTGTGTGGGGTCGCCCGTGATGATGGCCTTTGCATTGGCACCTATGCGGGTGAGGAACATTTTTAATTGAAGGTCATTGGTATTTTGAGCTTCATCTAAAATGATGAAAGCATTATCCAGCGTTCTTCCCCGCATATAGGCAAGCGGTGCAATTTCAATTGTGCGCGTACTCATATAATACCCCAACTTGTCAGCCGGGATCATATCGTCCAGTGCATCATATAATGGACGCAGGTAAGGATCGATCTTTTCCTTCAAGTCGCCAGGTAGAAATCCAAGACTTTCCCCAGCTTCCACTGCTGGACGGGTTAAGATAATTTTTTTCACCAGCTTATTTTTCAGGGCACGAACCGCTAGTGCCACAGCCGTATAGGTTTTACCGGTACCGGCCGGACCAATCGCGAAAACGATGTCATTCCTATCAACGGCATGCACCATCTTTTTCTGGTTCTGTGTGCGGGCGCGAACAGTCTTTCCGTTCGGTCCGAACACCAGAATATCATTGGGATGGTTGTCTACAAAATTGTCGACTGTCTCGCTATCGTCGCCCCCGATGATTTGCTCAAAATAGTTTTCACTCAGGTGACCATTCCTTTGCAGGTATTGTACCACAAGATCTATTTTTTCACGGGCTGATTCAATTTGCTCCGGTGCACCGCTGATTTTCAGCTGCGTGCCGCGGGATAAAATTTTCAGGAGGGGGAATTTTTTTCGGAGGATATCCAGTTTGCCATTATTGACGCCGAAAAATTCAATCGGATTTACTGAGTCGAGGTTGATGATGGTATCTGTCAAGCTGTTTTTCTTTTGGATGGATGATGAATCAATTTATGATCGACCGTGT
>JBEIUM010000307.1:0-2206 GCA_040374385.1 Sediminibacterium sp. | reverse complement strand
GTTTTCCGGACGATTTTTAAAATCTGATTGAATACTTTTCGTCCTTCCATTTTTTTACTACATTGTTGTATGGTTCGTTCCTTCATTCACCTGCTGGTAGCCAACAGCCGATGGCCGGTAGCTTCTTTACAAGCGACGTTGGATCAAGAAATCTATTCGGACAAAAGGTCCTGGCACAAATTCATCAAGGGTTTGATACTGAGTTTGGGACTGGGATTCTTCGTTGCCGGTGTGGTTTTCTTTTTCGCCTTCAATTGGGAACACCTGCACCGCTTTACTAAGTTGGGATTGGTGCAGGCACTTTTTCTTGTTTTGGCCGGCTTGGCCTGGATGTTGAGAAATTCATTGTTACTGCATCGTTTGTTGCTGACCGCTGCTGCCGTAATGATAGGTGTCATCTTCGCCGTATTTGGTCAGATTTATCAAACAGGTGCCAATGCCTATGATTTCTTTTTCTCCTGGTGGCTCTTTGTACTGGTATGGGCTATCTATTTACGCTTCGAACCTATGTGGGTGCTACTGATAACACTTGCTAATCTAACCTTGTACATGTTCATGGAACAGGAGACTACATATCTTACCGGCTCTCGGGCTTTTATTGCATTCATTGTATTGAATGTTATTTTCTACATCATCGTAATGCTGATAAGGCAATATCGCAGTGAGCTAATGGCCAACTGGCTGATCTATATACTGACACTCTATTTGGCAGGTGTTATGTCTTTTGGCTTTACGATCGGACTCTTTTCTAAGTGGGATAACAATTTTCTGGTGTTGGTAATTATGGAAGCGGTGCTACTGATAGCAGCTACCTGGTATTCCCTCCGGAAGAAGGATATTTTTCTGCTTACCATAGTTGGTTTGTCTGGTATGGTCGTTGTGCTTGACCTGATCAATAAAATACAATTTTCAGAATTTAGTTATTTACTCAGCGGTCTATGGATCATTGGTTCACTCACGCTTTTGGTCAAGCAATTGGTTCAACTTCAAAAAAAATGGCGCCATGAGTAACCGGATACAATATCAAAATTGGCTGAGTAGTGTAATGACTTCTGCCGGTGATGCATTTCAACTCAATGCAGCAGGGTGGGAGCGTGCCATCAAAAGAATGGATGCCAGGGAAAGCAGCTGGATTGTAAAAATTGTGAGTGTGATAGGTGGAATCATGGCAACGCAGTTTTTTCTGGGCTTTCTGTTAATCGGGGGAATTACTGAGTCTCCCATTGCATTGTTAATTATTGGTACCTGTCTTATCATCGGTTCATTGTTCGCACTCAGAAATGTAGATCTGCTGATCGCTGATACCATCGCCATTTGTTCATATCTGACAGGTTTTGTTCTCGTGGCGCTAGCCCAGAATCTCTGGAAAGTTTCTATCAATCAGGCAGCAGTGATCCAACTGGTGCTGGCTCTCATTACCCTGATTTTTATTCGTCATACCATACTTGCCTTCTTCGCTTTTTCCATAGTAATAGGTTGCGGACTATTTCTATTTTTCAATCATTCCTTGCTTGCATGGGTTCAGGTTTGGCCGGCGGCACTCTCCATCACATTGGTCATTCTGTATGAAAAGGAAGCTCGCATCCTTAGCTTACTTCGTAAGATGTCTGCATGGTATCGTCCATTGCTGGTGGTCGTAGCATTCGTATTCATCGGCATGTTGCAGCTGCTGGGCAAACGACACCTGGTAGATGGGTTAGGAGAAGATTTCTCTTATGTCTCCATTCTCCTCTTGCTGCTTTTCGTCAGGTTGGTGTATCAAATATTGCCGATGTTTGACGTTTACGAACGAAATCAACGCATCGCCATCACAGCATGTGTGGCCCTGATCATACTACCCACACTCATTTCCCCTGCCATCGTCGGAATACTCTTGCTGCTGCTTTTATCATTTCGGGCCGGAGACCGGTGGATATGGATACTCAGTCTTGTATCGCTGATTGTTTTTATGTCAGAATATTACTATGATTTAGATTATACCCTGCTTACCAAATCTTATATTTTGATGGGAACAGGTGCGGGCTTCCTCTTACTTTATTTTTTCACCCGAAAAAAATGGACTACCCATGAAATGGAGTAAACACTGGATTATACCAATGGTAGCTCTGCTGGTGGTAGTACTATCGGGTAAAAGTATCATTGAAAAGGAACAGCTGATGGCAAAAGGAAAGCAAGTCTACTTCCATCTGGCACCTGTTGATCCGCG